>CAZPJM010000033.1:0-28079 GCA_964586865.1 uncultured Enterobacteriaceae bacterium
AGGACGAGGAGTCCGAGGAGGAGGACGCCGCCGAGGACGAGGAGTCCGAGGAGGACGCCGCCGAGGACGAGGAGTCCGAGGAGGAGGAGTCCGAGGAGGACGCCGCCGAGGACGAGGAGTCCGAGGAGGAAGAGGAGGCTCCGCCTGGCGAGGAAGAGGACTCGGGCGACGACTCCGGCGAGGAGGACTCGGGCGACGACTCCGGCGAGGAGGACTCGGGCGACGACTCCGGCGAGGAGGACTCGGGCGATGACTCCGGCGAGGAGGACTCGGGCGACGACGACTCGGGCGACGACGACTCGGGCGATGACTCCGGTGGCGGCGACTCCGGTGCCGGCGACGCTGGCGGCGGTGCTGGCGGGGGGGCCGGTGGCTCCGACGACGGCGGCGGCGACGGCGGCACGAGCGAGGATGACGGGCCGACGACGGGTGCCCAGGCCAGCGACGAGTCCGACGCGACTGGCGACCGGCCCGAGAAGGAGACCGGCTCCGATGACGGCGGCGGGTCCGACGATGCGGAGGAGGCCGGCGAGGATGATGCCGGTGACGACGGCGACGAGGGCTCCGGCAAGAGCGGCTCGGCCGCTGGCAAGGCCGGGTTCGTCTCGGGCGGCTCGGACGGCTCGGGCACGACCGACAATGTGGGTGCTGATGGCGCTGGCGCCGGCGACGGCGTCACCGAGGCTGCCGAGGGCGCCTCCGAGGACGCCGAGGACGGCAAGTCCAAGCTCGAGGACTTCGTCGAGGACGCCCGCGACACCGCGGACGACCTGGGTATCGACTGACCGGTCTGGCCGGCCCGGGTCGCTCCGGGTCGGCTGACGCCCTCACTCACCTCTCTCCCTAGAGGCAATGACCATGGCTGCTGACGCCACTTCCGAGAGCCTCTCCGCCCACAAGGCGACGACACCCGGCTTCAAGGTCACGCTGAACGGCACGGAGTTCACGCAGGACGCGCCGCTCGGCCTGTCCCGGATCTCCGTCGAGACCCACCTCGACAAGATCGGCGTGGCTCGGCTGACCTTCGCTCCGGACGCGAACGTCCCGTCCTCGTTGGCCATCGGCCAGGACGTGGAGATCTCGTTCGCGCCATCCGATACGAAGGTGTTCAAGGGCTACATCACCGGAATCACCCACGCCTGGAAGCAGGGCACGGAGCGGTTCACGGTGGTGGCCATGGACCCGCTCGTCAAGCTCGCCGCCAGCAACGCCACCAAGGTGTGGGGCGGCAAGCCCGACGACAAGATCAAGGACTCGGCCGTCGCGGGCGACGTGCTCTCCGCCGGTGGGGTCGACCAGGGCACCGTGGATCAGACGGCGGGAGAGCGCCCCTACGTCTTCCAGCGGGCCGAGTCCAACCTGGCCTTCCTCAAGCGGCTCGCCGGTCGCAATGGCTACCTGGTCTACGCCGAGGAGGGGAAGGTCCACTTCAAGAAGCCGCAGTTCTCCAACCCGTCGGAGGCGGTCGCCCAGAACGACATCATCGACATGGAGTACACCGTCTCCGACCGGCAGATCCCCACCAAGGTCAAGGTCTTCGGCTGGGACTACATGACCAAGAAGCAGGTGAAGGGCGAGCTCGAGGCCAGTGGCACGGACGGGATCGGGGGTGGCGGCGCCCCCGAGCCGGTGACGTGGAAGGCCGAGCATCACATCGTCGATGTCTTCGTCAACTCCGACTCGGCCGCGGCCGAGATGGCCAAGGCCGAGATGAACCGTCTGGCGCGTACGCTGGTCCAGGGACGCTGCACCACGCCGCTCAACGGCAAGGTCATCCCCGGCAGCAAGGTCAAGTTCGAGGGCAGCTTCAAGAAGTTCAACCCCGAGGCTCTCGTCGTCGGCGTGCGCCACATGCACGACACGGCCGAGACCTCCCGGACCCAGTTCTGGTTCGTGGGCAACACCAACCCCGAGTGATGGTGCTGACCGGCGGATCCGCCGGAGATCAACGCTCTTCTCGCGCGGCCGCTCTTCGGGGCGGCCGCGCTGCGTCTCGGCGCAGGATCCCGGCGCGACGGATCCGTCGAGGGGCCCGCCCCGTCCGCCCCGCCCATCCCCGCCCCCGGAACGGTCCGCTCCGCGGCGGTCGTCCCGTCCAGCACGGGATCCTCCTCGGTGAGGGTCGGAATCTCTCCCCATCCCTCCACAGACCGCATCCCGTGTGGTGGAATGCCCCCCACCCGAAGCGCGAGGGAGGGTATGCGCAAGGACTTCCTCGGACGGGGCTGGAAGTTTCCGTTCCAGCTCGACCGTTCCACCGGTGCCGTGGAGATGAGCGAGTACGAGCAGAACATCAAGGAGAACCTGACGCTGATCCTGGGTACCAAGCCCGGTGAGCGCCAGATGATGCCCGACTTCGGGTGTCGCATCCACGAGCTGATGTTCGCGCCCAACACCCTCGCCACCTCCCATCTCATCTCCAGCCACGTGGAGCGCGCCATCAAGCGATGGGAGCCCCGCGTGAACGTCCTGAGCGTGGACGCCTGGCCCGATCCCTCGGGTACGGTCCGCGTGAAGGTGAACTACAAGGTCAAGACCACCCAGAGTGAGCAGGATCTCGACCTGCTCCTGAATCCTGGCGGGTAAGAGCAGCGCATGCCGATCACACCACCGAACCTGGATGACCGCCGCTACGAGGACATCGTCCGCGAGGCGCGCGCCCTCATCCCTCAGTACTGTCCCGAGTGGACCAACTTGGGCGATGCCGACCCCGGCATGACCCTCGTTCAGCTCTTCGCGTGGATGACAGAGATGATCATCTACCGGCTGAACCGGGTCCCGGACAAGACCTACATCCACTTCCTCAACTTCATCGGCGAGGAGCGGCGGGACGCCCGTCCCGCGGTGGTCCCGCTGACGTTCCAGCACCGCGGGGAGCAGAGCGGCGCGGTGGATGTCCCCGCCTTCTCCCGGTGCTCGACCCGGATGGGCGAGGCGGGCGAGCCGCTGCACTTCCTCACCACGGACACGGTCTCGGTGAGCGACTGCAACCCGATCCGCATGGTCGCCGTGAAGGCCGGGAAGAAGCCCATGGTGCGGGAGCTGCCCTTCGAGGCGCACCCCGACATCCGCAAGGCGATCCTCTTCGGCAAGGGTGCGGGGATCCAGCTCTTCAAGATGGACCCCATCGAGCATGGACCCCGGGCCTACACCCCGTTCCAGTATCTCTACATCTCCCATGACGACTTCCTTCGCATGGTGCCGAACCCGGAGCGGCCGTCTCCCGTGGGGCGGCTGCGCATCCGGTCGCAGAACGAGAGCCTCCCCATCGGGAGCCTGTTCCAGTGGGAGTTCTACACCGGTGACGGCGAACGCCCCTGGGAGCCGGTCCCGGTCGACGAGGAGGAGGAGCAGGTCCTCGGGCTCCCGGAGATCACGCTCAAGGCCCGGCTGCCCTTCCTGAGCGAGCTGGATCACATCGGCCATCCCGACGACTTCACCGAGATGCCCGAGCCCATCGCCGACGGGAAGTACTGGATCCGCGGCGTCGTGGACTATGAGCGCTGGCTCGCCCACCGCATGCAGGAGGATCTGGAGATCACCTGGCGGGACGATCGCGGTGGCGAGGAGCGGATGATCAACAACTGGGACGTCCGGGAGACCGGTCGCCACCTCGAGTTCTTCATCCAGGACATGCCGCCCATCCGGTCGGGCTGGACCGTGCGGTTCACCCTGGTCGACCGCTCCATCGGCGCGGGTCGCAACGCCTATGTGCCCCGCTACAAGTGGAGCTACCGTCGGGGCGAGCAGTGGGAGGTCATCCCCGCGGATCGGGTCCGCTACCAGGGC
This sequence comes from uncultured Enterobacteriaceae bacterium, assembly GCA_964586865.1. Taxonomy (GTDB): domain Bacteria; phylum Myxococcota_A; class UBA796; order UBA796; genus REDI01. The sequence continues at coordinate 3,790 of CAZPJM010000033.1, forward strand.
ACCACCGTCATCCTCACCGGCCCCTTCAGCGACATGGCCAACGACGGCTACAACCTGCGCGCCGAGCGCATCGAGACGGTGAACACCCGCGGATTCATCAAGGATCTCAACGTCCAGCTCACCTGGCTGCGGCCCATCGAGGTCCACCTGGCGAGCGGCCCCGAGAGCTCCGGGGCCGCGCCGCTGCCCACCTGGGAGCTGCCGGCGGCACCCTTCCAGCCCGGGCCCAACCTGCCGGTCCTCGTGGGCATGAAGTTCTTCATCGGCTCCGACCTGTTCGAGAACCGGGCCGGCAAGACCGTCATCGTGGAGGTCGAGTTCGGCTTCGAGCTCGACGGGTTCATGGTCGAGGAACCCATCGACCTGTACCACATGCAGCTCACCTACCGGGCGAGCGACTCGTGGCGGGTCGTCTACGACCGGGCTGGCGTGTACAACGAGTGCACCTTCGCCAGCCTCGACCCCGACGAGGACGGCCCTCTGCGCGCGGCCCGCCGCAAGATCCGGCTGGAGATCGATCCCAAGAAGCAGCTCCGCGGCCTGCACCGGGCCGACGTGGCCGGCCGCGAGACCTGCTGGCTGCGCTTCGAGATGGGCAAGGCGGCGCTCTCCTACCAGGAGGAGCCGACCAAGGCCCCGATGCCGTACGTCATCAAGATCTACAACGTCAAGCTGGGCCTCAAGGGGGCGATGGGCCTCGACACCTACGAGGAGGATCTGCCTGGCGCCAAGGTGGCGTCGGTGGAGTTCCGCAAGGAGAACCGCCGCCTGACCCGGATCGTCAGCCGGGCCGCCGGCAAGCTCTCCGAGACCTACCCCTTCGACACGTTCATCGACATCGAGGACGACGTGGGGGTCGAGGACGAGTCGGAGCGCGGCCACACGGCGCTGTACATGCAGTTCGACACGCCCTTCCCGCAGGGGCCGCGGCACGCCATGATGTTCAAGGTGCGCGGGGAGTCCTACCTCCCGCGCGGGATCTCGGTGGACTGGGAGATGCTCGAGGACTCGGGCAATGGTCGCCTTCGCTGGGGGCGTCTCACCGCCGCCGGCGAGGACTCGGGCAGCCCGAGCTACATGCTCAACGGCTCCGGGGTCCTGGACTTCACCGTCGCCGATGAGGTCGAGGAGGCCCCGGAGCCGGGGACCTGGATCCGGGCCCTGTTCCGGACGCCCGCCGGCGAGGAGATGCCGGCCCTCCCGCCCCTGACCCACCTGCTCATGAACACGGTCAATGCCGTGAACCTCCACGCCTTCCGGATGGAGAAGTTCAGCGGGCTGGGCGTGCCCCACCAGCAGGTCCGGCTGCGCCACTTCCCGCTGTTCCTGCACAAGGACGAGTCGGACCAGGCGCGGCTGCTGCCCCCCGACCGCTTCCCCGACATGCGCGTCTGGGTCATCGAGGACGATGGGCAGCGCCGTGAGTGGCGACGGGCCCCGGGCAACAGCCTGCTCACGGCCAGCAAGGACGACCGGGTCTTCACCGTCGAGCCGGTCGAGGGGGTCCTGACCTTCGGCAATGGCATCCGCGGCAAGATGGTGCCGGTGGGCAACTACAACATCAGCGTGGAGGTCTACTACACGGTCCCGGGCAAGGTCGGGAACGTGGGCGCCATGCAGGTGGATAGCAGCGAGGGCTACGGCGACGTGGTCGAGGTGAACAACCTCCTGGCCGCCACCGGGGGTCGGGACGCCGAGAGCATCGACGAGATCATCCGTCGTGCCCCCTCGGTCCTCACGAGCCGCGACCGGGCCGTGACCCGCCTCGACTTCGAGATCATCGCCAAGGAGGCCAGCGGCGAGGTCGCCCGCGCGGCCTGCGATGGTGAGATGGGCGCGGATGGCCAGGTCTCGATCGTGGTCCTGGCCCACCGCCGCGAGGACGAGAAGGTGCCCGACCCCTTCCTGGCGGCCGGCCTCAAGGACCACGTCCGCAAGTACCTGTCCAAGCGGTGCCTGGTGAATGTGCGGCCGGACGTCCGCCTGGCCACCTTCCAGGAGGTCGATGTCTCGCTGGCCCTCCGCCTCCGGCCCAATGCCAACATCATCCAGGTCCGCGAGGATGCCTCGCAGTGGGTCGAGGGCTTCCTGGACCCGTACACCGGCGGCATCGACGGTCAGGGCTGGCCGTTCGGCGGCACGCTCTACGCCCAGGACTTCGGCCGGATGGTGTCGGACATCCCCGAGGTCCGGCACGTCACCGATGTGCAGCTCTACGAGGTCACCGAGGGGCGTGAAAAGGAGTTCCCGGGCTGGGAGAAGGGCCAGGGGACCACCACCCTGGGTCTCGACAAGGCCGACCTGTTCGTCATCCGGCGGGTGCGCATCCTGGCCGCCGAGGAAGGTGAGGAATGAGGCGTCGCCGTCTGCCGAGCCGGCGCCGGCGCCGGAACGAGAACCTCCTCGTCAAGCGGGAGGCCACGAGCGACCTGCGCTACCTCGAGCAGATCATCACCATCAAGTTCCCGGTGCGGGCGGCGGTGAGCTTCCTCCAGCGGAACATGGCCAACGCCGTCCGCTACAAGCTCGTCGAGGTCCGCCGAGGCGAGTCGGTGGGCATGGTGCGCGCTGTCGAGGTCCAGCACGCCAACAGCGGTCAGCGCACCCTCATCGTCGGTGAGCGGGTGCTCGCCAACGGGGCGCCGGCCAGCTTCTACGTGCCCGATCACCTGGTGACGGTGGTGCCTCGGGTGGTGGGCGCGGCCGGCGACACGAAGAACCTGGGCATCGAGGACCAGATCGTGCTGCACGTGCCCGTCCGCAGCTACCTGCGCTTCCTGCCGGGCATCTTCCAGGGCGAGGGCCCGGTGACCTCGCGCGAGGTCGTGCGGACCCGCAGCGGCGCCCTGGCGAAGTACGGCTCGGGCCAGCCCGAGGAGCAGCACGTCGAGATCGAGGTCGACGACGACCCCATGCGCCGCTTCCTGTTCATCTTCCAGCACCTGCAGACGCGGGTGACGGACAAGGTGGACCGCCTGAACGAGCTCATCGATCCGCTCATGACCGATGCCCGCTTCCTGCCCTGGCTGGCGAGCTGGGTGGGCTTCGAGCTCGACGGCTCCCTGCCGGTCCACCAGCAGCGCGAGCTGGTGCGGCGGGCCATCCGCCTGTATCGGACCCGCGGCACCCGCCGCGGCATCGAGGAGATGGTGCGGGTGCTGACCTCGGCCCCGGTCCGCATCAAGGAGCGGGTGAAGGCGCGGCCCGTGGCGCTGGGCCACAACGCCGTCATCGGTGGACGGGACGTCGTGGAGCGCTATCGCAACGACGAAGCGGCCGGGTGCTACCTGATGGAGCCCTCGGCGCGCGCCGACACCAGCTTCTTCACCCTCACGCTCGAGCCGCGTTCGCGGTTCGAGACCCGGTTCGGCGAGCGGGCCCCCGGGGTCCTGCGCCGCATCGTCGGCGTGGTGAGCCAGGAACGGCCCGTCCACGTGATGTTCACCATCCAGTTCGATCAGCCCGGCTGATTGGAGACCGCTGCATGTTTTCGCACCAACTGGTTCGCCTGAACGCTTACGAAGGCCTGTGCCTCACCGCCGACGATCTGCTGACCGAGCAGCTCTACCATCGCCGCACCCTGCATCGGCACTCGCTGTTCCTGCACGGGTACGGCATCGTCCAGGGGCTGCAGGTCGAGCTGGAGCAACGCAAGCGTCGATACACGGCCGTCATCAAGAGTGGCTACGGCATCACCCGCGCCGGTCAGGGCGTGCAGCTCCAGAGCGACGTGGTCGTCCCCCTCGAGGTGCCCAAGCAGGATGGCGAGTACATCCTGTGGCTCTTCCACGTCGAGAAGGCCGACCCCGAGTCCTCGCGGCCGGTCTACGACACCGATCAGGCCCGCGAGTCGCGGGTGGTCGAGAGCTGCGCGCCGCGCCTGCACGCCGCGGACGAGGAGTACGAGGACGGGGTCGCCCTGTGTCGGATCCGGGTCCGGGTGGGCCGCATGGTGCAGGTCCAGCTCCCGGTCCCGCGCGCCGGTCGTCAGTCCCGCGCCGCCGAGTCCTACCTGAAGCCGCGGGTGCTGGAGTTCATCCGCCTCAACAAGAAGGCGCTCGATGCCCTGTTCCGCACCACCGTGCTGCAGGAGATGAGCATCGGCTCCTTTGGCTTCTACTCGGCGCTGGTCTCGGCCGAGTTCCTCCTCATCGAGGAGGGCACCACCGACCGGGTGCTGTACCGCACCGCCGGGACGCTCATCGCCTACGGCCACGACTTCTACAACCCGCTGCCCAGCACCACCGACCGGATCGACAAGTTCACGCAGTTCATCCGGAGGGTCAACGCCGAGATCCCCGCACCCGACCAGGCCGACGAGACCTGGCTTCGGTGGTTCGAGTCCTTCGAGCGGCTGCTCCAGCCCCTCCAGCGCCTGGCGGATGAGCTGGCTGGCTCCGCGGATGCGATGAACTGATGTCCCAGCTCGGCGCACAGGCCCAGGAAGCGGGCACCGTCATCGTCCGGGTGCAGGTGGTCGACGTGGAGTCGGCGGCCCTGGACCTCATGGTGCCCACCTACCTGCCCACGAAGGACGTCACCCAGCGCATCGCCCGCGATGCCAACCTGGGGGCGTACTGGCCGGACGGGACCCGCCGCAGGTTCTGGATCCGCGCCCGCGGCCGCCTGCTCGGCGAGGATGAGAAGCTCTCTGATGTGGGCGTGGTCGACGGGGAGCTCATCCACATCCTGCCCCAGCCCCCCGAGGGCTCGGGCGTCATCGAGCGGCCTCCCGAGTACCCCAAGACCACGGGCTACCGCGGAGGCAACATCGTGGTCATGATCGGGAGCGCGCTCACCGTCCTGGCGTTTGCCGCGCTGTGGGCCGTGTCGCTGACGGTGGACCTGGGGATCGGCCCGGCGCTGGTGCTCGGGGCCATCCCCGCCCTCGCCATCGCGCTGCTCTCCGTCTCCACCGCCCGACACCTCTTCGGGCCGCCCGGCAGCTCCATCCGCATCCCGCTGGTGGGCCTGGTCCTGTTCGTCCCGGTGTTCGCCTTGGCCTTCATCCCCGGCTTCGTGGTGGGCGCCGACGTGACGGGGCTGGGCATCGCGGCCGGGGTCGGCTTCGTGATCGGCATCGCCGGCATCATCATGGGCTGGCTCGCCTGGTTCGGAGCGGTCGAGCCCCTCCCCGAGGTCAACCGGGCCGAGGAGACCCTCGAGGCGGTGCAGCAGGCCTCGGTGGCCCAGTGCGCCATCTGCGGGGGCGACGTGGACCTGAACGACATGGAGATCCGCCAGGACTGTGGCTACGGCTGCGGCCGGGTCTTCCATCAAGGCTGCTACCGGGCCCGCGCCGCCATCGCCCGCGAGGGTCAGTGTGCGGTCTGCGGCTACCAGCCCGGGGCGGCCTAGCAGTCTGGGACGCAGAGGCTCTCCCAGGAGCCCTCGGCCTGAACGGCAGAGGCGGGCTAGCCCGCGCCGGGCGTTGCCCGGGGGCCAGCCGAGCCCTCGTCGTCCGTGGCCGGACCGTCGTCCTCGCCGTCCTGCTCCTCGTCCTCTCCTTCCTCGTCCTGTTCCTCGTCCTGTTCCTCGTCCTCGTCCTCGTCCTCGTCCTCGTCCTCGTCCTCCTCCTCGTCCTCTCCCTCCTCGGGTTCGAGCGGGTCCACGAAGGGGTAGTCGAAGAAGGGCGTGAAGTCCGCCTCGTCCTCGTCCTCGTCGTGGGGACGCCAGCGCGCCAGCAGGGTGAGCGCGCCGCGCGCGTCCAGGGCGCGACACACCCGGGCCGCCTCCAGCCGGACGAAGGCGGCATCGTCGAGGTGGTCGTCCAAGGCGTGGGCCTCCATGGACAGGAGCGCGGCCTCGGCCACGAGGATCCCGTTGCGCCGGGCGCGGCCCAGCACCGCCAGGGTGTCGGCGTGGCGGTGGACGGTGGTGGCGTCACCGGCGTGGAGCGCGGCGTGGCCGGACAGGATCAGGGCGACCGCGGCGGCCGGGTCGATGCCGGGCTCCAGCGGATCTGGGAGGAGGGGCTCGGCGGCGGCGGCGAGGGCGGCCGGGGAGGCCTCGGCACGGGCCAGGAGCGCCAGCACCGCCAGGTCGCGGTCGGGGCCCGCGGGCAGCTCACGGGCCCACGGCAGGGCATCGCGGGGATGGTCGGCCGCGGTGAGCGGGTCGGGCCGGATGCGTCGGGGCTGCGGGAGGTCGGGATGCCCGGGCAGGATGGCCCCCAGGAGGCGGATCATGAGCTCGTCCAACTGGCGCCGGAGGCCATCGAGCTGGCGGGCGCCGCGGACGAGCCCGTTGCGCAGGGCGCGGGGGGGCTGGGTGTGCTGCTGGCAGGCCCGGGCCACCTCGAGGAGGAGCTTGAGGAGCTTGTCCACCTCGCCGTCGAGCTGCCGGGCCAGGGTGAGGAGGAGGGGCCCCGGGTGGGCGTACCAGGCGGCGCTGACCTCATCGACGAGCAGCGCGACGGCGGACCATCGGATGCGGGTCCGGCTGGCCTCCCCGGCGAGGCGCTCGGCGTGACGGAGGGCGGCGCGGGCGATCTCGGCCTCGGCCTCGGGGCCCGGTCCCAGCTTGTCCAGGAAGACCGCGTCCAGCCCGAGGGGGTCGTCGGGGTCGGGCTCCGGGGCAGGCGGGCTCTGGAAGTCGGGCACGGTGGGCTCGAGCTCGACCCACCGGGTCAGGGTGGACAGGCTCCGACCGAGGGGGGCGGCGATGCCAGGGGGGGTCGAGGTCGGCTGCAGCGGGGCGCCAGCGGGGCGGAGGCGCTCCTCGATCAGGGCCACGGCCCGGGGGAGGCGGGCGGTCTGCTCCTCGAGCTGGACGAGGATGTTGTCCACGCGGCGGTGGCGGCCCTCGAGCTCCAGACACAGGTGGATCAGGGCACCGGTCTCGAGGGTCGGGGCGTGCCGGACCGGGGGTGCGGCGGCCAGGATGCAGGATCCCAGCGCGGCCACGGCGGCCCGGGCGGGGAGGACCCGGGCACCGCGGGCCTGGAGGACAGGGGGGGCCTCGCTCACCAGGCCGGCGAGGGCCCGCCACCCCGGGGTGGGTGCCGCGAACCGGGCGCAGGCCCGCGACCAGGCCGCGGTGGAGGTGATCAGCACCTCCCGGGACGGCTCGAAGAGCGGATCGATGGTCTGGATCCGCGGCAGGGGGCCCACCCTCGGGGCCGCGGCCAGATCGGCCAGGAAGGCCTCGTCCTCGGGGGGGAGGTCGTCGTCGGGCATGGGCTCGACGAAGCGCGGCTTGTCCTCGCCCTTGCGCGTGGTGGGGTTCCAGGAGCGGGTCAGGTCGTCCAGCGAGATGGGGACATCGTCGATGACATCGTCATCACCGCCGTAGTCGACGCCCTCCTTCTCGTGGCTGCGACGCCGCGCCGACTGTCCGCCGCCCCCGCCCTCGTCGCCCGCCATGCCCTCGGCCCGGTTGGCGAGCATGGCGGCGAGGGCCGCATTGCCGAAGGCGTTCTGGGCCCGGGCGTGCTCGGACTCCTTGTGCTGCTCTTGTTCCTGCTCCTGCTCCTGATCCTTCTCCTGCTGCTGCTCCTGCAGCCGCTGGGTGTCCAGGCCCCGCCCGCTCGCGTCGTCCCGTCGTCCGGCCATGGAGCGCCTCCCCCGGGAGCCTACCCGGGCCCGCACCCCCGGTCCCGCGCCGACCCCATCGCCGCCGCCGTCGAGCGGCTCACCGGGATCCGGCCCGCCGGACCGGCCTGTCTCGGGGGTGGTCCCGCGTCGGGCGCCGAGCGGGTAGCATCCCGACCTGCGGCGCGGAGGGAGCATGGACACACTGGGTGGGATGACCCGCACGGGGAGCAAGATCTCGGGCCCGGCCTCCGATCTGGTGGAGCTGGAGAACGACAAGGGGCTCAGGCACCTGGGGATCACCTTCCATCGGCGTTATCGGGGTCACGGTGCCCTCCAGGACGCCCTCGGGCGGTCCCGGGCCTTCCTCGAGCAGCCCGACGTCTGCGATCTGCTCGAGCTGGTCGAGGTCGTGCCCGACTCCGGGGCCTTCATCTACCCCACCGGCAAGGTCATCTCGGTCGCCCGCATGCTGGAGGTCCTGGCCAAGATGGGCGAGCCCGCGGGGGTCAAGGCGGGCCTGGAGCTCTGCTACCTGGTGGCCCAGATCCTCGACGAGGCGGCCGAGAAGGGCGATCGACAAGGCGCGCCCACCCACGGCGACATCTCGCCGTGGCGGATCGTCTGCCGGGCCGATGGTCAGGTCCAGGTGATCGGGTACGGCCTGCCCCAGCTCGACATGGCCCTCTTCCGCGACGACGGCACCATGCCCAAGGAGGATGGGTTCCGGTATTGCCCTCCCGAGCGGATCGAGGGGGAGCCCGAGGACTTCTCGTCCGACCTCTTCTCGCTGTGCCTGGTGGCCTTCGAGGTCATGGTCGGCGAGCCGCTGTACAACGGTGTCGCCAGCGAGATCAAGCAGCAGGCGAGCAATGCGCAGGGGCCCTATCGGCTGTACCCCTACCGCGAGCGCCTCCCCGAGGGGGTGATCGACGTGCTGAGCCGGGCCCTCAAGTACGACATGGACGCCCGGTATGCCGACGTCAACGAGTTCATCTGGGATGTGAAGGACCTGCTGGGCATGCCCGAGGTGGAGGGCCCCTCCCTGGCCGAGGTGGTGGGCAAGGTGCGGCAGAAGCTTCGTCGCGGCAGCGCCCTGCAGGGCGGGGCCACCGCCGCCATGACCCCCGAGGAGCTGGCCGAGATCGCCGACGAGCTGGACGGGCCCCGACGCCGGGACCTCCGTCAGCCGCGCCGCGGGCGACCCGGCGAGGACGAGCCGGAGGACGCGGACGACCAGCAGCGGTGGGGCCGGGTGAGCCGGTCGGGGGCCAGGGCCGGCCGGCAGCAGACCCCGACCGCCGCCGATCGGCTCAAGGAGCGGCTGGGGCGCTCGGGGGGCCGCGGCGGGGATCGCAAGGCGGCCCTCAAGGATCGGCTTCGGCGCTCCTCCGGCCGGGACGGTCCGGGCACCCGGAAGCGCTCGCGCGATGATGGCCCCCGCAAGAGCGGCCGTCGGGACGGGCCCCGTCGGAGTCGGGCCCGGGAGCCCGAGCCCGAGCCGCCGCCCGAGGACACCGGTCGCGCGTCGCGCACCGCGTCGCGGGGGGCCGGCAAGAAGAAGGGGCGGGCCTCCTCGCTGCTCAAGCGGCTGCGCTCCTCCCAGGGCTCGGCCCCCTCCGAGGCCGAGGCCCCCTCGGCCGTCTCCGGCCGCGCCGTCACCGTCCGGATCGACGACGGTCCCACCCGCACCGTCACCCTCCCCGAGGAGACCCCCGTGGCCGTCCTCGTCCGCCGCGCCCTCGAGGCCGTCGGCGGCCCACCCGTCTCCCTCACCGGGGCCCTGGAGGGCTGGTTCGCCGCCGAGCAGGACGGTCGGCCGCTCGTCGGATCCGCCCCCGTCTCCGAGCTGGCCGACGAGCCGGTCGATCTGGTCTTTCGCGACGCCGCACCCGTGGTCGCCCGCGTCGAGGTGGCGACCGAGCCGCCGATCCGGTTCCGCGCGCCGGTCCATACCGCCCTGACGGCCGGCGCCGTGCTGGATCAGGTGGTTCGACTGCTTGAACTCGACCCGGAGGGCTGGCAGATTGCGGTGGGCGGGAGGTCCCTCCATCCGCTCCAAGTCGTCGGCGAGGTTGTCGACGAACCCGACGTGACAGTGGTGGTCCGCAAGTGAGCAATGAACGCTACGACGTCGTCCTGAAGGCCCTCAACGGGCCCCTGGCCGCCATGGGCGAGCAGAAGCTCCAGGGGCCGCTGGTGCGGGTGGGGACCAACCCGGGCCCCGGGGGCTTCGCGCTGACCGGCTACCGGGGTCTGGATGCCCGGCAGGCCGTCATCACGGCCTATGGCGAGGGCGAGGCCACGGTCGGGCCCGTCGGCACCAACCAGGTGCGGATGGCGCCCCACCCCCACGTCAACTGGAAGGACATCGACCCGCTCACCGGCCCCGAGTACCTGAACGAGGGCGCCGCCATCCACCTGGGTCCGGTGGGGCGCGGGGCCACCATCCAGTTCATCAAGGTCGAGAAGCTCGGCGTGTGGACCGCCGGCCGGGTGGGCACGGCCGCCGACACCGTCCAGGCCCGGGAGGTCTCCTCCCCGGTGGCGGCCCGCAAGGCCGCCCCGCGGCGCAGCGTGGCCCGGATCGCCGCGGCCACCTTGCCCATCTGGATCGTGGGCTGCCTCTTCCTCTTCGTCAGCACGGTCTCGGCGACGGTGCTGGCGGTCGTCTTCTGGCCCGAGACCGAGGTGGAGCGGCTCGGGCCGGTGGTCGAGGGCGAGGAGTACTACGAGTTCGTCGACCCCGCCAAGAGCGAGATGGCCGAGGAGACCCTCGAGGGGCTGCACGAGGCGTTCCGGCGCTTCCACGCCGAGCCGTCGGCCACCCACGCGCGCGAGGCCGGCATGGCGTCGGTCGACCACATCACCGACCCCGACCAGTGGGACCAGCGGGCGTTCCAGTACATGGCGGCCTCGGTCGAGAAGCACGTCGCCTCGAAGAGCTTCTTCCGCCGGCTCGACACCGTGCGCAAGGCCTATGCCCAGGTCCTCACCCAGCTCCGCGATGCGGGCCTTCCCGAGGCCATCGCCGCCATGCCCTACACCGAGAGCCGCTACAAGCCCCAGCTCCAGTCCTGGGCCTGCGCCAAGGGCTACTGGCAGTTCATGCCCGAGGTGGCCCATCGCATCGGCACCAAGAACGGGCTCGACTTCCGGATCCGGGACTGCAAGGTGAGCCGGCCCAACGGGACCACCATCACCTGGACCCCCAACACCTTCGCCCCGGTCGCGCCCATCCGGAAGGCCCCCTACGTCGACCCGAACGGCCAGGCACCGGACCCGGCCATGTGCCTCATCCCCATGCAGGGCGGCTGCCGCATCGACGATCGGGCCGACCTCGAGCGCTCCACCGCCGCCGCCATCTTCGCCCTCCGAGAGGCCTGGGACGACCCGACCATCGCGGCCTCGGGATCCGCCGCCGTGGCGACCATCCTCTCCCACAACGGCGGCTACGACGACAGCCGCTTCGGCTTCAAGAAGTCCTTCAATGTGCTGCCGGCCTTCACGCGCTGGTCGAAGGGCAAGCCCGAGGACGAGCACCACCTCTTCTACGGCGACAACATCAAGTGCGCCGACAAGCACAGCAAGAACTTCTGCGGCTCCAAGCTCGCCCCCGAGACGCAGCACTACGGCTACACCATCCTGGCGCAGCACGTCCTGGCCGCCTGCTACTACGGCAAGAACTACGACAACCAGTTCGAGGCCTTCCGGAGCTGGGACGGCCTGCTCGAGGGCGACGGCTACTGCAACGACTTCGCCATCCCCACCGCCCAGCAGGTCGACGCATGGTGATCCGATGAGCTTCCGCGTCTTCGTCGTGGCGGCGGTGCTGATCGTCGCCTTCCTGATGAACACCTCGCTGATCATCTTCGAGCACGTCCCCGAGGCGGCCTCGGAGCAGGAGGAGTTCAAGGTCGAGGATCTCCACAAGGAGATGCGCTGGACCGCGGGCACCCGGCGGTCCAACATGGACGCCTTCGGCCTGCCCTCGCAGCTCTCGGAGCAGGTGCTGGAGCGCCTCAAGGAGATGCAGAAGCGCGATCGCCGCAACGACCTCATCGAGACGATGAAGAAGACGCCCGATGTGGCCGGTCTGCTCTGCAGCAACGAGGGCAACCTGCCCTCCCGCTACCAGGCGGTGGGCATGCTCGTGAAGGGGGACCGTGGCACCCGCCGCTCGGTGGTCTCGTTCGACCGGCTGCGCAACAAGATCGCCTTTCAGGAGGGGTTCCGGCCGGTCGACGTGGAGGGGATGTACCGGAGCACCGAGCTGCGGGCCAATGCCCAGCCCGATGACTTCGCCCTGAACGTGGCGGCCCTCCTCCGCGGCGAGGAGATCGCGCGCATCGAGGGGGAGGACGACTGGGCCGACCCCACCTTCGGGAACCTGACGCTCGTGGGCTACCTGAGCGGCAACCCCGAGGTCGAGCTCGACATGGTCGAGGTCTTCGCCGCCATGCACTACCTCCACGAGGTGGCCCGCAACCCGAAGAACCAGTTCTGCGGCGTGCGGGCCGGCGTCACCTTCGAGGAGTGAGCCGCGTGCGCGGTGGATCCCATCGGGTAGGATGCGCCGGGCATGCGGCCCGACCGGGGGGCTCACCGGCCCGCCGGCCCCACGACGCGGAGACGACAGCATGAGTGGCGCCCGCCGACGGTTCCGGTTCATCAAGGAGATCGCCGAGGGCGGCTTCGGCAAGGTCTACCTGGCCGAGCAGCTCTCCCAGGACGGCTTCTCCCGGATCGTCGCCCTCAAGCTCCTGCACCAGAAGTGGTCCACCCACGACGAGGTCGTGATGCGGACCCGGGACGAGGCGCGGCTGCTCGGCCTCATCCGCCACCAGCACATCGTCCGGGTCGAGGACCTCACCTCGGTGGACGGCAAGCTGGCCATCGTGATGGAGTACCTGGAAGGCGTGGATCTCAAGCTGCTCATGGCCTACCTCAAGGAGCAGGGGCACGTCTTTCCCCGCCAGGCGCTGTTCGAGATCTTCATCGGCGTCGCCGGCGCGCTGGATGCCGCCTACAACGGCGAACCCCTCCAAGGCGGCGAGCCCCTCCGGGTGATCCACCGCGACATCAAGCCGAGCAACATCTTCGTGACCGTCAACGGCGGCGTGAAGGTGTTGGACTTCGGCACCGCGCGGGCCAACTTCGAGGCCCGGGAGGCCAAGACCCAGGCCCTCTCCTTCGGCAGCCAGGGCTACATGGCCCCCGAGCGCATGCTCGGCGAGGAGGACACGCCCGCCGCCGACGTGTTCAGCCTGGGCGTGACCCTGCAGGAGATGCTCTCCCTCGAGGCGTTCGGCCGCATCCCGCCGCGCCCCAACAAGTTCGTCGCCAAGATCGACGAGAAGATCCGCGAGACCCCGCTCCACGGCGACCCCGAGTGGTGCGATCAGATCCGCGAGACGCTGCACCTCATGATGGCCTACGAGCCGAGCGAGCGGCCCACCGCCAAGCAGCTCGTGGACATCTTCGAGATCCTGGCCACCGGCGCCGACGACATGGGGATGCGGCGCTTCTGTCGGACCCTGGTGGCCGAGACCAAAGCCTCCCAGCCCGACCTGGACACGGGTGACCCCCTCGCCGGCGCCACCATCGAAGAGGATCCATCCTCGGTCTGGGGGCTGGACACGGACACCACCAACCCGGGCGAGCCCGCCTTCGTGGGCGGAGGCGGAGCGGCGACCCCGGCCCCGGCCCCCGCGCCCCGACCCGCGGGAACCCCGGCCCCGGCGCCACGGGCGGGGAGCGCCCAGGGGACCGCCGCCCGCTCGGTGGCCCTCCAGGAGACCCCCGAGCCCGCGCCCGAGGTGGACGAGCCGCCCCCCAAGAAGCGGCGCGGCGCGATGGGGATCATTCTGGGCGTGGTGGTGGTGGTGGTGCTCATCGGCGTGCTCGGCCTGGGTGCGGTGGTGGTCGGTGGCGCGGCCGTGTGGGTGGTGGCGCAGCCCGATGCCGTGCCCACCGTCGCGTCGGCGGGCGGAGAGGACGAGGGCGACGGCTCGGACGAGGCCTCGACGGCGGCGGCGGAGCCGGAGGTGGATCTGCCCGACGGCGGGAAGGTCCTCGGCGAGGATCGCCGCGGCGACGACGCGCCGCGCTCCAAGAAGACCACGCTGGCGCTGAAGGGAGACGATGCGGCCCTGGTGACCGTGGCGGGGACCTTCGGCGTCAAGGCGGAGTGGGACGGCAAGGGGACCTTCGACATGGGCGCGCTGCCCGAGGGTCGGTACCGCTCCTTCGTCACGCCCGTGTCCACGGGGAAGAAGATCCGCAACAAGTCCTTCGAGGTCGAGGCGGGCAAGACCTGCGCCTTCACCTTCGACGTGGGGGCCGAGGACTGGAAGGGCGGCTGCAAGTAGCGGGGCGTGTGCGCCCCCCGACCTGAAATCCCATGAGGATGCTGCTCGGGGGCAGCCGGCTGTGGCGGGTCGCCCGGGGATCCGGTACACGGGCGGCACGAGGTGTATCGGGTGAGCGTCAACTTCACCGACATGATGGCCCATGCGGCGGCCAGCACCGCCCACCGCGACTGGGGTGCTGCGGCCGATGCGTACGCTGCGGCGGCGCACCTGGCGGGCATGCGCGGCCGGGTGCCCGAGGCCTGGCAGGCGTGGCGGGCTGCCGGGGAGTGCTGGCGGCGCGCGGATCGGCCCGGCGACGCCGAGCGATGCCTGCGGCGGGCCCTCGAGCTCACCGAGCTGGATGGCTCGGCCGCCGCGGCGACCGCCCCTGCGCTGGCGGCCGTGCTGGGCGATGTGGGCCACCTCGAGGCAGGCGAGGACCTGCTCGAGTCGGTGGCGGCCGAGCAGGCCGGCCGCCGCCTGCCGGCCTCCTTCGTGGACACCCGGGTCGGCCTGCTGATCCAGCTCGGGCGCAAGGAAGCCGCCCGGGTGCTCCTGGCCAACCTGGAGCCCGCCGACGGGGACGAGCACCGCGCGCGGGCCTTCCGCCAGGCCCAGCTTCATGCCCTCGACGGGGCCCTCCATCGGGCGCGGCGGGTATGGCGCGGGCTGCTGGCCGATCTGCGCGCCGAGGGCGACGACGCCGCGGGCCGGGCGGTCTCGGCCCTGGGGCTGGCCGAGGTGGAGCTGCTGCGCGGTGAGGATCGGGAGGCCCTGGACCTCTTCGAGGTGGCGACCGTCGCGGCCCGTGCGGCCGGTCGCGAGAGCCTGTGCTGGCAGGCCGAGGCCGGTCGGGTGCGGGCCATGGTGGCGCTCGGGATCGAGCCTCTCCCGGGCCTGCTGGACCGGGGGCTGGAGTGGGCCGGCGACCGGGATCTCCGGCCCCTCGAGGCCCGCCTGCGCATGGCCCGGGCCATGGCCTGCGCCGGTCGCCACCCCGATGCCGCGGCCGACGACCTCCAGGTGGCCATGGACCTGGCGATGCAGACCGGCCAGCCCCTGCTGGTGGGGCGGGCCGCCTTCGAGCGCGCGGTGCGCCTGCCGGGGACCGATGCCGAGCGCCAGACCCTGCTCGAGACCGCGGCCATGGCCGTGGTCAGCCACGTTCCCCTGGCGGCCCGGGTGGCCCTGGCCCGGGCGCGTCTGCTGGCGCGCTTCGATCCGGGGCAGGCCCGCGCTGTGGCCCGCGCCTGCCTCCCGGGCCTGGAGCGGATGGGCCTCTCCCGCGAGCTCCTGGCGGCGCGGCACCTGGTGCGCCAGCTCGGGGGCTGAGGGCATCGCCCGGCCGCGCCCACGGGGTAGGGGAGGCCCTGCCCCGGAGGAACCATGGCCGACACGCTGCTCACCCTCACCCGCGAGCTGGACGACCGACTGGTGGTCCTCGAGCTCGATCACGGCAAGGCCAACGAGGTCGGCACCGCCGTCCTGCGGGAGATCGAGGCCCTGGTGGAGTCCCTCGTCGAGGACGACCGTGCCGCCGCCCTGGTCACCTTCAGCCGGCGGCGCAGCCGCACGGGCACGCCCATCTTCGTGGCGGGGGCGGATGTCACCGAGCGGGCCGACTGGGGCGACACCCGGGTGAAGCAGCATGTGCGCTGGCAGCGGTCGGTCCTGGCACGGCTCGCGGCCGTGCCCGTCTTCCACGTGGTGGTGGTCGAGGGGGTCGCCCTGGGCTGGGGGACCGAGTACCTGCTCACCGCCGACTACGCCATCGGCTGCGACCACGCCGTGTTCGGTCTGCCCGAGACGGGCCTGGGCATCGTGCCCGGAGCAGGCGGGACCTCCGAGCTCCAGCATCGGGTCGGGCCGTGCCACGCCCTGCGCCTCGGCATGACCGGCGAGCGGATCGATGCCGACGAGGCACTGCGGATCGGCCTCATCCAGGAGCGGGTCCCCGACGTGGACGCCGGGCTCGACCGGGCTCGCGCGCTGGCCGCCCTCGCCGCCCGCCGCAGCCCCACCGCCCTGGCCGCGTTCAAGGGGGCCTTGCTGGCCAGCCGGGGCCAGCCCGAGGACGAGCGCCGGGAGCTCGAGGCCCGGGCCTATGAGCGGTGCGTGGATGCTGGCGAGGCCGCCATCGGGCGGGCGCACTTCGCCGCGAGCCGCACCGGGGCCTCCATTCCCTGGGGGCCGCGGCGGGGGCGCTGAACCTTCTGGGGGCGCTGCGGGCGCGGACCCCGGACGGCCGGTCCGGGGCCGGCGCCGACCCGCCGGCCGTAGGCGTCACCGCCCTGTCGCCGGGCTGACCACGACCGACGCCACCACGCGCGCTACCAAGTCCCCTGGAGGCGAGATGCCAGGGCGACAGGCCATGTGGGACCGGATCGGCGAGGACGTGGACCTGCTGATCATCGGGGGCGGCATCAACGGGGCGGGGATCGCCCGGGATGCCGCCCGGCGCGGCCTGAAGGTGGCCCTCGTCGAGATGCGCGATCTGGCCTGGGGGACCTCCTCCCGCTCGTCCAAGCTCGTGCATGGCGGGCTCCGGTACCTCGAGCACATGGAGTTCAGCCTGGTCTTCGAGGCGGTGAGCGAGCGGCGGATCCTGCTCGACATCGCCCCCCACCTGGTCAACCCGCTGGGCTTCCTCTTCCCCGTCTTCTCCACCAGCCGGCAGAGCCTGATGACCCTGCGCGCCGGCATGTGGCTCTACGACGGTCTCTCCCTGTTCCGAAGCCCGAAGATGCACCGGACACTCGGCCCCAAGGACGTGGCCCGCGAGGAGCCGCTCCTCCGCCGGGAGGGGCTCAAGGGAGCGCCGCTCTACTACGACTGCGCCACCGACGATGCCCGGCTCACCCTCGAGAACGCGCTGGACGCCGCCGAGCTGGGTGCCATCATCGCCACCTGGACCCGCTGCACGGGCTTCGAGCACGACGAGGGCGGCCGGGTCGTGGGTGCCCGGGTGGAGGACGCCTTCACCGGCGAGACCCGCACCCTCCGGGCCCGTGCCATCATCAACGCCACCGGCCCATGGACCGATGCCGTCCTGGGGCTCGGAAACCCGCTCGACCGGGAGCTGCTGCGGCCCACGAAGGGCGTGCACATCGTGGTCCCGCGGGAGCGGCTCCCGGTGCGCCACGCCGTCGTGTGCTTCCACCCCGATGATGGCCGCGTCCTGTTCGCCATTCCCTGGCAGGACCACACCTACCTGGGCACCACCGACACCGACTACCGGGACGATCCGGGCGCCGTGGCCGCGGACGCGGACGACGTGCGCTACCTCATCGAGGCCTCCAACGCCTACTTCCCCGAGCAGAAGCTCGCGCCCGAGGACGTGGTCTCCACCTGGGCGGGTCTGCGGCCGCTCATGCGGCCGGTGGGCAAGGGCGCCTCGGTGGACGAGTCGGCGGTGAGCCGCGAGCACCAGGTCATCGTGGGGCAGGACGGCCTCATCACCATCGCCGGCGGCAAGCTGACCACCTACCGCAAGATGTCGCAGGAGGTGGTGGACACGGCGGTGAAGATGCTCCGCCTGGGCCGCCACCTGGACGGGCCCCTCTCGCCGCCGCACACGGACCGGGAGCCCCTGCCCGGCGCGGTGGGATGGCCCCGCGACGATGATCACGACCAGGTGGCGGCCCGGGTGCACGAGGCCGCTGGCGAGGCCATCTCGGCGCGGACCGCCCGCCTGCTCACGGACACCTACGGCATGCGGGCCCTCGAGGTGGTCCGCCTCCTGGAGGAGGATCCCGAGCTCGCCACGCCCATCGAGCAGGGCCGCCCCGAGATCGACGCCCAGGTGGTCTGGGCGGTCCGGAGGGAGCTCGCGGCCACCGTGGCCGATGTGATGGTGCGCCGCACCCAGCTCTACTACCGCTCGCCCGACCAGGGGCTGGCCGCGGCCGAGGGCGTCTCCCGGCGGATGGCGGCCGAGCTCGGCTGGTCCGAGGCGGAGCGGAGGGCCTCGGTCGAGGGCTACCGCGAGCGGGTGGGGCGGTCCCGGGCCTGGCGGAGCCCGAGCGGGTGAGGCCGGGGCGGGAGTGACGTCCCGCACGTGTTACCCGAGCCCGGACCCCGCCTGACACGGGTGGGGTTCCCCCCGTCGACCTGCCCCGGAAACCTGTGGCCATCCTGCTCCTGCTCGTCGGACTCGCCATGCTGGTCGGAGGGGCCGAATTATTGGTGCGCGGCGGCGGCGCGCTGGCGTTGGCCCTGAAGGTCCCGGCCCTCATCGTGGGGCTCACCGTGGTCGCCTTCGGGACCTCGGCGCCCGAGCTGGCCGTCTCCATCTCGGCCGCGGTGGGCGAGGGGGGCTCCACCGAGGCTGCCCTGGCCAACGTGACCGGCAGCAACATCGCCAACATCCTGCTGGTGTTGGGCGTGGCGGCGCTGGTGCGGCCGCTGATGGTGGATCGGAGCCTCATCCGCCGTGAGATCCCGGCCCTCCTGCTGGTGCAGGTGCTGGTCCCGATCCTCTGCCTCGACGAGGTGATCGTCTGGTACGAGGGTCTGGTCATGCTGGCGGTGGGCCTGGGCTACAATGCGCTGCTCGTGCGTCAGGCGCTGTCCGACCGGTCCGCGGCCCTGGACGCCGAGATCCCCGACGAGGTGGGCGACCCCGACCAGCCCGTGTGGCTGCAGATCGGCATGCTCCTGGGTGGGCTGGTGATCCTGGTGATCGGCGCCCAGGTCTTCGTGGGGGCGGCCTTCGACCTGGCCACCTGGCTGGGGCTCAGCAAGCGCTTCATCGGCCTGACGGTCATCGCCCTCGGCACGAGCGCCCCCGAGCTCGTCACCGGCGCGGTGAGCTCCTGGCGGGGCGAGACCGAGCTGGCTCTCGGCAACAGCATCGGCTCCAACATCCTCAACATCACCCTCGTCCTCTCCCTGACGGCGCTGGTGCGCCCCATCGGCTTCCAGGACGCCGCGGTCTGGATCGACCTGCTGGTGGCCAATGGAGCGACCCTCCTGCTCGTGCCCATCGTGCTGCTGGCCGGGCAGATCGGCCGGGTGAGCGGCGCCCTGCTGGTGGTCTCCTACGTCGTCTACCTCCTCTTCTCCCAAGGCTGAGCCATGCCCCGTCACCCCCAAGTCGCCCCCACCGTCGCCGCCATGAAGGGCTCGCCCTACTCGGCGCTGGCCCATCGGCTCGCCGGCCTGGACGGGCCGATCTTCCCGCTGCACGTGGGCGACACCTGGATGGAGCCCGCCGAGGGCTGCCGGATGGAGGATCTCCGGGTCGAGGATCACCCCGGGATGCACCGCTACGCCGCGCCCCATGGCCACCCGGCCCTCCTTCGGGCCCTGGCCGGACGGGTCCAGGATCGCACCGGCGTGCCCACCACCCCGTCCCACCTGCTCATCACCGCCGGCGGGACGGGCGGGCTCGGCGCCCTGGCCGGTGCCCTCGTGGCCCCCGGGGACGAGGTGCTGCTGGCCGGCCCCCACTGGCCGCTCATCGCGGGCATCGTGCGCAGCTTCCACGGCGTCCCCCGGGTGGTGGATCTGCTGCCAGCCACCTCGGCCGACGAGGTGCGCGCCGCCTTCGAGGCGGCCGTCACGGACAAGACGGTCGCGCTCTACCTCAACACCCCCAACAACCCGACCGGCCAGGTCTACCCGCGGGTCTGGGTCGAGGCACTGGTGGACGTGGCTCGCGCCCACGACCTGTGGATCTGGTCCGACGAGGTCTACGAGGACTACGTCTTCGAGGGCCGCCATACCTGGGCCCGCCCCCTGGCCCCCGAGCGCACCTTCTCGGCGTACAGCTTCAGCAAGGCCTACGGCATGGCCGGCAACCGGGTGGGCTACCTGGTGGGCCCCGAGGCCGGCATCGGGCACATCCAGAAGGTCTCCACCCACACCTTCTACAGCGCCCCCACCGCCTCCCAGCTCGCCGCCGTGCGGGTGCTGGGCGCCCCTGGCGAGGCGTGGATCGCCCATGCCCATGCCGCCTACCGCGACCTGGGCGCGCGGGCCGCGGCCCGGCTCGGGGTGCCGGCGCCCCAGGGCAGCACCTTCCTCTTCCTGGATGTGGCCGACCGTCTGGACGCGCGTGGCCTGGACGGGCTGCTCGAGGATCTGGTGGATCAGCGGCTGCTGGTGGCTCCCGGACCCAGCTTCGGGCCCTACCCGACCCACATCCGCGTCTGCTTCACCTGTGCGCCCCCCGACGTGGTCGAGGAGGGGGTGGACATCCTGGCCCGGCACCTGGGCCGGTGAGGCTCGTCCGGCCCCGTCACAGCCGTCGATTCTGCTGGACCGGAATGGCGCGTCGGATCCGGGCCACCCGATCCAGGTCGATCTCGGCGTAGGCCACGCCGGGACCGGTGCCGGCCACCTCGGCGACGACGGTGCCCCAGGGGTCCACGATCAGGCTGTGCCCGTAGGTGGCCTTGAGCCCCTTGTCGTCGTGCTCGCCCACCTGCCCCGGCGCGATGACCCAGGACTGGGTCTCCACCGCCCGGGCCCGGGCCAGGACGTGCCAGTGGGCCTGCCCGGTGGTGGCCGTGAAGGCCGAGGGCACGCACAGGATCCGGGCGCCCCGGTCCACCTGGGCCCGGTAGAGCTCGGGGAAGCGGAGGTCGTAGCAGATGGACAGCCCCATCGTGCCGAGCTCGGTCTCGACCACGGTGATGGCGTCGCCCGGCTTGGTGGTGCGGGACTCGAGGAAGCGCACCGCCTCCGAGTGGTCCACGTCGAAGAGGTGCATCTTGCGGTAGGTGGCCGCGACGGTGCCGTCCGGGCGGAAGAGCACCGCCGTGTTGTAGCAGCGGTCGGGCTCGTCGCTGCGCTCATTGTAGGAGCCGAGGAGCAGGTGGACGCCGTGGGTGCGGGCCAGCTCCCCGAAGTGGCGGACGGTGGGACCGTCGAGGGGCTCGGCCTTCTCGACCTTCTCGCGGTGGGGCCCCAGGTAGTTGGTGGCCTCGGGGGTGGCGATGAAGCGGGCCCCGTGGCCCGCCGCGCGGGCGACCAGGCCCTCGACCTGCTCCCAGTTCGCGGCCTCGTCAGAGGTGGAGGTCACCTGGACCACGGCGGCGAGGAACATGCACGACTCCGGTTCATGGGGTTGCGCGGCGCCCTAACCCGGGCCAGAGGGGCCCGGCCGCGGTACGATGCTGGCCCTGGAGGTTCGATGCGTCCCCTCACGCGCCTGGCCCCGCTGGTGATCCTGCTCGCCGCCTGCACGGGCGAGTCGTCGGTCCTCGTCTACAACGACGCCCCGACCGCCGCGATCCTGACCCCGGTCGACGGCCACACCGTCGACGAGAACGTGCCCATCACCTTCGAGGGCCGGGTGAGCGACGACGGGCCGCTGCCCGATCTGGTCATCCAGTGGGCCTCCGACAAGGACGGCCTGCTCTCGGAGACCAGCACCCCCGATCCCGACGGCCGCATCGAGTACACCACCGCCAACCTCTCCCCCGGCAACCACGTGATCAGCCTGCGGGTCATCGACGACGAGGGCGAGCAGGGCACCGCCACCCTCCAGGTCGGGATCGTGGACCTGCCCGACCCGCCCACCATCGACCTGGTGCGCCCGACCCAGGGCGAGACCTGGGACGAGGGCGGCGATCCCTTCCCCTTCACCGCGGTGGTCGAGGATGCGCAGGATCCGCCCGACGCCCTGGAGGTGGTCTTCCTCTCGAGCCTCGACGGCTTCCTGTGCGCGGCCACCCCCGACGCCACCGGCGAGGCCCGCTGCGCCGCCGAGCCCACGCCCGACCGGGATCCCCACCTGATCACCGCCGAGGTCACCGACTCCGACGGCAACATGGACAACGCCACCGCCTACATGACCGCCCGGGCCCTGGCCGCGCAGGACAACGACGGGGACGGCTTCACCCCCAACGCCGGCGACTGCGACGACAACAACGACGAGGTCTTCCCGGGGGCCCTCGAGCAGCCCAACGAGCGCGACGACGACTGCGACGGCACCATCGATGAAGGCACCATCAACTTCGACGACGACGGCGATGGCTACGCCGAGGTGGACGGCGACTGCGACGACACCAACCGCCTGACCTTCCCCGACGCCCGCGAGGTGGAGGATGGGGAGGACAACGACTGCGACGGCACCATCGACGAGGGCACCGCGGTCTTCGACGATGACGGCGATGGCTACTCGGAGGAGGAGGGGGACTGCGACGACGCGGTGCCCGAGGTCAGCCCGGACGCCGTCGAGTCCTGCAATGGTCGCGACGACGACTGCGACGGCACCACCGACGAGGAGGACGCCAGCGGCTGTTCCACCTGGTACGCGGACCGGGACATGGACACCTACGGCGACCCGGGCGACTCGCGGTGCCTCTGCGCCGCCGTGGCGCCCCACAACGTGTCCAACAGCCGGGACTGCTACGACGGGAACGCCGCGGCTCGCCCCGGCCAGCTCTCCTGGTTCGGCAGCGACCGGGGCGACGGCCGGTTCGACTACGACTGCAATGGCACCCAGCAGCAGCGCTACACCGCGATCTGGGATTGCTCCGCGGCGGTCTGGATCTGTGGCTCGCACACCGATGGCTGGCGGAGGCGCCCCGCCCCGTCCTGTGGCGTGACCACCACCTGGGCCCGCGGCTGCGATGCAGGTTTCGCCGGCTGCGATCCGGATCGCACCGAGAGCCGCCAGCAGATGTGCAGGTAGGGGGACCGTACGGGGGATACCCCTTCCGGAGGGTGCCGCGGTCGGGGGCCGGCCATCCCCCAAGTGGGGTATTCAGAAGACTCCCTCCCACCCCGATCATGCCCGGTGAGTGGTGGTCATGGTGCAGGGCCCGCGCTAACGTGGGCGGCCGGAGGCGCGGGCGATGCGGTACAAGGTGGTGCCGGCTGGGGCAGAGGCCCTCGAGGTCGAGGGCGACAACTGGATCATCGCCCTCGGCGTGGCGCTCGAGCAGGTGGGCGCGGCGACGCGCATGAGCCGGCTCGCCTGCGAGACGCTGCCCAATGGAACGGTCATCGCCAAGGATCTGCGCGGGTCGGGGCGCTTCGTGGTCCAGCCCCTCGCCGAGAGCTCGGACGATCCCCCCTCGGACGACGGCGAGGCCCTGCGGACCCTCGACCCCGAAGTCGACATGGTCGAGGCGGACTCCATCGCCTCCTGGCTCCAGGACATCGACGAGGCGGCCTCCCCCATCTTCGCGGCCCAGGCGGCCCTGGCGGCGGCCCAGATGGCGGTGCCCTGCGACAGCGCCAGCGTGCTGCAGCTCGACAGCCGGGGCCTGCGCTTCGTGGCCGCGTCCGGGCCCATCGCCACCCAGCTCGTCGGACGGTACATCCCCTCCGATGCGGGTGCAGCGGGCTTCGCGGTCCAGCACCGCCAGGTGATGGTCCTGTACGATGTGGCGGACGATGCCCGCCACTACGAGGCCATCGACGAGGAGACCGGCTACACGACCCGCAACCTCTGCTGCATGCCCGTGGTCCACAACGACCACGTCTACGGCGTCATCGAGGTCATCAACATCCCCAGCGGCGAGCCCTTCAGCACCGAGGCCGTCGGCGCCCTCGAGCGGATCGCCGGCCGGCTCGGCCGCCGGTTCCACACCGGCCGCCCGGTCCGGTCCACCTTGTCGGCCGCCTCTCCCGCCCCCGAGACCGACGATCTGGTGGACACGACCGTCGAGCCGGAGGAGGACACGGGGGACCCCATCACCCTCGAGGACGGCGCGATGGAGCCCATCAGCGTCGAGGACATCGCCCTCGCCCTGCCGGCCGAGGACGAGGAGCCCACCTGGACCGACGAGCGGTGAGGGCCAGGGCCACCGCCGATGGGCATCCGGCCCTCGGCCGCCGTCGGGCCCCCCAGGGCCGCTACTCCACGTCGATCCGCACCACGGCGTCGCCCTTGGCCCGCTCCAGCACCTGACCCTGGAGCTTGCCGTACAGGTCGAAGTTCTGGGTGCTGTCGAGCCCCATGGCCTCGGTGTCCTGCTCCCGCTCCGGGAGCTTGTAGACGTAGAACTCGGCGGTGCTCCCGTCATCCATCGTGAAGCGCCAGCGATGGCGGGTGGTCACCGACCACCGGCCACCGTCGTCGGTCCGGGCGGTGCTCGTCGAGCCGAGCACGCACATGTACATCCACGGCGTGTAGGAGGAGTCGTACTGGCAGTTGATGTCGCTCCGCCCGCCGTGCCGGATGTCGATGACGTCGATGTCCTCCCACGCCACCTCCTTCAGGTCGCTGTCGGACTCGAGCTGGACCGTGATGTCGTCCTCGGCGTCGGTCCAGCCATCCTCGGCGTACCAGTCTGTGCCTCGCTCGACCCGGACCACCCGACCGGAGACGGTGGAGCCGTCCCCCCGGGTGAGGGTGACCTGGAAGTCGGCGTTGGGGGGCGGCGGCTCCGGCTCGGCGGGGGGCTCGGGCTCGGCGGGTGGGGGCGGGGGCTCGGGCGGCGCCTCG
>CAZPJM010000034.1:0-27655 GCA_964586865.1 uncultured Enterobacteriaceae bacterium
GGCCCCGCCTGCGCCCGTGGCTGGCCGCGCTGGCCGCCGGCCTCGCCCTGGGCCTGGCCCCGCTCGACGGCCCGCTCCACGCCCCGATCATCCTGGCCGTCTGGCTTTCCCTCGCCTTCGCCGTGGAGGGGAGGCCGGCGGCGGATCTGGCCCGGGGCGCCCTGCTCGGGGCCACCTGGTACGGCGTCGGGATGCGCTGGCTGCCCGGGACCTGGTCGGCCTTCGACAGCGTGGGCGATCCATGGCTCGCCTGGCTCGGGCTCGTCATCCTGCAGTTGCCGGTCCCGGCGGCGGGCCTGGGGCTCGCCGGGGGGCTGGTCCGGGTGGGGATCCCCCGGTTCCTCGCCCTGCCTCTCGCCCTGGTCGCCGCGCTGCCCCTGGCCGGTCTGGTCCAGCCCCTCCCGGGCGGGCTGGCGCTGTGGACGGCGCCGGTGGTGCCCCTGCTCTGGCCGGCGGCCTGGGCCGGTCGGGCCGGGCTGGTGGCGGTGGCCGGGCTGTGGGCGGCCCTCCAGCGGGAGCATCCGTGGGTCGGGCTGGGCGTGCTCGGGATGTGGCTCGTGGGCGGTCTGATGCCCCACATGTCGGTCGAGGAGGGGCCGACGCTGCAGGTGGGGCTGGTCCAGCCGAACGACGGGGCCTTCCAGGCCCGCCGCCCCTCGACCGCCGCCTTCCGGGAGGCCCGCCTCCGGCGCCTGGTGGACGCCGCCGCCGCGGCCGGAGCCCAGGTGATCCTCACCCCCGAGGCCGCCTGGCCCCACGATCCCGGACGCCCCGGCAGCGGCCGGTGGCGGGCGCTGGGGGCCTCCTTCCAAGGGCGACCGCCCGTGCTGCTCGGTGCCGTCGTGAGCGACGGCGAGCGGCCCACCAACAGCCTCCTCATGGTGGCCGACGGGGCCATCCAAGCCCGCTACGACAAGGTCCACCTGCTGGCCCTGGGCGAGCGGGCGGTCCTGGGCTTCGGACGCGACACCTACCGGTCGGGCTCGGCGGCCCCTCCCCTCGGACTCGGGCCCGTTCGGGTGGCGCCACGGATCTGCATCGAGGACGTGGTGCCGGCGGCGCTGCGGGGCCTGGGCGAGGCGGAGCTGCTGGTGGCCGCCACCAACGACGTGTGGCTCGGCCCCGGGCCGGGCAGCCGCCAGCACGAGGCCGCCACCCGCCTCGCCGCGGTGGTGACGGGCCGCTGGACCGTCCGGCCCGCCATGACCGGCCGCAGCGCCGTGTACGACCCGGCCGGCCGGCGCCGCTGGCACGGCCCCTTCGTCGACGGCGACGCGGATCCGGAGCATCCCGGCCTGGCCACCGTGGTGCAGGTGCACCGACGCCGGCCCGGATGGACCGGCGCCGGCGTGGGGGGGTGGCTGTCGCTGCTGGCAGCCCTCTCGGTGGCGGGCCTCTTCGGGTGGCGGATCAGCCGCCCCGCGACTCGACCTGCTCCTCGAGCTCCTGGGCCTGCACCCCGAAGAGATTCGTGATGCCCACGCCGTCCAGGCCTTCCTTGGGGTCCAGATCGGCGTTGTTGCGCAGGGTGAGCGTCACCTCGCCGAGGGCCTGAGCATGGGCGATCTTCTCGGCCTGGCCGGGACTGACCGCCAGGGTGACCGTGGCGCCGGCCCGGGCCTGACGCCGCTTCTCGTAGCGGGTCATGCGCTCCTCCTCGCCGGGCTGGACCTTGGTGGTGGCCCCGACGCCGAGCACCATGACCGCCTGCTGGAGGTAGTGGGTCTCGGGCTCGGTGCCGTCCTCGGGGAGGAAGGTGACCATCACGTCGACGTAGTCCCACGGCCGGAGGAAGCCGCTGACCGCCTGCCCGCCCGCGGCAGTGATGGCGATGGCCCGCTGGCCGCGCGGGATGAGGGCGTTCAGCCCGACGCCCTCCTTCTCGAGGGCGAGCCGCTCGCGCCGGATGAACTCATTGGCCAGGATGCGCTCGCGGGGCATCTCGCCGATGACCTGCTCGTAGTTCTTGAACAGGCCCGACTCGGGGCCGCCGTTCATGTGCAGGTACTTGGGGGCGATCTCGACCAGGAAGAGGTCGTTCTCGGTGATCTCGATGCCCGGGTTCAGCTCGGCGCCGGCCACGATGTAGAACTCGGCGGGATCCTCGTGCTCGGCCAGCGCGATCTTCTGCTGGTAGTTCTGCCAGAGCATGACGATGACCACGCCGGCCGCCACGGCGGCGATGCCGGCGATGCCCAGGAAGATGATGGCCCGGATGCGGGTGCTCTGCAGGTTGCCCATCGGGACGCCTCCGCGTGAAGCCCCCCCAGCCTAGCCGACGCGAGGAGCGGGGGCACATCGCGGACCTTGCACGCGGCTTGGACAGCCACGGGTTCGACGACCCGGGAGGGTCAGGCCACGTCGTCGAAGAGGCTCCGGAGCTCGTCGGCGGACAGGCTCTTCACGAAGCCGCCATCGGTGCCCAGCGCCGCCTCGGCCAGGTCCCGCTTGACCTCCTGCAGGTCCAGGATCCGCTCTTCGACGGTGGCCTCGGCGATGAAGCGGCACGAGACCACGGGCTTGTCCTGGCCGATCCGGTGGGCCCGATCGGTGGCCTGCTGCTCGACGGCCGGGTTCCACCAGGGGTCGAGGTGGACCACGTAGTCGGCCGCCGTCAGGTTCAGGCCGGTGCCGCCGGCCTTGAGCGAGAGCAGGAAGACGGGCGGGCCCTCGGGGGACTGGAAGGTGTCGATGATGGCCTGCCGATTGCGGGTGGATCCGTCGAGGCGGACGAAGTCGATGCCCAGGTGGCGCAGGCGGGGCTCCACCCGGTCCAGCAGCCCGGTCCACTGGCTGAAGATGAGCGCCTTGTGGCCGTCGACGATGACGTCGACCAGGAGCTCCTCGAGGCGGTCGAGCTTGCAGGAGGGGGCGTTCTGGCCGGCCTCGCCGGGCAGCAGGGACGGGTCGCAGCAGGCCTGGCGCATCCGGAGGAGGGCCTCGAGGACCTGGAAGGTGGAGCGGGACAGGCCCCGCTCGGTGATGGCCTTCTGGACATCGGCCCGGGCCGCCAGCCGTACCGCGTCGTAGACCCGGCGCTGCTCCCGGGTCATCTCGCAGCGGATGACCATCTCGGTGAGGGTGGGCAGCTCGGGGGCCACCTGCTGCTTCAGGCGCCGGAGCACGTAGGGGCGGACCCGACGGTGCAGGTCGGTGCGGGCCTGGGCGCTGCCGGCCTCGATGGGCCGGACGAAGCGCTCGCGGAAGGACTCCAGGCTCCCGAGCAGCCCCGGCATGAGGAAGCGGAACAGGCTCCACAGCTCCTCGAGCCGGTTCTCGACCGGGGTGCCGGTGAGGCAGAGCCGGTGCTCGGCGCCCACCCGGCAGGCGGCCCGGGCGGTCTGGCTGGACGGGTTCTTGATGGCCTGGGCCTCGTCCAGGATGAAGTAGGTCCAGCCCCGGTCGTGCAGGGCGTCGAGGTCGAGGCGGAGCAGGGCGTAGCTCGTGAGGGTGAGGTCGCTGTCGTCGAGCTGCCGGTCGGGCCCGTGGTAGAGGTTCACGGAGAGATCGGGCACGAAGCGCTCGGCCTCGCGCTTCCAGTTGCGGAGCACCGAGGTCGGCGCCACCACCAGGCTGCGCCCCCCGGCGGCCCGGATGGCGGCGAGGGCCTGGATGGTCTTGCCGAGGCCCATGTCGTCGGCCAGGATCCCGTGCAGATCCATCTGGCGGAGGAAGGCCAGCCAGCGGTAGCCGGCGAGCTGGTAGGGGCGGAG
This sequence comes from uncultured Enterobacteriaceae bacterium, assembly GCA_964586865.1. Classification (GTDB taxonomy): domain Bacteria; phylum Myxococcota_A; class UBA796; order UBA796; genus REDI01. The sequence goes on from CAZPJM010000034.1 coordinate 3,714, forward strand.
CTCCCCGGTGAAGGACTCCGGGACGGGCACCCTGGGGAGGTCCTCGCCGCTGGTGAGGAAGTCGCGGAGCCGGGTCAGGTCGGGCGGGACGTCGTGGGCATTGCCCTCGAGGAGCTCGACCAGGGCGGCGGTGGCGTTGCGATCCACCCGCCCCGAGGCGTCGCGGGCCTCCATGAGCTCGCGTAGGACGGTCCCATGCTCGCGCAGCCAGTCCTTGGGCAGCGGCGCGAAGCCCCCCTCGAACAAGGGCACCAGGGAGCGCCCGGCCCGCCAGGCCTCGAGGACCGCCCACGGATCGGCCTGGCCCTCGGCACCCTCGAAGGTGATGTCCAGGTGCCAGCTCGGCCGGCCGCCGTCGTCGTCCTCGCGCTGCACGTCGAGGCGGGCCATGACCGGCGCGTCCACGATGTCGAAGCGGGCCTGGGGGACCCGGCCGTGGACCGGGCCCTCGTGGCGGGGCAGATCGCGGGTGAGGAAGTCGGCGGCCTGCTCGGGGGGCAGGACGCGCTTGACGCCGACGGTCAGGCCGGTGCGGCTCTGGAACTGGCGGATGGCCAGCCGCTCCCGGCCGATGTCCCGGGCGGGCACCACCGCGCCGGTGGCCTGGAGGACGCCGTCCTCGACCTTCGCCACCGGGGGGTCGCCGTAGACCACGTAGGACTCCACCTTGAGGCCGAGCGGGACCTCCTCGAGGGCCACGGCCACCCGCGGCTCGAGCTGGTCGCCCTCGGGCAGGCGGTCCGTCTCGACGACCACCGGGATCTGCAGTCGCAGGCGGGGGAGGGGCTCGTTGACGAGCAGGTGCATCTGCTCGGGGGTGTAGGCGATCCCGCGGGTGAGCTGCTTGCGCTGCTCGGGGGAGAGCTCGCCGTGGGAGGTGGGGTGCAGGCTGTCGCCCACCCGGGCGGCCCCCCGGTACAGGGCGTCGATGCCGGAGGGCCGGAACAGGCCCACCTTGAAGCCCTCGTCCTCGTCGCGGACGCGGACCTCGAAGAAGACATCCTCGGGGGAGAGGTGGACGGGCTCGCCATCCAGGGTGGCCTCGGCCTTGCCCTCGAGGAAGCGGAGGAGGCGACGGGTCATCTCGCCCGGGAGGCGGCCGCCCCGGTGCATGGCCAGCAGGGTCTCGGCCTGGGCGTCGCCGCGGCCCACGATGACGTCGTGCTCGGCGAGGGCGCCGGTGAGCGGGCGGGTGGTGCCGTCGGGCCAGACCAGCAGCCGCTCCAGGAAGAGATCGGGGCCCTTGCTGGTGAGGGCATAGCGGAGCTTGACCTTGTAGGTGGCCTTGGGCTCGGGGAGGGCGGGTCCGGCGCCGTTGGACCCGATCGATCCGGACTGGTTCAGGGCGATGAGCGAGGCCACCACCGGCACGCTCCAGCCATCGGCGGTCCGCAGGTCCGTGTCGCACTCGAAGTCGTCGTCGCCGGGCCAGATCCAGACATCGAGAGGCACGGCGTGCCCCCGCATCTTGACGCGGAGGTGGATCTCCTCGCCATCGTCGCTGATGCCGTGCACGGCCCCGCGCCGGGCGAGCTTCACCGCCTCCCCCCACACGCGGTCCGGTACGGCCTGCCGGGCCCGCTGCAGCAGGGCCTCGATCGACATGCGGCCTCCTCTCCCCGAGCGTTAGCACGACCGGCCCGGGGCTCAAGGGCTCCGGGCCGGCACCTCCCTTCCAGTCCGGCGGACCTCGTGGACCACCCTGCGCCCCCGCCCGTTCCCCTCCCGACGCTCCTCGACACGCCGGCCTCCCTCCGCGAGGGTCTGGGCCGGTACCCGCTGGAGGCCCGCCGTCAGTGGATGGAGGGGCTGGGCCTCTGGCAGCTTCGCGCCCTGTGGCGGCTGGCCGAGACCGATCGCATCCCGCTCGCCCTCGAGGATCTGGTCCCGGACGAGGCCGTGCGGATCTGCCCCGGCAAGAACCAGCTCCCGCTGTTCGCCTGGTTCGAGAAGCGGTTCGCCCGCATCGGCGACGAGGTCGTGGGCTACAACGAGACCGGCTGGCAAGCCCTCGCGGTGGGGCCGGGTCACTTCACCGTCCGGGCCGATCCGGAGGATCGGGACACGCTGCTCATCGACTACGGCCGGGTCCCGACGGCGACCCACCCCGACTTCCCGGCCCTCCGCGACAACGACGCGGTGGGCTTCCCAGGGCCCCTCTCCCGGTGGGTCTACGGGGGCGGCATGGTGGATCGGCTCCGGCGGATCACGCCCCACGTCCTCGTCGGCCGCGCCGAGACCCCGCGCCCGAGCCTCCAGCGCGGGGCGGTCTTCGCCCTCTTCCTCCCCGGGTGATCAGAACGGCAGCAGGGCCGGGCGGCTTCCCTCGTGCCCCAGCAGCCACCGCTTGCGCTCGAGGCCGGCAGCGTAGCCGGTGAGGGATCCATCGGCGCCCACGATGCGGTGGCACGGCACGACCAGCAGGAAGGGATTGGCCCCATTGGCCGCACCCACCGCACGGACGGCCCCGGGCTCGCCGAGGACCGCGGCGACCTCTCCGTAGGTCCGGGTCTCGCCCCAGGGGACCTCCATCACGGCCGACCAGACCCGGCGCTGGAAGGCGGTCCCCCGCTCGGCCAGCGGTACCCGGAGGGGCGCGACGGGCCCGGCCAGGTACGCCCGCAGCCAGTCCGCCACCGCATCGGCCGTGGGATCGCCGCCCGCGTCGGCCACCTGCGCCTCCGGAAAGCCCACCGAGAAGAGCAGCCCGTCGACGACCTCGACCGCGAGGGGGCCCAGCCGCCTGCCGTCCACCCGGCGGGTGGCCCGCGCCGCCACCTACTTCGCCGGCGCCGCGACCCCGGCGGGGTCGTCGGCCAGGACCTCGCGCTCGCCCAGGAACTCGTCGACGCCCTCGGGCTCGTCCACGCCGGCCAGGGCCCACAGGTCGCGATCCAGCAGGTGGCTCGGCCGCACATTGCCCAGGGCGGCGAAGAGGTTGCCCTTGATCTTGTCGTTCTGGGCCTCGAGGGCGGCGAGCATCCGCTTGACCTGCTTGCGCTTCAGGTTCTCCTGGGAGCCGCACAGGTCGCAGGGGAGGATGGGGAAGGCCTGCTCGACACTGAAGGCCTCGATGTCCTCCTCGCGGCAGTAGACCAGCGGCCGGATGACCACGTTGCGGCCGTCATCGCTGCGCAGGCGCGGCGGCATGGCCTTGAGCTGCCCGCTGTAGAGCAGGTTCAGCATGAGGGTCTCGATGACGTCGTCGCGGTGGTGGCCGAGGGCGATCTTGGTGCAGCCGAGCTCCTGGGCCACGTTGTAGAGGATCCCGCGACGCAGCCGGCTGCACAGGGAGCACGTGGTCTTGCCCTCGGGGACCTTCTCCTTCACGATGCTGTAGGTGTCGCGGTAGACGATGCGGTAGTCGTAGTCCTGCTCCTCGAGCCAGCCACGCAGGGTCTCGACCGGGAAGCCCGGCTGGCCCTGGTCCAGGTTCACGGCGATGACCTCGAGCGGGAAGGGCACCTTGCGGGCGATCTCCCGGAGCAGGTGCAGCATGGTGTAGCTGTCCTTGCCGCCGGAGATGCAGGCCATCACCCGGTCGCCGGGCTCCAGGAGCTTGAAGTCCCGGCTGGCGCGGCCGAGCTGCCGCATCAGCTTGTGCTCGAGGCGGGATGCCATGGGGCCTCCGGGGGAGCCGCGGGCCTAACCGCCAGCGCGTCGGATCGCCCGGGACCGACCCGTTACGCCCCTCCCCCTCTTCCCCGAGATGCCCCTGGAGCGCCCATGTCCCTCGGTCGGTTCCGCGTCCCCATGCCCATCAACGAGCCCGTCCTGCCCTACGCCCCGGGCGACCCCGAGCGCGACGCCCTCCAGGCCGAGCTCGACCGCCAGGCCGGCACCATCGAGGAGATCCCGTGCCTCATCGGCGGGGAGCACGTCTACACGGGCAACACGGTCGACATCACCATGCCCTGCGACCACGGCCACGTCCTGGCCCGGCTCCACCTCGCCGGGCCCGACGAGCTCGACCGGGCGGTGAAGGCCGCCGAGGCCGCCCGGCACGACTGGGCCGCCCTCGAGACGGCCGACCGCATGGCCTTCATGCTCCGGGCGGCCGATCTGCTGGCCGGTCCCTGGCGGGCCCGGGTCAACGCCGCCACCATGCTGGGCCAGTCCAAGACCTCCCATCAGGCCGAGATCGACTCGGCGGCGGAGCTCATCGACTTCTGGCGCTTCAACCCGCACTACGCCGAGCGGATCTACAGCGAGCAGCCGCCCCACAGCCCCAACCCGACGTGGAACCGCATGGAGCACCGGCCCCTCGACGGCTTCGTCTTCGCGGTGACCCCGTTCAACTTCACCTCCATCGCCCTCAACCTGCCCACCGCCCCGGCCCTCATGGGCAACACGGTGGTCTGGAAGCCGGCCACCACCCAGGCCCTCGCCGCGTGGCACCTGGCTCGGCTCCTCGAGGCCGCCGGCCTGCCCGGGGGCGTGATCAACATGGTGAACGGCCACGGCGCCGACGTGGGCGACGCCATCATCGGTCGCCCCGAGCTCGGGGGCCTGCACTTCACGGGCTCCACCGGGACCTTCCAGCACCTCTGGAAGCAGATGGCCGAGAACCTGGAGCACTACCGCAGCTACCCGCGGATCGTGGGCGAGACCGGCGGCAAGGACTTCATCGCCGCCCACCCCTCGGCGGACGCCGACGCCCTCGCCGTGGCCCTGCTCCGGGGGGCCTTCGAGTTCCAGGGGCAGAAGTGCAGCGCCGCCTCGCGGGCCTACATCCCGAAGAGCCTGTGGCCCACGGTCCGCGAGCGCCTGGTCCAGCACCTCGAGCAGGTCCAGGTCGGCGACATCCGGGACTGGAAGACCTTCGTGGGGGCGGTCATCGATCGGCGCGCCTACGAGAAGCACACCGCCTACCAGGCCATCGCCCGGGACGAGGGCGAGGTCGTCTTCGGCGGCACCGCCGACGACACCACCGGCTGGTTCGTGCACCCGACCGTGGTTCGCGTGGACGACCCGCGGCACCGCCTCATGCAGGAGGAGATCTTCGGCCCCATCCTGACCCTCCACGTCTACGAGGACGCCCGCTGGGCCGAGACCCTCGAGCTGGTGGACACCACGAGCCCCTACGGGCTCACCGGCGCGGTCTGGGCCCGGGACCGGAAGGTCATCGCCGATGCGGCCCGGACGCTGCGCTTCTCGGCGGGCAACTTCTACATCAACGACAAGCCCACCGGCGCGGTGGTGGGCCAGCAGCCCTTCGGCGGCGCGCGGAAGAGCGGGACCAACGACAAGGCCGGCAGCATCCTGAACCTGCTGCGCTGGGTCAGCCCGCGCTCCATCAAGGAGACCTTCGTGCCGCCCACCGACTGGCGCTACCCCTACATGGGCTGACGGCCCGCCCCCGGGCGGGCGGGTCATGCCTTCGGGCTGCGGGGCCGACCCCACGGTGGACATCCCCCACCCGAGGAGGCCCCATGGCCCTGTTCGAGCACGAGTGCGCCACCATCCATCACTGGCCCGAGACCGCGACCCTCCACGTCGAGTGGCACATCTTCCACAAGAGCGACGGGCTCCGCGAGGTCATGAAGAAGGGCCTCGATCTGGTCGCCCAGCAGGGGATCTCCACTTGATCGCGGACACCCGCGGCGTCTCCACCGCCATGCGCAAGGACGACCAGGACTGGATCGCCGCCCAGGGCGCCGACTTCGTCGGCCAGGGCCTCCAGTCCATCATCACCATCCTCCCGCAGAGCGCCCTCACCCAGCTCTCCAACAAGGGCTGGCAGAAGCGGGTCGCCGGCAACGACGGCGGCTTCGTGATGGAGGATGTGGGCTCCCTGGAGGACGCCAAGGCCCTCATCGCCACCCTGGAGCAGCGCAAGGCGGCGTGAGCGGTCGAGGGCGGCCGCACGGACCGCGTCGGATCAGCGCGGTCCGGGCATCCGGTCGCCCCACCGCTCGGCCACCTGGGCCGAGAGGACCGAGGGCGCCGCGTCCAGGGCGGCCACGTCCCAGAACCGGATCTGGTCGTCCCAGCTTCCGGAAGCCAGCCACCGCCCGTCGGGGCTGAACGCCACCGCCACCACCCGGCGGCGGTGACCGCGCATCCGGGCCACCAGGGCGCCGTCGGCGGTGCGCCACACCACCACCCGGCGCGCCCCGTCGGCCCCGGCCAGGAAGCGCCCGTCGGGCGAGACGGCCAGATCCAGGACCGCGGCGTCGTGGCCGACCAGCCGGGTCACCTCGCCCTCGCTGTCGAGGACGTCCACGCCGTCCTCCCCGCCCAGATAGACCGGCCAGCCGCCGTCGCCGACCGCGACCGCGATGGCCTCGTGCCGCCCGACGATCCGCCAGCGGGGGGGATCGCCGTCCCGGACGTGCAGCAGGCGCCGGTCCTCCCCCAGCACCACGGCGTGCCCCCCATCCGGGCTCGACCGGGCCTCGACGGACCGGAAGAAGCCGTCGACCAGGACGTCCTCGCCAGCCGAGGGATCGAAGATCCGGGTCGGTCGGCCCGCCACCAGGAGATGCCCGGACCCGAGGGACTGAAGCCGTCGGACCCACGGGCCCATCCGCTCCCGGTCCCCGTCCGGCGAGAGCCGGTAGAGCCCCTTGAGGCTGCCGGCCCACAGGGTGCCGTCGGCGGTGGGCTCGGCCCCCTTCACGCCCATGTGGCCCATGGGGTGGTACTCGAGCTGGTCCGTGGCGGGTCGGACCCGCGCCACCCCATCGCCGGTGGCCACCCCCAGGCCGTGGGGCCCCCAGGACAGGGCCACCAAGCCCACGCCCTCGAAGCCCACCACGCCATGGTCCCCAGGCTCGGGCATGGCCCAGACCTCCCAGGCCTCGCCCGTCCAGGTGTGGAGCGCCCCGTCGCGGTCGAACGCCCCGTGCTCCGCCGACACCGGCAGCCGGTGACGCTGGCCGGTCCGGACGTGGAAGAGCCAGGTCCCCGCGGCGGCCACCCGCGCGGCCACCCAGTCGCCCTCGGCGGACAGGGCCACCTGCTCCACCCGCGCCTGCCCCAGGTCGGCGTCGAGCAGCACCTCCCCATCGTCCAGGTCCAGGACCCGCACCTGGCCCAGCATCTCGCCGATGGCGACCCGACGGGCCGGAGCATCGACCGACAGGGCGAAGACGTCGTGCTCGTTCCCGCGCGCCTGGAGCTCGACGAAGGCGTCGCCGGCACCCCTGATGAGTCGGCCGCCGGGACAGGCGATCAGCAGGTCGTCGGGCGCCAGCAACACCGCCTCGTCCGGTCGGACGCCGGGGCCGCACGGGGCCAGGCGCCGGTGCTCCCGGATGCCCCAGGTCGAGAGGATGAGGGGCACGGCGGCGCCGAAGCTCACCGACGTCTCCGGCACCCGGGAGGTGCCGAGCCGCGGCCCGGTGTTGTCCCGGTCCAGGTAGAGGTCGCGCCGATCGACGGGGGGCGCCCCGTCGGGGGAGGCCAGGGCCACCCGGTGCAGCATCCCCTGGCTCACGACCGTGGCATGGGAGAGGCGGGGGTTCACATGGAGCGCCTCCACCGCGAGGCGGCCCAGCCAGCGGGTGGTGCCGTCCCGGTGGATCTGACGCAGACCTCGGCCGTCCGCGCACAGGAGCGATTCTGCGTGGACCGCCCCCAGCACACAGTCCTCCAGGGGGAGCCGGTGGACCAGCCGCGGGTGACCGCCGCTCACCGCCAGGATCCCGCGGGCGTCGGGGGATTCGGTGAGGGCGAGGGCCTGGGCGGCCAGGATCTGGGCCCGCCCCTCGTCCCGATCCCGCACCGCCGCCAGCGCCCCCTCGATGAGGGCGCGGGCCAGGTTGCGATCGGCGACATCGAGGGCGTCCTGCAGCTCGAGCCGGGCCTCGCGGAGCTGGCGACGCTCCCGATCCACCTGCACGAGACCCACCGCCCCCACCACGATTCCCACCACCACGGCCGCCGCCAGACCCAGGAGCGGCCAGCGCCAGCGGCGGAGGCGGCGCATCCAGATCTCGGCGGGCGTGTCCTGGTACGCGGAGACCCGACGACCATCCAGGTACGCCTCCAGGTCGGCCGCCAGGGCCCCGGCGGTGGGGTAGCGCCGGGCGGGCTCGGGCTCGAGGGCCCGGGCCACGATTCCACGGAGGGGCCCGGGTACCGTGTCGGGCAGGGGCGGCGGCGGCCCGGCCAGCAGGCGGGCGAGGATCTCGCGGCTGGAGGGGGCGTCATAGGCCCGGCTGCCGGCGGCCAGCTCGTAGAGGATCACGCCCAGGGACCACACGTCGCTCGGGGGGCCCACCGGCTCGCCGCTCGCCTGCTCGGGGCTCATGTAGGCCGGCGTTCCGAGCACCACGCCCCGGGTGGTGGCGGGCGCGCCCTCGTCCAGGACCGGCGCCCAGGCCTCGCGGTCCACCGGGCGCGCCAACCCCCAGTCCATCACCTGGGTCTCGCCGTAGGGGCCCAGCAGGATGTTGGAGGGCTTGAGATCGCGGTGGATGATTCCGGCGTCGTGGGCATAGGCCACCGCCTCCGCGGCGGCGAGGACGTGGCGCAGCAGGCCGAGCCGGCCCTGCAGATCGTCCTTCTCGGCGAGGGCCTGGTCCAGCCGCTGGCCCCGCACCACGCGCATGGTGTAGTAGGGCCTTCCCTCCGCGTCGATGCCGGCGTCGTGGACGGGCACGATGCCCGGGTGGTCCAGGGTCGCCATGATCCGGGCCTCGCGGAGGAGGCGCTCGGCCAACTCCGGATCCACGTCGGCCCGCGCCCACTTCACGGCGACCTCCCGCCGGAGCACCGTGTCCTCGGCCGCCCAGACCTCGCCCATCCCGCCCGCGCCCAGGCGGCGCTCCCGGCGGTAGCGGGGAGCAGCCTCCTCGTCGGGCCGCCAGGCCCCCGAGCTCACCCCGAAGGCGCCGCTCCCGGGCGGGAGCGCGGCGCCGGCATCACCGGACTCTGGGTCGCGCATGGGCCCTCATAGCCCTGGAGACGTGACCGCGGGGCACGGTCACGACGCCCTCACGCCTCGGCCGGCGCGTCCGCGAAGCCGTAGCGCTCGGGGTGGGCCAGCACCGGCAGGTCGTCCCGCGGCAGCAGGACCGTCCGGATCGCCCACAGGTCCCGGAAGACGCGGTACCGACCCGTCTCGTCCAGGTAGTCGACCCCGGAGCTTCCCCCCGTCCCCACCCGCCGGCCGATGACCCGCTCCACCATCCGGACGTGGCCGTGCCGGAACAGGATCATCTGCTCCTCCAGCTCGACGATCACGTCGAGGAGCAGGCGGGGCCACGACAGGAGCGGCAGCTCCCGGTAGCTCTCGATGAACAGGACGGCGGCGCGGATCCGCCGCGTGCGGTCCTGCTCGTCCTCGATGACGTCCTCAGCGAAGAGGAAGCGGCGAGCGGCGGCCTGGATGTCGGAGAAGCGGGCCTCCAGGTGGGGCCGATGGTCCTCGCCGAGGCGCTGGAGCATGGTGGCGAGCTGGGCGCCATGACGGGCGTCGATCCGGGCCAGGTAGGCCTCGAGAAAGGCGCGTACCACCGCGTCGTCGTCGCGATCACCGGGCTGGCTGCCCTGGATGGGCGTGCGGTGCAGCCAGGTGTTGAGCGCCCCGAGGATGGACAGCTCGGACCGGGCCCGCGACAGGGCCTCCCAGGCCACCGCTCCGCCAGGCGAGCCCGCGGCCAGCTTGCGGATGTGATCGAGGGGATCGGTGGTGCCGTACCGGATCCGCTGGCTCTCGTCCAGGCCCATGAGGCACTCGAGCACCCGCATCTGGAAGCTCTGGAAGCCGCTCGCCGGCACCAGCTTGTCCCGGAAGGCCAGGAAGTCCTGGGGCGTGAGCGTCTCGACCACCCGCCACTGTCGGACCATCAGGTCCAGGATGGTGTTCACCCGCCGTAGATGGTGGACCACGTGCGGGATGACCTCCTCGTCCACCCGAGGGCGGGCCAGGTGGTCGCGGGCGAGGCGCATGGAGCGGATGATGAGCTTGAACCAGAGCTCGTAGACCTGGTGGACCGTGATGAAGTGCAGCTCGTCCACCGAGACCTCCGCCTCGTCCGCCTCGAGGCCGGACTGGAGGTCGAGGAGGCGCGGCAGGGCCAGGTAGTCCCAGTAGGTCGGGGATTCGGGCATGGGGCCTCCGGGCGGGAGGCAGGACTGTAGCAGCCTGCCCGCCGGCCGGCCGGGACCGGTCGATCCGAGCGGAGGGGGCCCGGGGGCTCGTGCCAGACGAGGCCGGATCCGATCCCAGAGCGATTCCCCGGAGGCCCCATGCCCACCCTCGACACCCTCGTGCCGCACCCGCGGGTCCTCGGGACCCATCCCGACACCCTGCGGGCCCTGGACGACCTGCTGGACGACGAGCACCTGGACGCCGATCTGCTGCTGGACGTGCTCGAGGTCGACGCGGGGATCACCGCCCGGCTCCTCGCCACGGCCAACAGTGCCGGCTACGCCCGCGGCCGTCCCATCCACGGCCCCGAGGAGGCGGTGCGCCGCCTGGGCCTCATCCCCGCCCGCGACCTGACCATCGAGGCGATCTGCGGCAAGCTGCACGAGGACGCCCCCTCGCCGCTCCTGGACCGGGCCCGGACCACCGCCCACACCGCGCGGGCCATCGCCCACGAGCTGGGCGAGGACGGCAACCTGGTCTGGACGGCCGGGCTCTTCCACAACCTGGGGCGGGTCCTGCTCCTCCGCGCCCCGGGGCTCGACACGGATGGGCTGTGGGTGGACCTGCTCGCGGACGTGCGGGGGGCCGAGGAGGCCCGCCTGGGCTTCTCCCAGGCCACGCTCGGGGCGGCGGCGCTCCGGGCCTGGGGACTTCCCGAGCCCCTCTGCGAGGCGGTGGGAGGGCACGACCGGGTGCCCCTGGACGCGCGCGCCGGGGATGCGCCCCGCCCGGCCGTCCTCGTCGGTCTGGCCCGGGCCCTGGTGCTGCTGGGCGAGCTGGGGGACTGCCCCGTGGGGGTCGATCCGGTCGCCGTCGCGGGGGCCCTGGGCCTGGAGCGGGGCGGACGGTCCCACGCGGCCTGACGTCGGTCCGGCCTCCGGGCGCCCGGCGCCAGCGTCCGCGTTACCGGCCTCCCCGCCCGGAGCCGCCATGCCCGCCTACACCCTCGTCCGCAACGACCCCTCGGGGACGCAGCTCCGGCGGCTCCACTTCGACCGCGCCCCCGAGGGCTATGCGCACCCCGGTCAGTTCGTGGCCGCGGATCTGGGCGGCGAACAGGCCTTCTTCGCCATCGCCAGCTCCCCGGGGGAGCCCCTCGAGCTCCTGGTCAAGGAGGAGGGGAGCGTGGGCGAGTCGGTGGCGGCCCTGGTGCCCGGGGCGGTCCTGCAGGCCACCCACGCCCTGGGCCGGGGCTTCCGGGCCGCCGCCACCCGACCGCACCCGCTGATCTGCCTGGTGAACGGCTCGGCCCTCTCGGCGGTGCGGCCGGTGATCCGCGCCGAGCTGGAGGCGGGCCTGCCACGCCCGGTCACCCTCCTCTATGGGGTCCTCACGCCGGACCGCCGCGCCTTCCCCGAGGACCTCTCGGCCTGGGCCCAGGCGGGGATCGACGTCATCGAGGTGGTCCACGCCCCCATGGAGGGCTGGGACGGCCCCACCGGCTTCATCCAGGACGAGGCGGCCGCTCGGGGGCTGGTCCAGGCCGAGGTCGCGGTGGTGCTCTGCGGGGTGCCCCCGATGGTCGAGGCGGCCCGTGACGCCTTCGCCCGCGCCGGGGTGCCCGACGCCCGGCTCCTCACCAACTACTGACCGGCGGGGTCCCGTGCGTGCGCTCGGCTGGATCCTGGTGGCGGTGACCGCGGCCCTCCTGCTCTTCGCCTGGGGCCCGCGCCCCCACCTGCTGTCCCCCGAACGGCGAGCCATCGACCGGGCCGTGCCCACCGAGCCCGCCGCCCTCGACACCTGGATCGCCGCCCGGGAGGACCGCTTCCCCGATCTGCGGGAGGGCACCCGGGCCCACATCCGCTGGGCCGACGGGGTCCCGGAGCGCCGCGAGCTGGCGCTGGTGGTCCTGCACGGCTTCTCCGCGAGCCCCGGCGAGCTCCGCCCCCTCCCCGACCGCGTCGCCGATGGGCTCGGCGCCCATGTCGTCTATGCCCGCCTGGCCGGCCATGGCCTCTCCGGCGCCGATCTGGCCCGCCCGGGCGCCGGGGCCTGGCTCGCCGATGCCGAGCGCGCCTACCGGATCGGCACCCGCATCGCCGATCGGGTCGTGCTGATGGGCTCCTCCACCGGGGCCACGCTGGGTCTGTGGCTCCAGGTCCACCACGCCCACGACCCGAGCCTGCTGGGGGCGGTCCACCTCTCCCCCAACCTGGGCCTGGCCTCCGCCCCCGCCGAGGCGCTGGCCTGGCCGTGGGTCCCACCGCTGCTCACCACCGTCGTGCCGGAGCACTGCTTCGAGGTGCTTGGACCCGATCACGCCCGCCTGTGGACGCCCTGCTACGACACCCGCGCCGTGGTCTCGCTGGTGGCCCTGCTCGAGCACGTCCGCGGCCTGCCCCTGGAGGAGGCCCGGCAGCCCACCCTCCTCATCTGGAACCCGGACGACAACGTCATCCGCACCGACCTGGCCGCCGCCGCCGCCGCCCGGATGCCCGCGGCCCGGATCCACCCGCACGCCCCGCCCCCCGACCGCTCCCAGCACGTGCTGGCCGGAGACGTCCTCAACCCGGGCGGCACCGAGGCGCTGGCCCCGGTCATCCTGGAGGCCATCCGGGGCTGGCGGGCCACCGAGGCCAGCGGCCCGGCCCCGTGAGCCCGGCGTGAGATCCTGGTGAGACGTCGGAAGCGCCCGCCAGCAGCTACCCTGCCGACGGAGGTGGACGTGCGGGTCGTGGCGTTCTTCGCAGCCTGGGCCGTGGCCTGTGGCGGCACCCCCGAGACGCCGGAGCTCCCGGCCGAGGTGTGCAACGGCGGTGATGACGACCGCGACGGCACCATCGACGAAGGCCACGCCGACGTCGACGAGGACGGGCTGGCCGACTGCGTGGACGTGGAGTGCCCCCTGTCGGCCCCGGGGTGGACCGAGCTCGCCGTGGACCCCGAGTGCCGGGCCCGGGTGGAGCCCCGCACCCCCGGTGAGGCCATCACCGAGGACGATCACGGCTTCCGGGTCACCCATCCCCCCGTGGTCGCCCCGCTGCGCGACACCGACGGCGACGGCGACCACGACGCCGATGACCACCCGGTGATCGCCATGCGGGATGCCCTCGTCGGAGGCGTGGGGGCGCGTCTCGATCTCTTCGACGGCGTCACCGGCGAGCGGCTCGACGGCGTGAGCGACGTGGGCAGCGGGCCGCCCCTGGTGCTCGACGTGGACGGCGATGCGGCGCCCGATCTGGTGCACCTGGACGGGAGCCGCCGGCTGGTGGCGCGCCGCGGGAGCGACCTCACCGAGCTGTGGCGAACCTCGACCGGCGTCTCCTACGGCGCCAACGTGGCCCTGGTGGCCGATCTCTTCGGCGATGGGCGACCCGAGATCCTCTACGGGGATCTGCTCGTGGACGGCACCTCCGGCCAGGTCCTGGTGAGCCTGCCCCGCGGCCCCTTCCAGAACGCCCCCTACACCGTCACCGCCGACCTCGACGGCGACGGCATCCAAGAGATCCTCCGGAACGGCCAGCGCCTCGCCCCGGGCGGGGGGGTGCTGCTGGATCACGGCCGGGGCGCGGATCGGACCTACATCCCCGTGCTCGTCGATGTGGACGACGATCCGGAGCTCGAGGTGCTCTGGCTGGGGAGCGGACACTTCATGACGGTGGACACCGACGGGACCGTGCTCCTCGAGACCGAGGTTCCGAGACCCGTCACCTTGCCCTGCGCCGGTGATCCAGACGGCGACGGCACCCTCGAGGTGGTGGTGGTCCACCAGGCCGCGGCCTCCGCGCTGGAGCTGGACGGGACCGTGGCCTGGACCGGGCCGGCCCAGTTTGCCGACGGGGGTTGCGCCCTGTTCGACCTCGACGCGGACGGAGCGGACGAGGTGATCCTGGCCGGGCGGGGCGAGCTGCGCATCTTGGACGGGCGCACCGGGGACCTCCTGTTCCGGGATCTGCGCACCATCTTCGAGACCACCGTCCAGGCCGGCCCGGTGGTGGCCGACGTCGATCTGGACGGCGAGGCCGAGATCCTCCTCTCCTTCGTGGGCAACGCCTCGACCTGGAAGGGCCTGACGATCCTCGGCGGCCTGGACCACGGCTACGCTCCGGCGCCCACGACCTGGACCGCCCCCCGCCTGGACGGCACGGCGCCCTTGCCCGACGGCACCACCCCCCGGGCGCGCAGCCCCCGGGCGAGTGACGGCCTGCCCCGCCTGCGCAGCCACCCCATCCTCCGACGGCCCCCGGGCGCGCCTGGAGCTGACGCTGCTGGACCACTGCGCGGCGAGCTGCGATCCGGACGGCACCACCTGGCTGGCGCTCCGGGTCCACAACGCGGGGCTCGCCCCCGTCCCGGCGGGCGCCGAGGTCGTGGCCGATCTGCCCGACGGTCCCCTCTCGGTCTCCCTCCCCCAGGCCCTGCCGCCGGGCCACGCCGAGACGCTGGCCCTGGCCGTGCCCAGCCGGACGCTCCCGGGCCTGGTCCTGACCACCGCCACCGGGACGCCGACGTGCGACGCGCCCACCCTGACCCTCCTGGAGGCCCCGTGCGACGCGCCCTGATCCTGCTCCTGCTGGGTGGCGTGGGGTGCGGGGCCGACCCCGAGCCAGTGGACGCCGACGGCGATGGGCAACCGGTCCCGCTCGACTGCGCCGACGACGATCCGGGCCGGCACCCGGGCGTGGCCGAGGTGTGCGACGGAATCGACCAGGACTGCGATGGCCGCGTGGACGAGGAGGTCGCCGACGCCCCCACCTTCTAGGTGGACGACGACGGGGACGGCTTCGGGGCCGACTACCTGCCCGGGGTCCGGGCCTGCGAGGCCCCGCCGGGCCGGGTCGCCGAGGCCGGAGACTGCGACGACGCCGACCCGGACCTCAACCCCGAGACGCGCTGGTACCCCGACGCCGACCGGGATGGCTTCGGCGACGAGGACGCCCCGGTGGCCTCGTGCCGCCCGGCCGGCAACGGCCGGGTGGGGGGTGACTGCGACGACGAAGAGCCGACGGTCCACGAGGGCGCCGTCGAGCAGTGCGACGGACTGGACAACGACTGCAACGGCATCGTCGACGACGATCCGGTGGATGTGTTCACCCGGTATCGGGACGCCGACGGGGACGGCTTCGGCGGGCCCGAGACCGCGCTCCGCTGCCCGGGCGAGGCCGAGGGGTGGACCCTCACCTCGACGGACTGCGACGACACGGCGGCCGACACGTATCCCGGCGCGCCCGAGCGCTTCGATCGGCGGGACACGGACTGCGACGGCTGGATGGACCGCTTCGGCGATCTGTCGCTGGACCGGACGGTCCAGGCCCCCGGGCTTCCGTGGGTCACGGTGGCCGCCCTCGAACACGGGCCAGGCGGCCTTCCCACGCTCATCAACGTGAGCAGCGATCGGACCACCTACGAGGGTGCCCTGACGGTCTGGTACGGCTTTCGGGCCTCCCGGGACCGGGACGACCTCTCGAGCCTCACCATCGACGGCCTGCCCGCCGACGGCCGCTCGGCCACCCTGGCACCCCTCGGCGACACGGACGGGGACGGACATGCCGACCTGGCCATCGGCGCCCCCCGCGAGGACGGCACCGGCGCCGTCTACCTGCTCCCGGGGCCCATCACCCGAGACACCACGGCGGCCGATGCGCGGCGGCTGGACCCGGGCGGGGTGGAGGGCGTGGGCTGGCGGGTCGAGCCGCTCGACCCCGTGGACCCCGGCCCGGGCTTCCTGGTGACCGGGGCCAGCAACGACTACCGGTTGTCCCCCGCGACCCGCGGCCCGGGCGGGGTGTGGGTCTTCCGGGATCCGGACGCCGCGGACGCGATGGAGGATGCCGAGCTCATCGTCGACCAGATCCGCGACGGGCGTTTCACCATCGGACTGGCCGCGGCCGAGGTGCCGGACATGGACGGAGATGGCGCCCGGGAGCTGGTCGTGGCCAGCAATCGGAATCATCTCCTGCTCTACGACGGCACCCTCACGGGTGTGGTCACCGAGGACGAGCACGACGTCCGATGGACCGGGGCCCGCGAGTTCGGCACGGATGTGATCGGCGGTGACTTCGATGGCGACGGCTACGGCGAGGTGGCGGTCATCCAGCCGAGCAGTTTCGCGCTCAACTACATCTACATCCTGGCCGACCTGGACGGCGGAGCGGCCAATACGGTGGCGAGGACCGCGCTGCAGGCCACGACCAGCTTGTGGGAGATGACCGACGTGCACCCGCTGGGCGATGTGGACGGCGACGGTCGCGATGACCTCGCCATCGGCCAGGCGAAACGGGCGGCCCCCGCCATGGTCTGGTTCGGGAGCTCGGACGAGGGGACAGTCGCCCTTCGGGATCACCGAATCGAGCCCATCACGTCCGGCGGCATGGCCGTCCAAATCCACGCCGGCGACCTGGACGAGGATGGCCACGTGGATCTGGTCCTGCAGCAGGCCTTGAATTCGTCGACGATCTTCCTGTTCTACACCGATCTCTGATGACAGCTGTTCGCGAGCTCACCGACGGTTGATCAGCTCTCCAGCCGCGTGGGGCGGCAGCCTTCAGGTCCGGTCCAGGTCCGGCCGCCAGGCGACGAGCTGGTAGGTCCAGGCCCCGAGGACCGCGCCCACCACCGGCGCCACCAGGTAGATCCACAGCCCGGTGAGCTCGCCGCTGGCCACCGCCGGGCCGAGGGTGCGGGCCGGGTTCATGCTCGCGCCGGTCGCGGGCCCCCCGACCAGCGCCAGCAGGCCCACCGTGCCCCCCACCGCCACGGCCGCGAGCTGGCCCTGGGCGCGGCTGTCGGTGGCCACCGCCGCGATGACGAACCTGAGGAAGAAGGTGAGGAGGGCCTCGAGGGCCAGGGCGGGCACCAGCGGCACCGCCGGCACGGTGGCCCCCAGGCTGGCCGCATCACCGAACAGGGCGCGGACCGCCCAGGCCGCCCCGATGGCGCCCAGGACCTGCCCGAGGACGTAGGCCGGCACCTCGCGCCACGGAAACCGCCCCATGGCCGCAAAGGCCACCGAGACCGCCGGGTTGAGGTGAGCCCCCGAGATGTGCCCGACCGCGAAGATCATCGCCGCCACCACCACCCCGAACGCCGCGCTCACCCCCAGGTGGTCGATGGTGCCGGGGCGGGTCGCCCCCACCACCACGGCCCCGCACCCGGCGAAGACCAGGGCGAAGGTGCCGAGCGCATCGGCCAGGACGCGTCGGCCCAGCAGCAGCAGGCCATCGGCCGGCGGAGGCACGGGCTCGGGCATGGGGACTCCAGGCGGCGAGGCTATTTCGTCTTTCGACGAAAGGCGAGCCCGCCGTCTCCATCGGGGCCTCCAGCCATCCGCAGCAGCCGACGCGCCACCAGCTCGGCGATGCTGCGCCACACCACCTCGCGGTCGTCGGCCGAGCCGAGGCGTGACAGGGCGCGGCGGGAGAGCATGAGCACCCGGGCCGGCCCGCGGGCCACCACATCCGAGGTGCGCGGGCGGTCCAGCAGGATGGCCATCTCGCCCAGGAGCTCGCCGGCGTCGATGGTGCCGAGGAGCCGCTCGCCGCGGCGGGCCTCGAGGGTGCCCGACTCCACCAGGTAGAGGTTGCGGCCGCCGTCGCCCTCGCGGATGAGGGCCTCGCCGTCGGTGAGGGTGAAGCGGACCGCGCTGCGGAGCATGGCGGCGCGGCCGGACGAGGAGAGCTCGGCCAGGATGGGCAGGTCCGCGGCCACATCGCTGGGACGGACCCGCTCGACCCCCGCGTCCACCCGCCCGCCGTCCCGCGCCTCCAGGTCCCGGTACCAGGCGACGAAGGCGGCTTCGTGCCGCATGGGATGGCGCTTCGCCACCCGACGCACCGGGCGGGGCAGCGTCTGGAGGTGCTCCCGGTCCATGGGCGTGATCATGGGGATGCGGTGGCCGCCGCTCGGGGAGGGGTGGACGCGGCCCATCGGCCGGAAGCCCAGGCGGCAGTAGGTCGGGTAGAGGCCAGGCTCGCAGGTGAACAGGCCCACCTCGGCGTCGTAGACCTGGTGGGCCACCTCCGGGCACTTGGCCAGCAGGACCCAGCTCGCGATGGTCTGGCGGTGGCTGGGCAGCACGGCGAGCCGGGTGGTGATGACCGACAGGTCCAGGAGCTCGTCGGGGAGCGTATCGAGCGCATACTCCAGCCGGGCGCTCTCCACCTGGGCCACGTCCCGCGCCGGCAGCACCCGGACACAGCCCACGATGTCGCCGGTGCGCCGGTCGCGGGTCCACACCAGGGTGTCGTCCACCTGGCGCCCCGAGAAGGCCGCCGTCTGGAGCGGATCGCCGTCCACCACCCGGTTCAGCTCCTTGCCGCGGACCTCCCGGAGGACCCGCCGGATGCCCTCCCACTCCTCCTCGGTGCGGGCGAGGCCGCTCTCGAAGCGGCCGGTGAACTGGTCGAACACCTTCCGGGCCGTCGCCTGCCAGCTCATGCCGCACCCTCCGTGAGGCCCAGGCCGTGAGGGCCCAGCCCCGCCTGGTCCAGATCCAGGAGCCCGCCGGGGCCCATGCGCAGCTCTGGCGAGACCGCCTCGTGATGCAGCAGGAGGGTCCCGACGGCGCCCTCCATCGCGTACAGGCGGTCCCCCGCCGCCCGGGCGGCCAGCAGACCCAGCCGGGTCAGGATGGACGTCTCGCCCACCTGGGCTCCGATGAGCACGTCCAGATCGGCCTCGGCCGTGGCTCGCAGCAGGGCCAGGGCCCGCAGCGGCCCCCCGGCCTTGGACACCTTCAGGTTCACGATCCACCGCTCCGGATCCGCCGCGAGGGCGGGCGCCTGCTCGGCGCGGGTCAGGCTCTCGTCCAGGACGATCCGCACCCCCAGCGTGTCCGACAGGTGGCGCAGGTCGTCCATCCGGCCCGGGGCCAGGGGCTCCTCCACCGCCGCGACCCCCTGGACGAGGGGCGCCAGCGCCTCCCGGGCCGCCTCCCGGTCCCGTCCCCAGGCGTTGTTGGCGTCGAGGCGCAGCCGTACCGGTCGATCCGCCGCCTCCATCGCGGTCCGCACCGCCGCCAGTCGGGCCGGGTCGTCGTCGCCAGGGCTGCCCACCTTGACCTTGAGCTCCGACACACCGAGGGCGAGCCATCGGGCCGCCAGCGCCCCCACCACCCTGGGTGGACCCGCCGGCACCACGCCCGTGTAGGCGAAGCGCCTCCGGTCCTCGGCCACCCCCAGGAGCGCCTCCAGCGAGATCTCCCGGCGCTGGGCCATGCGGTCGAGCAGCGCCGTCTCCAGGGCGCACCAGGCCGCCGGATGCTGGTCCAGCTCCGGGCGCTCGGCCTCCACGAAGGCCGCGAGGGACGCCAGGTCATCCAGCACCCCGACCTGGTGGCGCTGCTCCTCGAGCCAGGCCAGGGCCCCGTCGAGGGTCTCCCCGGTGACGTAGTCGCGCGGACAGCCCTCCCCCAGGCCCACCCGCCCGTCCGCGTCCTCCACCCGGACCAGCACGGCCTCGGTGGTGTCGCGACGGCCCGACGCCTGGGCGAAGGCGGCCCTGAACGGGATGCGCAGCGGCTCGACGGCGATGACCACACGACCTCCAGGCCGGCAGGCTACCGCCCCGGTACCCGCGGGTCGAGTCCGGGGGGGGTGGATCCGGAGGGGGCGGAGGGGAAGCTGGCCGGTCTCCCGCGCCCTTCACAGGTCGGGTCGGCTGCCCTCGCGCAGGTCCTGGCCGGGGGTCAGGTGGCCACCCTCCAGCGCAGACGTCGGGTCGCCCGGAGCCCAGCAACAGCGCCGAGCCATCTCGGTGGGAGAACCCCTGATGGCAAGGCGAAACAATGCCTTCTAGAGTGACGCCCGAGAGCAGGAACTCAGCATCCATCCCGGCCCCCGGACCCTCATGACCACGCCCGACCGTCCCCGCTGGATCATCCTCAACTGCACCTTCGCGAACTCCAACGCCTCACCCGCGTTGAGCCAGGACTTCGTCGAGCGCTTCTTCATGCGAGAAGGGCAGCTCGGACTCCGCGACTACTGGGTGGACGTGTCGGGCGGTCGCTTCGACCCCAGCGCGTGGGAGGCCCACGGCCCGATCGCCCTGGGCCGGACGATGGATGAGCTGGAGAACGAAGCGCAGGCCGCGGCCGGCTCCGACCATCCCCGCGCCTCCCGGATCCGGGGAGTCATCGACGAGGTCGGTGACCGAGTAGACTTCGACGGCGCGGATGGCGTGATCGTCATCGTGAACCAGAACTTCGACACGGGCGCGGCGCGGGTGGTGCTTCCCGACGGGCGGAGGGTGTGGGCGAGCATCTACTCCCCCCGACTCCTTACGCAGCGACTCCTCGGGCACCTGTTCGCCCATGAGACGGCCCACATGCTGAACCTGGATCACTCGGCGCGCCTGGGTGCCCGAGAGGAGTGGGCCCGACAGGGCCGCACCGACCAGGACTGGGAGTACACCGACGGCTGGTGCATCAGCGGCGGGATCCGGGACGACGGCTCCGCGAGTCGGGACTGCCGGTTCGACGTTCCCAACCCGGCCATCCTCAACGCCCGAAGCGGCCCGGCCATCAAGGCGGGCTACCTCCGCGACCTGGGGTGGCTCTCCGAGGAGCGCGTCTACACCTACGACTCTCATCGCTCCCAGACCCGCAGGCTGGCGGCGCTCTACGCCGAGGATGTCGAGGGGGACCGCCTGCTCGAGACCCGAAGCACACAGCCAGAAGGACACACGCACCGGGTGGAGTTGCGTTGGAAGGAGGGTTGGGACCGGGGGATCCCACGCCATGCCTTCCTCCTCCGCCGGGTCGAGCCGGGCGGCCACACGCTGCTGATCCCCGCTTCCCCCACCCAGCACGACTGGGGGCCGGGGGATCGGTACATCTCGGTCGAGGAGGCCCTGGGCATCGCCTTCGAACGGATCGACCCGGCGACCCGGAGCGGCACGGTCCGTCTGACACGGGTCATCGGCCAGTCCGCCGAGACGCTGGTCGCCGGCGGATGGGGCATGGTCGCCCTGCAACGGGGCACCGGCCGCCCGTTCCACTACCTGGGATCCCCCCGCCACTGGGCGGCGATCGGGCAGCCGGCCACCCAGTTCGCGGTGGCCGGCGACGCCTTGTACGCCATTTCCAACGATCGTAAGGGGGTGTGGCGGTACACGGACGCCGACGAGGGCTGGGAGAAGGTGGGGAACGGTGGCGATGCGCTCATCGCGGGCGGATGGGGCCTGGTCGCGCTGGAGCGAGGCTCCGGTGTTCCCTACGCTTACAAGCACGGACGGGGATGGACAAAGGTCGGCGGTCCAGGCGCCCAGTTCGCGATCACCAATGAGGGCCTCTACGGCCTTTCCCGTGATCGGAGCCAGATCTGGCGATACGACGACGAGGGCGAGCGCTGGACCCAGGTGGGGACTTCGGCGGATGCCCTGGTCGCAGGCGGCGCCGGCCTTCTGGCCCTTCAACGTGGAACCGGGGTCCCGTTCCTGTACCTGGGCCGACCCCACCGATGGCGTGAAGTCGGGGGTCCCGCCGCCCAGTTCTGCTTCTCCGACCACGCCCTGTACGGGCTCTCGACCAACCGCCAGGCCATCTGGAAGTACTCTGGAGAGTCTAACCTCTGGCATCGGGTTGGCGACGCAGCCGACAGCATCTACGCGGACGGAGAGACTCTCTACGCCCTGGACCCGGGCCGGACCTCGATCACCCAGTACTGAAGTGGCAGGTGCAGTGTGTGCAGTCGGGCCTGAAGCGCGTGCAAGGTGCCCGATCCTGCTTAGCTCATCAGGACATAGACCAACCGGTCTAGACCGACTGGTCTAGGGCGGATAGCCGGGGGGTGGAGGTCCCATGCATCCATCGCCCCCTCCCGCGTTCCTTCCGAGCCTGCCCGTCGGCTTTCGTCGACTGCACCCCGTTCCCTTCGTGAACTACCAGCTCAACCGCTTCGTGGCGCTGGGCCAGGCGGACCCCGACGTCCTCGTGAAGGCCACCCGCGGGCTTCGCCGGTTCGCGGACCTCGCGGATGCGCTGGACGGGTGTGCGACCCGCGCCTCCCAGGAGGGCGCCCTCGGCCCGGCCTTCGGCTATGCGCGCGGCGCCGAGTTCTTCACCGATGCCCGCACCCCCGAGCGGCGGCTTCGATACACGAGGGCCCGCGCGTGCTTCGACGCCCTGCACGCGGACACCCCCCTCACCCGGACCGCGCTCTCCTACGGCGGAGGGGCGCTCCCGGTCTACCGCATGGCGCCCTCCGCACCCTCCGCCGGCGTCGTCCTGGTCCACGGGGGGTTCGACTCGCTCATCGAGGAGTTCTTCCCCATCTGGGGGCGGATCGCCGCCGCGGGCTTCGAGGTCTACGCCTTCGAGGGCCCGGGCCAGGGAGGGGCCCGCACCCTGCACGGCCTGCCGTTCGACCACGACTGGGAGCGGCCCGTCGCCGCCGTGCTGGACCATGCCGGCGCCTCGCGGGCGAGCCTGGTGGGGATCTCGATGGGCGGGTACTGGGCGCTGCGCGCGGCCGCCTTCGAGCCGCGCATCGAGCGCGTGGTGAGCTGGCCTCCGGTCTACGACTGGCTGCACCAGATCCCGCGGTTCGCGCGTCGGCTGCTGGGTGTCCTGCTCCGTTTCCGCGCGCTCATGAACCTCGGGATAGCGATCCGCATGCGCCTCTTCCCCGTCCTCGAGCACGCCGTCCGCCACGCCATGTACCTGTGCGATGGCGAGGAGCCCATGGACGCGGTCGACTGGATGCTGGGGATGAACGCCGCGCACCTGCACAGCGACCGTGTGAGCCAGGACGTGCTCCTCCTCGTGGGCGAGAGCGATGCCTTCCAGCCGCCGCGCCTCGCTGCCCTGCAGGCCGACGCGCTCACGGGGGCGCGACGGGTCCAGGCGCGGACGTTCACCCGGGCCGAGCACGCGGACAGCCACTGCCAGATGGGCAACCTGGGACTCGCCACCGAGGTGGTGGTCCACTGGCTCCACACGGGCGAGGTCCTGGCGTGAGCTTCGCCGAGCCCTTCGAGCACCGCGACGCCCTGCGGGAGGCCGCCCTCGAGGCCTTCTGCATCGAGGGCTTCGACAAGGCCTCGCTCAACCGGATCCTGCGCGCCGCCGGCATGAGCAAGGGGCAGTTCTACCACCACTTCGAGGGCAAGGAAGCGCTCTACCTCGCCCTCGTCGACGACATGGTGGCGGCCAAGCGGGCCTGGTTCGAGGCGCACCCCGTGGCCGATGCGGGCGGGTTCCTGGCCACGCTCCGCAGGCAGGTCGAGGCGGGGCTCGCCTTCTCGCGGGCCCACCCCGAGGTCGACCGGTTCTCGCGGGCGTTCCTGCGTGAGCGGGGGCGGCCGATCTTCCGCAAGGCCCTGCGGCGGGCGCGCTTCGCCAGTGGTGGGCCCCTCGGTGAGCTCATCGAGCGCTACCACGCGGCCGGTGCCTTTCACCCGAGCCTGTCGGCCGACATGGTGCGGACCCTGGTGGACAGCACCTTCGAGCGGCTGGTCGACCTGGTGGATCTGTCCAGCCCCGAGGGCCTCTCGCGGCGGCTCGACCCGGTGCTGGGCTTCCTGGAGCGCGGGCTCGATGTCCGGCCCGAGGCCACGGCCCCCCGCAGCGCGGCCCACGACCGGGAGCCGTCGCACCGTCGCTGATCCCTCGCCCCCCCCGGAGTCCCCATGCGCACCCTCCCGCTGCTGCTGCTCGCGGCATGCCCCTCGCCGGACGCCCCCGGGGTCGACACCGCCCCCCCGGACACCGACACGGCCGGGGGGCCCTTCACCGGGCTGGAGCCGGGCACCTGGAGCTTCGTGCCCGTCGAGGGCATGATTTCCGGCAACGGGGCCGCGACCGGGATCGGCGTCAACCCCGGCGCGGACCCGACGCGGGTGGTGACCCTGGTCCAGGGCGGCGGCGCCTGCTGGGACACGGCGAGCTGCTACGTGCTCC
>CAZPJM010000035.1:0-27586 GCA_964586865.1 uncultured Enterobacteriaceae bacterium
GAGCGGGGATGTCGATGGGGGGCGGATGTCACGCGGGGCGCGCCGGGCGGGGAGAGGGCGGCTACCGGCCGTTGGCCGAGAAGTGCTGGTAGTCCTTGAGGCTCCGCCAGTGACCACCCCATCGCCAGCCCACCCGGCGAAAGGCCTCCACCGCGGGGCCGTCGGCGGTGATCACCCCAGGCCGGTCGTCCCGGTCGAGCCAGTCGCGGCCGCCCGGGGGCTGGACCCGCTCGCCCTTGACCCACGGGTTGCGGAGGGGGTTCAGGTCGACCGCCCGGCCCAGGGCGTGCTGGGACCAGGAGCGGCCCCCGGCCACCGGCCGGCAGTTGAAGCCGCTGGTGTTGTCGGCGGCCATCGACGCCGCGTCGTCGCCGCCGAAGGCCCGGACCGGCTCCATCCGGGTGATGGGGAAGCCCGCCTCGTAGAGGGCCTCGAAGGCGGTGACCATGTCGTCGGCCGCGTCGGCGTGGACCACCAGCAGCCCCCGGGCCGTGCCGCCGTCCGGGGTGTGGTGGCGGAGCTCCACCGCCCGCAGATCCTCGAGGGGCACCGGGCAGCCGGGGTGCCAGCTCACGCCCGTCATGGCCGCGCGCTCCTCGGCGGTGAGGAGCCGGATCTGCGTCGCTGGCCGGTCGGTCTCGATGGCGCGGGTGTCCGGGGCGGACGGGGAGGCGGGGGCCGAGGCGCTCTCCGCAGGGGGCCCCGCCGTCTCCGGGGCCTTGTCGGCGGCCGCGGAGGGCTCCGCCGGGGGCGACCCGGGGGGCTCGGCGGGGGAGGCGCCCGGGGTACAGGCGGCCAGCAGGAGGGCCAGGAGGCCGGGGAGGACCGGGCGCATGCGCGATCCCTAACCGGCCGGGACGGGACCGTCGGATGCCGCGGACCCGGCCCGTGCGGTAGCCTTGCCCATGGACGACGCCCGAAAGCCCGTCGAGGTCGACGCCCCCACCCTGGAGCTGTGGGCCCTGGCGCTGGAGGGCCTGCTCGTGCTGGGCGGCGTCCTCCTCTTCGGCTTCGCCACCGGAGCGGTCCAGCTCGGGGATCTGGCCCTCTCCTGGACCCTGACGACCCTGCTGCTCTCGCTGGTGGCCGGGGCCTTGGTGCCGTGGACCCGCGGCGTCGGGCGCGGCGCCCGGTGGCTCGGCCTCACCCTGGTGCTCGGGGCGGTGGGCGCGCTCCTCACGGCCCCGACCCTGATGGGGATCCTCCTGCTGTCCGTGATCCGCAATGGCTTCAGCCCGTCGATGGCCGACATCCTCTCCACCGTCGAGGCCGGGGGGCCGGCGGGGGCGTGGCTGGGGGCGGAGGCCGGCGTGGGCAGCGGCGCCCTGCTGGGGCTTGTCGTGATGCTGGTGGACGGCGTCCGGGGGGTCCCCGCCAACCCGGACCGACCCGGCACCCTCACCGTGGTCCTGGGCAGCACGCTCTCGGCCCTGGTCCTGGTGGGCGTGGCCGAGCTGCAGCACCACCAGCCCACCTACATGCTCACGGGCTGCTCCTCCCTCTGCCAGGCCTGGCCGGTGCAGCCCATGGGTCGGTGGCTCGGCGACGTGCTGGCCCTGGTGGGGGTCGCCGGGGCCACCTTCATCCTGGACGCGGCCTCCCCCAAGTGGCGCGGTCCGGCCGGCACCGTGGTCGCGGGGGCCGCCCTGCTCGCCCTGGCCCTCGCCAACACGGTCCACACCTCCACCCTCGGCACCCGCTACAAGCGACACACCCTGGGCCTGCCGGCCCTCACCCTCCCGGCCCGTCGCGAGCTCATCGGCGCCGAGCTCACCGAAGAGCCCGGCACCCTGGTCCACCGGGTCGTGGTCCGCTGGAGGGACGGGCAGGAGGAGGTGATCGTGGTGGGCCTCGGCCCCTTCCGGCCCGACCTGGACGATCTGCTGGGCCACATGGAGGCCCAGGTGGCCGAGCTCGGGCAGTACGAGCCGCGGGAGCCCGGCGAGACGGGCCCCCTGCGGGTGAGCCCCCAGGTCGTGGAGGGGTGGATCCGGGAGTTCCTGGACCCGGCGGCCTGCGCCGCACGTCATGGCCACGACGAGCGGGTCGAGGCGGAGCTCTCGGTCGAGCTGGTCGCGGGGCGGGTCACCCGCGCCCGCGGCGAGGAGCGGGACGGGGCCCGGGGCTTCGCGCGGTGCCTGGAGGCCCGCGTGCGGGAACTGCCGCGGCTGGACGGGCACACCCTGGCGCTCACCTTCCGCGTGGTGCACGACCCGGACGCCACGCCCCCCGACGACACCGACCCGGCCCCCTGACCGGCCCCGCGCTCACTTCACGATCACCATCGTCTGGACGTTCCGAGCCAGGATCCGCCCGTCGTGACCCCGCAGCAGGCGGGTCTCGGCGGTGAAGCCCTCGTGCGCCAGGTCGGCGTCGGCGCTCAGGTGCAGGGGGGCGTCGGGGTCGAGCCCGTCGAAGGTGCCGAGCACATCGAGGGTGAAGGAGACGGTGGCGGCGGGTCGGGGGCGGGACATGGCCACATAGGCGGCCGGCCACCAGGCGTCGGCGCACCCCGCCAGGTAGGCCGCGTCGCGGACCGGGCCGGGCAGACGGGGTCGGATCCAGCCCGCGGTCCGACGGTCGCGGCCGCTCATGGGCAGCCCCTCCAGGAGGCGGTACTCGTAGTGGGGTGCGAAGACCGGCCCGATGGGCGGCTGGACGGGCACCTCGGTGGCCTCTCGCCAGTCGCCCACCTCGACGGGTCGGTCCCAGGTGCCGTCCTCGACCCGCCGCACCCCCAGGACGCCCACGGCGTGGACCGCGACGGTCCCGTCCTGGACGAGGCGCACCGCCCGGATGGTGGTGCCGCGCCCCTCGCGCAGGGTCTCCCGGTGCAGGGTGGCGGAGCCCACCAGGGTCGGGGCCGGCAGGGCCGCGGTCAGGGTCCGCAGGGGCCGATCGGCCGGCGCATCGTGGACCAGGGCCCGGATGAGGGTC
Organism: uncultured Enterobacteriaceae bacterium; assembly: GCA_964586865.1. Taxonomy (GTDB): domain Bacteria; phylum Myxococcota_A; class UBA796; order UBA796; genus REDI01. Next base: position 2,938 of record CAZPJM010000035.1, read on the forward strand.
GCGAGGACCAGCCCCCCGAAGGCACCCCGCCCCTGCTGCCAGCCGTCCGGCACCTCCCAGGTGGCGGTGTCCGGGGCGGTGAAGGTGGGCGTGGTGAGGGAGAGGAAGTCGGACATGGGCCCTCCGAGCAGCATCCGGGCTAACGCCTCCCGGTCAGGCCGCCGGTCGCTGGACCATCCACCGGTGCAGGCAGCGCTTGAGGGCAGGCAGGTCCACCGGCTTGCCCAGATGATCGTCCATGCCGGCGGCGAGCGCCCGGTCCACGTCCTGTCGGCCGGTGCTGGCGGTGAGGGCGATGACCGGCCCCCCGAAGCCCTGCTCCCGAAGACGGCGGGTGGTCTCGTAGCCGTCGAGTCCCGGCATCTCGCAGTCCATCAGCACCACCGCCGGCGGCGAGACAGACACGGACTCGAGGGCGGCCGCGCCCCCCTCCACCGACTCGCAGCCGAGGCCCAGCTTCTGCAGGAAGAGCAGCGCCACCTTCCGGTTCACCGCGTTGTCATCCACCACCAGGACCCGGCCGGGCGGCAGGAGGATCTCGTCCTCGGTGGAGAGGCTCGAGCCCTTCTCCGCCACCTCGACCGCGAGGGTGAAGGCGAAGGTGCTGCCCCGGCCCACCTCGCTCTCGAGGCTCATGGTGCCGCCCATCCGCTCCACCAGTCCCCGGCTGATGGCGAGGCCCAGGCCGGTGCCACCCCGCTGGCGGTAGGTGTCCCGGCCGGCCTGCTCGAAGCGCTCGAAGACCCGGGCCCGGGCCTCGGGAGGGATGCCGATCCCCGTGTCCCGCACCCACACGTGGAGCTGGCAGCGGCCCCCGTCCTCGTCGCAGCCCCGGGCCTGCAGGCCCACCTCCACCTCGCCCTCGTCCGTGAACTTGACCGCGTTGCCCACCAGGTTGAGCAGCACCTGCCGGAGCCGGACGTCGTCGCCCAGGACGTCGGAGGGGATGTCGCCAGCCTCGGTGACGTGGAGGGAGAGGCCCTTGGCGTCGGCCGCGGGGCGCAGCAGGGCCACCACGTCGCGCACCACCGCCCGCGGGTCGAGGGGCTCGCTGGAGAGGGCGAGGGCTCCGGCCTCCATCCGCGAGAGATCCAGCACGTCGTTGATCAGGTTCAGGAGCAGGCTGGCCGAGCCGTCCAGGGTGCGCACCCAGTCGGCCTGCTGGCCATCCAGCGGGCTGTCGGCGAGCATCCGGGCCATGCCCACCACCCCGTTGAGGGGCGTGCGGAGCTCGTGGGAGATGGCGGCGAGGAAGCGGCGCTGGATGTCGGCCGCCTCCTCGGCTTCGTGGCGGCGCAGCTCCAGGGCCCGGTTGGCCTCCTCGAGGGCCCGGGCCTGGGTCCGCCGCTGAAGGTCGTAGAGCAGGAAGAGGAGGCTCGTGAAGGTGGTGAGGAGGAAGAGGCTGACGAATCGGAGCGTGGGCGGCGAGTCGGGCTCGCCCGCGGGAAGGCCGAGGGCGGGGCCCCAGGCCAGCAGCGCGAGGGCGAGGCCCGAGATCACGAAGGCCACGAACCCGGCCCGGACGCCGAGCAGGAGCGAGGTGGCCACCGGCAGGATGAGCACCCATGCCGCGCCCACCGCGTACACGCCGCCCTCGTCCCAGGCGCGGACCAGGATGATGAAGGCCGTGCCGACGAGCAGCACCACCGCCGGGGTCCGCGGGTCGGGCAGACCGCGGACGAGGAGCACCACCACGGCGCAGAAGGCCACCCCGAGCATCTGCAGGGCGGCGTCGAAGGGCTCGCCGGAGACGGTGGCGCGCCAGGTCGCCGGCACGCCGAAGGCCAGCACCCCGAGGGCGCCCATCACCACGAGCAGCCGCGCCGTGAAGACCCGGTCGGGGCTCCCGGTCCGTCGCAGCGTGGGGTTCAGCCACCAGTCCAGGGCTCGCAGGAACAGCTCCAGCGGGGTCCTCCCCTCCCCGTTACGGCTCGGACCCACCGGTTCTTGACGGAGAGGTGGCCATGATCGACCTGTACGCCCTCGACCGGGACCAGCTCGGCGCCCTCCTCGCCGAGTGGGGCGAGCCCCGCTTCCGGGCCGACCAGCTCTGGGGCTGGCTGTACGAGCGTCGGGTGGACCACTTCGGCGCCATGACCAACCTCCCCCGGGGGCTGCGGGAGCGGCTGTCCCGCGAGACCACCCTGGGGACGCTGCGGATCGCCACCGAGCGCCGCAGCCGGGACGGCACCGTCAAGCGGGTCTACCAGCTCTCGGACGGCCAGCTCATCGAGAGCGTCCTCATGCCCTACCAGGACCATCGCCGCACGGCGTGCATCTCCTCCCAGGCCGGCTGCGCCATGGGCTGCGCCTTCTGCGCCACCGGCCAGATGGGCTTCGCCCGGCACCTCTCCGCCACCGAGATCTTCGAGCAGGCCGCCGTCTTCGCCCGCGAGCTCGCCGCCACCGGCCATCGGCTCTCGAACGTGGTGCTCATGGGGATGGGGGAGCCCTTCCACAACTACGACAACGTGGTCGCCGCCATCCGCCGGCTCAACACCGATCTCGGGATCGGCGCCCGCCACATCACCGTGAGCACGGTGGGCCTGGCCCCGCGGATCCGCCAGCTCGCCACCGAGGGCCTCCAGGTCACCCTGGCGATCAGCCTCCATGCCGCCACCGATGCCGAGCGGGGCAGCTTCATGCCCATCAACCGCAAATACCCCATCGACGAGCTGCTGGACGCGGTCCGCGACTACCAGGCGGCGACCAACCGCCGGGTGACCTTCGAGTGGGCCCTCATCGCCGGCAAGAACGACACGGTCGAGGAGGCCCGGCGCCTCGGCGGGCGCCTCCAGGGCATCCTGTGCCACGTCAACCTCATCCCCCTCAACCCCACCGACGGCTACGACGGGGCCCCCACCGACCCGGAGCAGGTGGCCCGCTTCGTGGCCGAGCTGGAGCGCCACGGGATCCCGGCGACGGTGCGGGTGCGCCGGGGCATCGACGTGGACGCCGGCTGCGGGCAGCTCAAGAGCGAGGTGCTCCGACGGCGGCGGCAGGCCTCCCCATGAGGCCCGGGAGCGCGCGATGACGCCGGGGACGGCGCTGCGGATCCTGTCGCGGGTGGGCCGGCGCCCGCCCCCGGTCCTGCCGCGGCTCGAGCGCCGCCTGGCGGTGGAGGTGGACCCGGGGCTGCGGGTCCGGATGGCGGGGTGGCTCGACCTGGAGCCGTCCCGCGTGGCCCTGCCGTGCGTCTACCCCCTCCTCCAGCCTGCCCACGTGGAGCTCCTCCTCACCCCTTCGCTGGGGATCTCCCTGCTGGGCATGGTCCACCTGGCCCAGACCACGGCGGTCCACGACCCGGACGCCCTGGAGGGACGCCTGGACCTGGCCCTCACCCTGGTCGAGGACGCGCCGCTGGCGGGCCGACGGACGGTCCGGATCGGGAGCCGGCTCTCGGGGATGGACCTCGTGGCGACCGCCGAGAGCCGCTACCTGCTGCCGGGGACCCGCGCGCCACGGACAGCCCCCGCGAGCGGTGGTGGCTGGACCTCCGAGCTGCCGCCGACGGCCCCCTCCGGGCCCCCCCACCGGTGGGGGGCAGGGGCGGGACGGGCCTATGCGCGGGTCTCGGGCGACTGGAATCCCATCCACGTGGCCGCCCTTCCGGCACGGCTCTTCGGGCAGCCGGGGGCCATCCTCCACGGCATGGCCATGGCGGCGGTGGCCTGGCGCGACCTCGGCGCCACCGCCCGGGTCCAGGAGGCCCGCTTCAGGCGGTCGCGGACCCTGCCGGGCGCCACCACGGCCCGGGGTCACGCGGAGGGCGTGTTCGAGGTCCGCGATGGGGAGCGCATCCTCGTCGAGGGGGTGCACCGGGCCATGCCCCAGGAGAACCACGAGAGCGCCGGAGCGTGACGGCTCAGTCCTGCGGGCGGGGCCTCACCAGGGGCACGGGGTCGCGGTGGGCCACGAAGTCGGGCCGGGGGCGGGTGCCGGCGAAGGGCTCCTGCAGGGCGTTCTCGACGCTGTTGTAGCAGAAGAACACGTTGGAGCGCGGCCAGGGCGAGATGTTGCTCGCCGAGCCGTGCATCAGGTTGCAGTCGAAGAGGAGCACCGAGCCGGCGGGCCCGGTGGGCATGGCCAGACCGCAGCGCTCCACCAGGGTGGCGAGGCTCTTCTTGTCGGGCACGCCGGTCTCCTGCTGGCGGAGCGACCGCTTGTAGTTGTCCTCGGGGGTCTCGCCGACGCAGCTCACGAAGGTCCGGTGAGAGCCGGGCATGACCATGAGCGAGCCATTGAAGGCGTCGTTGGCGGCCAGGAGCAGCGAGAAGGACACGGCCCGCATCCGGGGCATGCCATCCTCGGCGTGCCAGGTCTCGAAGTCGGAGTGCCAGTAGAACTCCTTGCCCTCGAAGCCGGGCTTCACGTTGATGCGGGCCTGATGGAGGTAGACGTCGGAGCCCAGCACCTGCTGGGCGGCGTCGAGCAGCCGCGGGTCGCGGCTCAGGCGGTCGAAGGTCGGCGAGAACGTGTGGGGCGCGAAGATGGACCGGAGCGCCTCGCTCTCGGGCTCCCGGATGGCCTCGGGCCGGTCACGGAGGCCCGGGTCATCCCCCAGCGCGTCGAGCTCGGCCTGCAGGGAGGCCACCTCGTCGGTGGTGAAGAGGCTCTCGAAGAAGACGTAGCCGTGCGTGTCGAAGAAGCGCAGGTCCGACCAGCCGAGCGGGCCGCCCTCGCCCCAGGTCTCCCCCCACAGGACCGGGTCCTGGCGGTCGAGACAGACGGGGCGCTCGGCGACCCGGGTCGGGTAGGGGTCGGGTTGGAGGCGCAGGTCGGACGGATGAAGATTCATGGTTCACTCCAGGGCGGTCCGGAGCGGACGATGCCGTGGAGGCCATGACGCCCGCGCCGGGGGTCGACACCCGAGGCGTAGTGCCGGGCACCACCCCCGTCCAGAGGGGGTGTCGGGGGGTCCCCGCCAAGAACGGTCCGGGGAGGCTTGTTCGTGACGAGCGCTACACAGGAGGCTTACAGGACTTGAAAGCCATGCTCCAATGTATGTCTACGCTCACCCGCAGTCCCCCTCCTCGGGCGCGTCTAACGGTACCGGAACGTTCGTGTAGTCCCAGGTGTCGGCGCACGGCGTGAACCATCGGGCCTTGTCGAGGTCGGGCTGGGTCCAGTCCGAGCCGCTGGCGTCCAGGTCGAGCAACCAGAAGTTGTCGGCGTCGTACCGGACCGCGCCCAGGACCGTGTGGGACCAGTCCGGATCCCGCGTGAAGTCCAGCCAGCGGTGGGTGTGGCCGACGAAGCTGGCCTGCACGTTGTCGTGGCGCGCCAGGACCGTCACCAGGTCGGGATGCGGCCCGCCGGGATCCTCGTCGCGGGCGGTGACCTGGTCCATGTAGTGGGTGAGCACGAAGGTGGGACGCCCCTCGGCGAGCTGGCCGTCGAGCCAGGCGAGCTGCTCGGCCCCGTAGCTGGCGAAGGAGGTGTCGCAGGCGGGGCCGAGCACCTCCCAGGTGGGCCCTTGCTGACCGTCGAGCAGCACGAAGCGCCAGGGCCCCAGGTCCACCGCCCGATAGCCGGCCTGTCCATGGTGCCGCTCGAGGAGGGCCGCGGTGGTCACCCGGGGGATGGAGCGGCCGGGCTCGCCACACCGCACCTCGTAGTCGTGGTTGCCCCACACCAGGTGGACGGGGGCCGGGGCGTCGGCGAGCAGCGCCGCGGATCGGGTGAAGGCGCTCGGCGCGCTGTCATAGGCGTCCACCGCGTCGCCGTGGGGGTAGGCGTCGTGCATCACGTCCCCGAGCAGGAAGATGGCGTCGACGGGTGGATCCAGCGCAGCGAGGCTGTCGAGGGCCCGGGCGAGCCGCTCGGGCCCCTTCATGATGCTGTCGTTGTCGATGCCCTCGCTCTCCGAGCAGCAGACGTAGTCCGGCCCGATCACGTGGCTGTCGGCCAGCAGGGCCACCCGGTAGGGGCTCCCGGCGGGGTCGGGGTCGCCAGAGGCGCCGCAGGCCAGCAGGAAGGCGAGCGGCAGGGGGGCGGTGAGAGGGGCACGGAACAATGCGACCTCCAGGGCGCCCCATAGCCCCTCGGACCCGGGCCGGGCCCCTCTCCCCCGAACGGGGCAACCTCCACTCTCGCGCCCCGCGGCCCGGAACCCCCACGCCAGCGGGGGTGAAGGACGCCATGGGACGCCACCGGCCCGGGGGCGGGGCGCTGCAGCAGATCCCCACGGAGAACGCGAAAGACGGGACGCCGGTCCACCCCCCCGGGTGCCGACCCACCCCTAGATTCTCGGGGCAACCCCTACGTGGAGTCCCCACGTCCCGTGCCCTCATCGCCGCGGCCTTGTCCGTCGGCCTCTCCCTGCCAGCCCTCGCCGGCGAGGCCACCCTCTCCTCCTCGGCGGAAGAGGAGGAGGAGGCATCCTGCGGTGTCCATCCCGACTGCGTCGGCCCGGAGGGCTACGAGCCCCCCGAGTACTCGGCGGTCGAGCTGTTGACCTTCCTCTCGGACGTCCCTGCGGTCGCGGCCGATCCGGCCTCGCTCTTCACGGGCTTCTGGACCAACTGGGATGACGAGCCCACCGAGCGCGGCCTGGTCAAGCTGGCCGTCATCCGCGGCATCGTCGAGGCCCGCAACCTCCACCATCCCTACCTGCCGGGCGCCCTCACCGACAACCTCGCCGAGGGCGACATCGTCTGCGGCGAGGACGTCCTCGAGGCCCGGACCGCCGACGGCACCTGCAATGACCTGCGGGACCCGGCCGCCGGCGCGGTCCTGACCCGCTTCGGTCGCAACGTGCCCCTGGCCTTCGCCTACCCGGACCCGACGACCATGATGACCCCCGACCCCCGGCGGATCAGCCGGGTGCTCCTCCAGCGTCGTGGCGGCATGGAGGAGATCCCCTTCCTCAACATGTGGGCGGCGGCCTGGACCCAGTTCATGATCCACGACTGGTTCGACCATGGCGAGCCGGACCTGCGCCGTCCCATTCGGGTCCCGCTGGATCCCCGCGACCCCATCCGGCGCCGCACCGGCCAGACCGAGATCGTCTTCGGCTCGACCCCCCTCGACAGCTCCCGCCTCCCGAGCGAGGCAGGCCTCCCGCCCACCTACCTGAACGACGTGACCCACTGGTGGGACGGCAGCCAGGTCTACGGCAGCGATGCGGCGACGGCCGACCGCCTGCGCACCTTCAAGGGCGGCCACCTCGCGCTCACCTCGGACGGCCTGCTGCCCAAGAACCCGGACGGCATCGGCGACACGGGCTTCAACCGCAACTGGTGGGTCGGGCTCGAGCTGCTCCACACCCTCTTCGCCCGCGAGCACAACGCCATCGCCGATCACCTGGCGGCCGCCTACCCGGGCATGTCCGACCAGGAGCTCTACGACAAGGCGCGCCTCATCAATGCCGCCCTCATGGCCAAGATCCACACCCTCGAGTGGACCCCGGCCATCCTGCCCAACAAGAAGCTCGATCTGGCGATGAACGCCAACTGGTACGGCCTCGAGCGCTTCGTCGACCCCGACCCGGTCCAGCAGGCCACCCTGCGCACCCTGGCGCCGCCCCCCAGCGCCGAGATCTACGGCATCATGGGCGGTCCCACCGACGACAAGGGCGTGCCCTTCTCCATCACGGCCGAGTTCGCGGCCATCTACCGCATGCACCAGCTCACCCCCGATCTCCTCGAGCTGCGCACCGAGCGTGGCCGGCTGTGGGGGCGGCTGCCCACGGTGCGGTCGACGGATGCGGGCGGGCGTCGCCTGGTGGAGCGGATGGATCCCGAGGCCCTGGCGGTCTCCTTCGGCCAGCAGCGCCCCGGCGCCCTGGTCCTGCGCAACTACCCGCGCTTCATGACCCGCCTCGAGACCTTCCCCGGCAATGAGATCGACCTGGCGACCATCGACATCGTCCGGGACCGCGAGCGCGGCATCCCCCGGTACAACGCCTTCCGCGCCCTCCTGAACCTGCCGCCCCTCTCGAGCATCGACGACCTGACCCCCGACCCGCGCCTGCGGGCGGCGCTCAAGCGCGTCTACACCGACATCGACGAGGTGGACCTCTTCGTGGGCACCCTGGCCGAGGCGGAGCGTCCCGAGTGCTTCGGCTTCGGCGAGACCCTCTTCCAGACCTTCATCCTGATGGCGTCGCGCCGCCTGCAGGCCGACCGCTTCTTCACCGTCGACTACACCCCCGACGTGTACACCCCCGAGGGCCTGGACTGGATCGAGGACAACACCTTCAAGGACGTCCTGCTCCGCCACCACCCGGATCTGGCCAACACCGGCCTGCAGCACGTGGACAACGCCTTCAACCCCTGGGAGGAGGACTGGAGCCTCGAGGCGGACACCCGCCGGATCGGCGAGCGCTGGCGCGACCGGTTCGAGGACCGGGGCGGCTTCGGGGACGACGAGGACCGCTGGGACGAGGACGAGGACGACCGCTGGGACGAGGACGAGGACGAGGACGACCGCTGGGACGAGCGGGGGCGTCGCGGCCGCGGCCCGGGCTACTGAGCCACCTGCAGGCACGGGGGGCGCCCGAACCGACCGGGCGCCCCAGGCCCTCGACGCACCCCGAGGGACGCGTCACAGAAGGCTAGCGCTCGAAGAAGACCTCGCCGGAGTCGGCCATGCGCCGGAGGGTGGCGCTGGGCGCGTAGCGCTCGCCCCACCGGGCCGCGGCGTCCTCCAGCTCGGCCACCAGCTCGGGCAAGCCCTGGCGCTGCATCCACGACAGGGGCCCGCCGGTGCCGGGGGCGAAGCCCAACCCCAGGATGGCCCCGACCTCGGCGTCGCGGTGGCGCTGGAGAATGCCGTCGTCCAGGACCCGGCCGACCTCGGCGGCCTGGACCAGCATGAGCCGGCGCCGGACCAGGTCGATCCCCGTCTCGTCGGGGGTGGCCTCGACCACCCGCGCGAGCCCGGACCACAGCCCCTGACGCCGGCCTCGGGCGTCGTAGTCGTAGAAGCCAGCGCCGTGGGCCCGGCCTTTCCGGCCGTGCTCGTTCACCAGGGCGTCCAGGAGCTTCACGCCGGGCAGGTGGGCGGCGTGGTAGCCGTAGGCCTCGGCGCCCTGCATGGCCTTGAGGCCCAGGGTGAGGGTCACCTCGTCGAAGACCTGCAGCGGCCCCACCACCATGCCGGCCGTCCGGGCGGCCCACTCGACGATGGCCGGCTCGTGCCCCTCGGCCACGAGCTGGACACCCTCGAGGGTGTAGCTGCTGAAGAGGCGGGTGGTGTAGAAGGCGTAGCCGTCGTTCACCACGATGGGCGTCTTCCTGGTCCGCTTCGCGAAGGCCAGGCACCGGCCCACCGTGGCGTCCGAGGTGGCCTCGCCGCGGATGATCTCGATGAGGGGCATCTTCTCCACCGGGGAGAAGTAGTGCAGCCCGATGAAGCGGTCGGGGTGGGCCGAGGCCCCGGCCAGATCCGTGATGGGCAGGGCCGAGGTGTTGCTGGCGAAGACGGCGCCCTCGGCCAGGAGGGGCTCCACCTCGCGGATGACGGTGTGCTTCACGTCGAGGTTCTCGACCACCGCCTCGATGACCAGATCGGCGCCCTGGACCGGGGCCAGCTCGAGGGTGGGCGTGATCCGATCCAGGAGGGCCTGGCGGGCGTCCGCGTCCAGGTGGCGGAGCTTCTTCGCCTCGGCGCGGATGTGGTCCATGCCGGCGTCGAGGGCCTCCTGGGTGATGTCCCGCAGAACCACGTCGTAGCCGGCCTTGGCACAGATGAAGGCCAGGCCCCCGCCCATCATGCCGGCCCCCAGCACGGCGATCCGCGAGAAGTCCGGGTCGTCGGAGGTGGGAAGGCCCTCGTGCTTGTCGGCTGCGTTCTTGTGGTACCAGAGCGTCCGCATCATGTCGCGGGCCTGCCCCGAGGTGGCCAGCGCGGCGAAGGCCCGGGCCTCGCGCTCCAGGGCCCGGTCCAGGCGCGTCCGGCAGCCCTCCTGGACCACCTGGAGCAGCACCTCCGGGGCCCTCAAGGCGCCAGCGGTGCGCTTGTAGAGCATGGCCGCCGCCGCGGTGTACAGGTTCATGGCGTCCGGGGTCTGGGGCTGGACCCCGGCCGGGAAGCGGAAGCCCTTCTGGAGCCAGGGCACCTTGGGCCGCGGGTTCTCGGCGATCCAGGCCCGCGCCGCCCCCATCACGGCGTCGGCGTCGGGGGCGAGGGCGTCGACGAGGCCCTTGCGGATGGCCTTCGGGGCCCGGACCCGGGCGCCCGCCGCCATGAGCTCGAGGGCCGGCTGGATGCCGATGAGGCGGGGCAGGCGTTGCGTCCCTCCCGCCCCCGGGATGACGCCCAGCATGACCTCGGGCAGCCCGAGCTGGATGCGGGGATCGTCGACGGCGATGCGGTGGTGGCAGGCCAGGGCGAGCTCGTAGCCGCCGCCCAGGGCCGAGCCGGTGAGCGCGGCGACCACGGGCACGGTCAGGGCCTCGAGCGCCGAGAACAGGCGGTTCAGGCCCATGACCATCTCGAAGACCTGGGCCGGGGTGTCGAGGCCGAAGAGCATGTCGATGTCGGCGCCCACGCACCAGTCCCGGTGGGCCGAGGCCACGATGACGCCCTTGACGCCGTCATGGCCGTCGAGGGCCTCGAGCATGGCCTGCAGGCCGGTGCCGAAGCCGTCGTTGATCTTGTTGACGCCGCCCGCCATGGCCAGGGTCAGCGTGGCCACGCCCTCGCCGTCGAGGGTGAGCGTGCCGAGGTCATTGTCGATGAGGGTGTCCATGTCGCTCTCCTCAGACGCGCTCGATGATGGTGGCGATGCCCATGCCGCCGCCGATGCACAGGGTGATGCAGGCCGTGTTCAGGTCGCGGGCCTCGAGGGCATCGAGGGCGGTGTTGAGCAGCATGGCGCCGGTGGCGCCCAGGGGGTGGCCATAGGCGATGGCGCCACCCCAGACGTTGACCTTGTCGTGGGGCACGCCCAGATCCTCCATGAAGGCCATGGGCACCACGGCGAAGGCCTCGTTCACCTCGAACAGGTCGATGTCCGAGACCTCCATCCCGGCCCGCTGCAGGGCCTTGCGGGTGGCGGGCATGGGCGCGGTGAGCATGATGAGCGGCTCCTCGCCCACCACCGCCATGCTGCGGATCCGGGCCCGGGGGCGCAGCCCGAGCTGCTCGCCGATCTCCCGGTTGGCCACGAGCACCGCCGCCGCGCCGTCCACGATCCCCGAGCTGTTGCCGGCCGTGTGGACGTGCTCCACCCGGTCGACCTCGGGGTACTGCTTCCGGACGAGCGTATCGAGACCGAACTGGGTCCCCATCATCTCGAACGACGGGCGCAGGCCACCGAGGGCCTCGGCGGTGGTGGTGGGGCGGGGGTGCTCATCGCGGTCGAGGACGACCAGGCCGCCCTCGTCGGTGATGGGCACGAGGGAGCGGTCGTGGGCCCCCGCCGCGATGGCCTCGGCGGCGCGCCGCTGGGAGGTGAGGGCGAAGGCGTCGACCTGCTCGCGGGTGATGCCGCGCCGGGTGGCGATGAGATCGGCGCTGATCCCCTGGGGGACGCTGCCGAAGCGGGCCTGCTGACTGGCGTCGAAGATGGCGCCACCGTCGCTGCCCATGGGGACCCGCGACATGGACTCGACCCCGCCGGCCACCACGCACTCGAAGAAGCCGGAGGCCACCATGGAGGCGGCGGTGTTCACGGCCTCGAGGCCCGAGCCGCAGAAGCGGTTGACCGTGCTGCCCGGCGCATCGAGGTGATAGCCGGCGTGCAGGGCGGCGAACCGCGCGATGCAGGCCCCCTGCTCCTTCGCCTGGGTGACGCAGCCGAGCACCACGTCATCGACCAGCAAGGTGTCCAGGTGGGTGCGCTCGGCCAGCGCGGCGAGGGCGGTGGCCGACAGATCGATGGGGCGCTGGGTGTACAGCGCCCCGGTGGCCTTGCCCTTCCCGCGCGGGGTGCGGACGGCGTCGTAGACGAAGGCATCGGGCATGGGGACTCCCGGGGTGGCGGTGGCCGATCGCATAACCCGCGACCATACGGAAGCGTATGGCGGGGCGGGCGCCCCCTGGGGTAGCCTCGCGGCATGTCCGTCTTCCGCTGGTCCGCCGCCGCGCTGCTGATCCTGGGCCTGGGGCTCGTGGGCTACAGCGTCTGGTCCATGGCCTCCTACCTCGATCTCCAGGAGATCGGCGAGGATGCGGCCGTGATCCACGCCTACTACGACGCCGGGCGGGAGCGGGACGTGGGCGTCTACGAGGTGGCGGGGCAACGCTACGATCTGGCCGGCGACTTCGGCCTGGGCGACGTGATCGTCTACGACCCCGAGAATCCGGCCCGGGCCCGCGCCGAGTGGGACGTGGGGGGCTTCTCGAGCGGCGAGCGGCTGCTCCTGTCCCTGGGCGGGGCCGGCGTGGTCTTCGGCATCGTGGTGTGGCTGCTGGAGCGGTTCGGCACCGCCCGGGAGGAGGAGGAGCTGCACGCCCTCCTGAAGGACCGCTGAGCCGGCGCCCTCACCCGCCGAGGGCGGCCGCCACGGCGGACTCGCACCACCGGAGCCGGCCTTCGGGGTCCTGATCGCCCCGCAGCGCCAGGGCACAGGAGGCCACCGTCGCGGTCTCCGGGTCGCGGACCAGCAGGGTGATGAGCTGCTCGCCGTCGCGGGGAGGCTGCTGGAGGAGCTGGCCCTCGATCGTCCGTTCGCCGACCTGGAGGGGCCGGACCGAGGTGGCGGGGGCGTTCTCGGCGAAGGGCCGGTCGGGCAGCTCCGGCAGTCCGTCGGGGTAGCGCGCCAGGACGACCTTGTGGGGGCCGCAGGACCAGGACACGGTCCGCTCGACGGCGATGCGGCGGCACCCGGCGAAGGGATCGGCCGCCGACGGCTCGGCGGGCGCCGCCACCGGCGCACGGCTGCTGCCCGCATCGGGGGCCTCGGACGGCGCCGGGGGGGCGCCCTCGCAGGCCATCAGCACGAGGAGCAGGGACACACGCACGGGACCTCCCCCGGCGCGGTAGCGCGGGGGAGGCCGTCCAGCACGGGGCGACCTACAGGTCGAAGCCGTCCTGGCCCGCCCCGGATCGCGCCCCGCGAGCCCCACGGGCAGCTCGGCGCTCGGCGCGGAGCTCCTTCAGCCGGGCCTTCTGCTCGGGGGTGAGGATCGCGGCCACCTGCTGCCGCACGTCCCTGCGGAGGGCCCGGGCGTCCTGGTGGGCGGCGTGGGCGGCGATGGCCCGCTCGGCGATGGTGTCGTTGTCGGCGCCCGAGACGATGGCCTCGTCCATGGCGGCGAGGGCGTCCCGGCGCTCGGCGCGGAGGGCCTGGAAGGTGTCGCGGTGATCCTGCATCACGGCGCGGATCTGGTCCCGCTGGGCGTCGGAGAGCCCGACTTCCTCGGCCATGCGCATCATGCGGTGGGCCGGGCCGGCCCGATGACGCTGGCCGGCACGGGCGCCGTGCCCGTCGCCCCCGTCGAAGGCGAATCCGGCGGCGGGGACGGCGACCCCGGCGAAGAGGCCGCCGAGGAGGAGGGTACGGAGGGTGCGGTTCATGACGGCTCCTGGGTGTTGATGGGCCGACCGGGAAGGCGACCATCCCGATGAGGGACACCCGCGGAAACGCACACCCGGCGGCGGGATTGTGTCCGTCCGCGTCACCAGACGTCGACGGATCCCCCGGCGACCCAGGGACGGGGCGGCCCCCCCGGGGACCGTCTTGACGGTGGCTTGACGTGGCCGCCCTCGCGACCGAGACTGCTGGTCTTCGGAGGTCTCCGTGCGGCGACTCCTCGCCCTCGTCCTGCTCGCCGGCTGCGGCGAGCCTGCGCCAGCCGACACCGACCCCGCTCCCACCTCGGGCTGCGTGGCCGGCGGGACGCCGGTGGTCGAGGTGGGCAAGGGCGAGCGGCGCTTCGAGGCGGAGGACGACGACGGGGGCCGCAGCATCCTGATCCACGGCATGCAGGGCGGCTTCCACTCCTTCGTGAGCATCCGCTCGCGCGGCCTCGACACCGCCGGCCCGTGGGACCTGCGCATCGAGGGCTTCCTCGGTGACGAATCCCTCGCGCAGGCTGTCCTCTCCCGCGAGCCCGACTGCAACGCCGAGGTCGACCGCGGCGAGAGCATCGGCACCTGGCTCGTGTGGTGGTCCACGCCCGAGGTGCTCCACGGCGAAGAGGTCACCATCGCCGTGGAGGTCGAGGACGCCACCGGAACGGTGGTCTCCGCCACAGGCCAGCAGGTCTTGTGGGACCAGTTCCAGTGGGACGAGGACTGACGCGCGGGGCACGACCCCGGATCAGGGGACCCGGATGGTGAGGAGCTGGTCGGGCTCCACATCCTCGAGCACCACATCCTCGCCGTAGGGCCAGCGCAGGGTCACGCGGTGGAGCGGGCCCATGTGATCGCCGAGCCCGAAGTGGGCCTCGATGGGACCCCCCGTCAGGTAGTTGGGGTTGGCGTGGATCTCGCGCCGGACCGGGACCACGTCGGGGGTGGCCTGGACGATGACGGTGCTGCCCACGCCATGGGTGTTGGGCCCGTCGCTCCGGACCTGGACCACGAGCCAGCTCCGGCCGTCGGCGAGGCCGTCGTTCTCGTACAGCACCGGGGTGTCGCCGTAGCGGGTGATGAGCAGGTCGAGATCGCCGTCCCGCCCCAGGTCGAACGGGGTGAAGCCGCGCCCCTGGCCCGTCTCGACGATGCCCAGCTCGGCCGCCATCTCGGTGAAGACCGGCCCGTCGGGCGTGTCCTCGCGCAGCCACAGGGCGGTGGGGTCGTCGATGAAGGGCTCCACCAGATAGCGCGCCCCCTCCCCCAGGATGTGGCCATTGGTCCACCCGATGTCCAGATCGCCATCGTTGTCGACGTCGAAAGCGTCGATCCCCCATGCCCACCGGCCGTTGCGCAGCCCCCAGTCCTCGCTCACGTCCACGAAGGTGCCGTCTCCCTGGTTCAGGTAGATCCGGTTGCCCGACTGGCCCCACAGGCTGGTGCCCAGCTCGGGCCGGTCGTCCCAGATCGACGTGACGATCCAGTCCAGATCGCCGTCGTCATCCAGATCCACCAGCTCGCCCCCCATCCCGTTCTCCACGTCCTCCACGCCGGCGTCGCGGAGGTGGGCGAAGGTGCCGTCGCCGCGGTTGATGAGCAGGTGATTGGTGAGGAAGTCGCTCGTGACCGCCGCATCGGGCCAGCCATCGCCGTCCACGTCGCCGAAGAGCGGCGTGAAGGTCCACAGGGGCCGGGCGATGATGATGTCGACCTCGTCGGTGACGTCGACGAAGTGGCCCGTCCCGTCGTTCTCGAAGAACCGGCTCGTGGTGGGGGGCGTGTCGCCCCCGGTCAGATCCCACGAGCCCTGGTAGAGGTCCAGGTCGCCGTCCAGGTCGGGATCGCCGTACGAGGCGGTCCAGTTCATGGGGCAGCGGGTCCAGGCCGGGGGCACGGCCGCCAGCCCGCGGGCCGCGGTCTCGTCGGTGAAGTGGCCGCGCCCGTCGTTGATGAGCAGCGAGACGAAGCCGCCCTGGTTCATGGGCACGGTCAGGTCCAGATCGCCGTCCCCGTCCACGTCGGCCAGGGTGCCGCCCACGGGCCAGGAGCCCTCGGGCAGGGCGATCCGGTCCGAGGCATCGGTGAAGCCACCCTGGCCATCGCCCAGGTAGAGCCGGGAGGTGCCGTCGTAGACCGCGAGGAAGATGTCGTGGTGGCCGTCGCCGTCCACATCGCCCACCGCCCCGCCGCCGCCGTGGACCTCGGTGGCGAAGCAGGTGGCCGGCAGGTTCTCCCAGTCGGCGTACTGGCTGTGCACCAGCCCGGCCTGGGCCGAGATGTCCTTCATGAGCCCCGTGGGCCCGGTGTCGGTGTCCGTGTCGGTGTCGGTGTCGGTGTCCGTGTCGGTGTCGGTGTCCGCGTCGGTGTCGGTGTCCGTGTCCACGTCGCCCGGCTCGTCCCAGGTATCGACCAGCGAGGGGCCGGCGCAGGCGACCAGGAACAGCAGCGGGGCGGGGAAGCGCATGGGGCCCTCCGAGCGCCGCAGGGTAGCTGTCAACGCGGTGTCATGGCAACCGGGCGGGCACTCCCCGACAGTGGGGGATCCGCCTTCCGTGAGCGTATCCTGGACCCACCGTCCCCCGGCACGCCTGCCCTGGAGGCCCCGTGCGCCCGACCCTGGCCCTCGCCACCCTCACCCTGGGGCTCGCCTGCGCCGGCCTCGGAGCGCCTGCGGCGACCGGAGGGGGATCCACCGCCAGCACCGCCGCCGGCGAGACCGTGGAGCTGGAGACCCGGACCCTCACCGACCCTGGCATGGGCGGTGCACCCGCCATGACGGTCCTGGTGCCCCTCGGCTGGACCCTCGAGGGGGGCCTGCAGCGCCCCGCGGTCCAGGCCTACCGCAACCCGGTGCTGATCGACGTGACCATCGAGGCCCCCGACGGCCGGGGCGTCCACATCCACCCGACGGCGAGCTTCGAGTGGCGCCCGACCCCCCAGCCGGTGGCGCCCTTCTCGATCACCCCGGGCGGCAACTTCTACATGCCCGTGCCCCGGACCATCGGGACGTGGCTCGTCGAACAGGCCCGGGCGCGGCCCGCGGAGGGCGTCACGGACGTGGCGCTCGTGCACGAGGAGGACGTCCCGGCGTGGACCGCCCGCCTCCGGGAGCTCATCGCCCCGATGGCGGCGCAGATCGGCCGGTCCAACGCCATGGGCGCCGGGCTGGGCGTCCATCAGGCGCTCGACATCCACGGGACGGCGGTGACCCTGCGCTACCGCGAGGATGGCGCGCCTCGTGAGGAGACCGCGCTGATCGCGTGGCAGAGGGCCCAGGTGACCACCCAGGGTCGGGTCACCAGCGCGTACTGGGGCATCCTGGGCATGGTCTCGCTGAAGGGTCCCCCCGGCTCGGGCTACCTCGATGACCCCGTGCTCCACGCGGTGCTCGCCTCGGCCCGGCCCGTGCCCGCGTGGCAGCAGCGCATGGACGCCTACTGGCAGCAGATCGCCCGGACCCACCACCAGGGCTCCATGGACCGGCTCCAGGCCAACGCCGAGGCCCACCAGCGCCGGATGCGCACCCTGTCCGAGGCCTCCGAGCTGTCCATGCAGGGCTTCCGGTCCAACTCCGCCGCCAGCGACCGCGGACAGGCGGCGGCGGTCGATGCGATCCACGAGCGCACCCCCTACGCCACGCCGTCCGGCGGCACCGTCGAGCTGCCCAGCTACTACGAGCACGTCTACACGGACGGCCAGGGCCGGTACCTGCTCCACAACAACGCGCTCCACGACCCGAACGTCGACCCGGCACTCGAGGAGCCCCGGGTGACCTGAATCCTCCTGGACGAGCGCCGTCGGCTCCATTACTTCATCAATCGTTCAAGTATGGAAGCCGCCGTGACCGAGCCCCTCCCCGCCTGCGATTCCCATGCCCCTCACACCCACCCCGTGCATCGCTCGGACGCGGTGATGGATCGCGCGGCGGTGCTCGGGGCCGCCCTCGGCGACCCGGCCCGCCTGCGGCTGCTCGAGCTCCTGCTCGACGGGCGCCACTGCGTCAGCGAGCTGGCCGAGGAATCGTCCTCGGCGCTGTCCACCGTGTCCCAGCGCCTCAAGGTCCTGACGGCCGCCCGCCTCGTGCATCGCCGCCGCGAGGGCCGCCACATCTACTACACGCTCGCCGACGATCACGTCCGCGAGCTCCTGCACGCCCTGTTCGACCACGCATCCGAGTGAGGTGGCCATGAGCCAGTCCTGCGACATCCACCGCGACCACCCGCACACCCACGGCCCCGACTGTGGCCACATCGCCATCGAGCACGACGGTCACGTCGACTACCTGCACGACGGCCACCTCCATCACCCCCACGGCGACCACGTCGACGAGCACACGCTCCCCGTGACCGCCGCCAACCCGGACGCCTGCACCCCGAGCCACGACTGCGGGGGCCACGACGCCGACCACGTGCACGGTCCCGGCTGCGGCCACCCGGCGGTGCCCCATGGCGACCACGTCGACTACCTGGTGGACGGCCACCTCCACCACCCCCACGGAGACCACTGCGACCATCATGGCCCGGTGACCGTGGTGTCGTGAGGGGGGGCACGGCCCCGGGCCTCACCCCCCTTCCCGCAGCAGGCCCAGCAGCTCCTCCGTCGACAGGCGCTTCGCGGTGTCCGTCCCCGAGAGGATCTGATCCGCCAGGTCCCGCTTGCTCCTGTGCAGCTCGACGATCCGCTCTTCGACGGTGCCCTCGGCGATCAGCCGATACACGGTCACCGGCCGCTGCTGGCCGTAGCGGTGGGCGCGATCGGACGCCTGGTCCTCGACGGCGGGGTTCCACCACGGGTCCATGTGCAGGACATAGTCGGCCGCGGTCAGGTTCAGCCCCGTCCCGCCCGCCTTCAGGCTCACGAGGAAGAAGCTCGCGTCGCCACGCTGAAAGGCGTCCACCCGCTCGCTGCGCTGTCGGGCAGGCGTGCTGCCGTCCAGGTACAGGTAGCGGTGCCCCGCGTCGTCGAGCACCCGACGCAGCACCGCCAGGTGCCGGACGAACTGCGAGAACACGAGCGTGCGGTGTCCGGCCTCGACGAAGTCCCGGGAGAGTCGCCGAAACGCTCGGGTCTTCGCGCTCTCTCCCTGGTAGCCCGGCACGACCAGCTCGGGTGAGCACGCCAGCTGGCGCAGACGGCTCAGGCGCCCGAGCACGTCGATGGCCCCGGCCTCCGCATCCTCGAGGGCGGCGAGGGCCGCCGTGCGCTCGGCCTCGTACAGGACCCGCTCCTCCTCGCCGAGGGTGATCAGCAGGTTCTTGTCGGTGCGGGGAGGCAGGTCCTGGAGCACCGCAGCCTTGGTCCGACGCAGCAGGAAGGGCTGCACGAGCGCCTTCAGGCCGCGCTGGACCGCCCGGTCGCCCTCCTCGATGGGGCGCGTGAACCGCGCGTCGAAGCGCTTTCTGGACCCGAGCAGGCCGGGGTTGACCACGTTGAGCTGGGCGTGCAGCTCCCCGAGGTGGTTCTCGATGGGGGTGCCGGTCAAGGCCAGCCGCATCCGGGCCTGCAGGCGGAGCGCCGCCTGGTGCCGCTGGGTGCTGTCGTTCTTGAGCGCCTGGGACTCGTCGAACACCACCGTGGACCAGGTGGTGTCGACCAGGGACGCGATCCGGTGGATGAGGAGGCCATAGGTGCAGACCACCAGGTCGCCGGGCCCGAGCGTCTCCGGAAGCCCGTCGAGATCGCGCATGCGCCAGACCATCAGGTCGGGGGCGAAGCGGGTGGTCTCGGACAACCAGTTGCCGACGACGGAGGTGGGCGCGACGACGAGTGCCGGACCCTCCCCACGACGCCGCAGCAAGAGGGCCAGCGCCGTGACCGTCTTGCCGAGCCCCATGTCGTCCGCGAGGATGCCGCCCGCGCCCATGGCGGCGAGGCTGCAGAGCCAGCGGTAGGCATCGAGCTGGTAGGGGCGGAGCTCGGCCTTGAGGCCCGGGGGCACGTCCTCGGGGCGGGAGGGGGTGCGCTGCCCGCGCAGCCGGCTGTGGGTGTCCGGGTCGGCGGTGGCGGCCTCGGCGTCCAGGAGTCCCACCAAGGCGGAGGTCGCGAGCGGGTGGACGCGGATGCGGTCGCCGCGGATGTCGCCGGCCCGGGCCAGCAGGTCGAGCTGATCGCGGATGCGCTCGGTGAGCTCGAGGTAGGCGCCGCCCTCCAACGCCAGGAAGCGCCGGCGGGAGCGGAGGAGCTGCCGGGCCAGCTCGGCGAGCGAGACCTGGTCGCCGTCCTCGGTCTGGAGCGAGCCGGATGCCTCGAACCAGTCCGCCGCCGAGGACACCGTGACGCGCGCGCCCTTGGCCGGTCGGGTGATCCGGAGCGCCCCTCCCTCGGGCCACAGGAGCGGGACCTCCCGGGCAGAGGCCTCGGCGAGCAGATCCAGCGCGAGGTCGAGCTCGAGCAAGACCGGCTCGTCCGGCTCGGCATCCGCCAGACCCGGCAGCTCCCGGGCGAGCGCGAGCCAGGTGCGCTCGAGGGAAAGATCCCGACGCACACGCGCTCCCTGCCCGTTCACCACCGCGAGCAGCAGGGCGGAGCCGCGTCCAGGCACCGCACGCGGCCCGTCCGGACCGGCCGGCAAGACGCCGAGCTCGACCAGGAGGGCGTTCCCTCGTGGGGTGAGGAAGAGGTGCACCCGCGCGTCGCCCTCCTGGACCGCAGCCGTCGCATGGGCTCGCGGAAAGACGTGCTCGGCCTTCTCGAGCAGGGCATCGAGCTGGCCCGCCGCACGCTCCGGGAAGACGAGGCCCTGGCCGATCACCTCGATGGCTGCCTTCTGGGCGTCCTGTACGAGCACGACCTCCCAGTCCTTGCCCACACGCTCCACCGAGACGCCGGACGGCCCCACGGGAGGCGAGACGCGGACCAGCCGCCCGCCGTCGTGCTCCACCACCTCCAAGGTCGGGGAGCGCCCGATGACCCGCAACGGCTCCCCGTGGCGGTCGAACACCGCCGGGTGCCCCACGAGCCCACGCCACGTCGCCGCCGGCCTCCAGGACTCCTCGGTGCGGGTGTATCCGCGGTAGCCGCGGTGATGGCGCAGGCGGAGGCCACGGGCGACCGCCCGATCCGCGGGCGTCCAGGGCAGCGAGGAATCGCCGCCCGCGTGAAGGCGGTCCGCCGCCACCTTCCGCCCCTTGGACCATCCCTTGGAGGTGCGCTTCTGGACGCGCGCCTCCAGGTACAGCTTCGGCGGATCCGCCACGTACAACGTCCACGCCAGGCGCGCCTCGGCGCGGTCGGCTTCCGGCGCGGGCGTCGCCTTCAGCGCCTTCGACAAGGCATCGAGCGCATCCTTCCAGGCGGCTCGCGTCTCCCGCAGCCGGGCGATCCGGCCGTCTTCCCCGGCCGCGAGCTCGTCGGCGAACAGGGAGAGGCCGCGAACCCGGAGGCCGAAGATGACCCGGTCCCGGTCGGGGTCGTCCTGACCGCGCCAGGCCAGCACCAGCCGGGGGAAGAACCGACCGATCGGGTGCTCGACGGCCTTCGGAACGTGCTTGGGGTCGGCGAGGCACCGGAGCGCATCCCAGCCGCCGAGCGCCATGTCCGGACCCATCCAGCCGCGCTGCTGCGCCCGGTCGATCAGCTTGAGAGCCTGCTTCACCCTGGACTTCTTGTTGCTCAACAAGTAGGCGAGCGGCAGGAGCAGCGCCGCCTCGGTAATGGGCACGATGTCCGGCCCGTACATCTGACGTGCTTCCGCGAGCCAGGGCGCGTAGCGCTTGCAGGACCCGTCCACGTCGCCTTCGAGCAGGGCGAGCGCGCCGAGCAGGTCACCGGCATCGCGGTCTTGGAGCTGGGTCCCGGCGCGTTCCCTGGCCAGCGCCACGTCGCCACGCAGGAACGCCACCCGGGCGGCGGCGAGGCGCGCGCGGCCCGTTGCACGGAAGGCCGGGTTCTCCGCGACGAGGCGTTCGATGTCGTCGAGAACCGGTACGGCGCGGTGAACGGCGAGGTGCAGCCCATGCTCCACACACAGCACCTGACCCAGCGGTGTCATGGCGCCGACCAGCGTGTCCCGGAACGGGTAGAGCACGAACGCCTCCACGTCGTCGAAGGCGCGTGCTTGGAACTTGGGGATCAGACGGACAACCCGCTCATCGTCCCGACCCAGCAGGGCGCGGAGCATCTCTCGTCGGGCGACGTGAATGGGCGACGACGCGAATCGGTCGTCCGAGTACGGCTCGACCTCGGCGACGGCGTCGAGCACGGCCTTCATCCGGCCCGAGCGTGCCAGCTCATCCACGAGGTCGGGGGCCTCCACCGTGTATCGGCGCCCGTCGTGGCGCAGGTCCGGCATGTCGTCGAGAAGGGCGCGGGCGGCGGCGGCGGTGGGCTTCTTGCCGGCGATCCGGACGCCGCCTTTCCGCAGCAGGTGGTGCAGCTGGGTCTGGGTCAGCCCCGCTGGCGAGAGGGCGAGGGCCTCGATGACGGTCTCTTCGGGCGTGGGCATGGCCGGGCTCGTGGCGTGAGGAGGCCGCCCCTTAGCCGATCCTGACGGCCGCTGGGCAGCCCGACGAGCTCGACCCGACCCGGCGCGGCTCGCCACCATGCCCGATGACGGTCACGACCCGCGGGACGGTGTGGATGGCCTCAGCGCGATATCATGATATCATAACGCGCGGAGGTGGCTGATGGCTCAGCTCATCGTCAGGAACCTGGAAGACGACGTCGTCGACGCGCTGAAGGCGCGCGCGGCTGCGCATGGCCGTTCTGCCGAGGCGGAACACCGGGAGATCCTGCGCAAGGCCCTCCTGGGACCGACGGCAGGAAAGTCTCTGTGGGACTGGATCGCGTCCATGCCGGACGACGGGCACGACGAGGACTTCGATCGGGTTCGTGACCTTCCGCGGGAGGTCGAGCTGTGAGCTGGCTGCTCGACACGGACGTGGTGTCCGAGATCCGCAAGGGTTCGCGCGGTGACCCCGGCGTGGTTCACTGGGCCGGCGGCCGGGACGACGCCGCGTGGCTGAGCGTGCTGACGGTCGGAGAGATCCGTCGTGGCATCGAGCTGAAGCGTCGGAGGGACGAGGTGGCGGCGCATCACCTCGACCTCTGGCTGGAAGGTCTGGTGACCTCGTTCAGCTCCCGCATTCTGCCGGTCGACCAGCGCGTCGCTGAAGTCTGGGCGCGGATGAACGTGCCGGATCCACGGCCGGTGGTGGACGGTCTGATCGCTGCCACCGCGGCTGTTCACGGTCTCACGCTCGTGACGCGCTACACCAGGGACTTCGAAGGCGTGGGTGTGAAGCTGTTCAACCCGTTCACAGGCTGAGTGACGGGGACCCGTTCGCGTCCAGCCTGGGTGGTCGGTCCTGATGGACAACACTCGAACGCTGCTGACGGCACCGACGGACGAGTTGAAGGTCGGGATCGAGCGGTTCGCGGCCTGCACCTCCCTGGGCTGCCGTGGGCAGGACGGCGCTCCTCGCGGACGGCGGCCGTCAGCCCCCCCGTGGCACGCCACCCAGCGCGTCGAGTACCCGCCCCGGCAGGGTGTCATCGCCGGGTCGGAACAGATCCTCGGGCCCGAGGAGCCGCTCGGCCATGAGGGTCGCGAGCCCGTGGACGGTGGCCCAGCACAGGTCGGCGAGGGTCACGGCGTCCGTGCCGGGGGCGTGACCGGCATCGGTCGGGCGCTGGCGCTGGAGCTCGCACGGACGGTCGCGAAACGCGTACTTCAGGTGCGTGTTGTGATGCATTCTGGACGATGGTTCCGGGATGGATACTCTGGATGAGTGCTACCCGGACACGCACTTTGAGTGCGTGTTCGCGTGAGGAGCATCCAGCGTCGACCTCCGAGGACTTCTTCCAGACCCACCCCGTCTTCACGCACGAGGAGTACGCGCGGAGTCGCCAGGGCGGTAGCAGCCGCACGGTGGACAGCCTGCTTCGCAAGCACGTCCAGAGCGGCCGGATCGCCCGGGTGCGCCGGGGCCTCTACGTCACGGTGCCGAGAGGGGGGCTCGCCGAGGCGGTCGACCCGTACCTGATCGCGACGAAGGCCGCGGACGATGCGGCAATACGTATCGGTACGACCTCCGTCGACCGTCGCGGAGCTTCCCGAGATGGGGGGCGGCATCGAGACGACGCCCATGGTGCGGGTGTGCAGCTGTGAGCGCGCCATGGTCGACGTGCTCCACGCGCCCGGCCTGGGCGGCGGCTGGGAGGAGATCTGGCGCTCGCTCGAGCTGATCGAGTTCCTCGATCTCGAGGCGCTGATCTCCTACGCGCTCCGCCTCGGGTCGGCGACGACGGCGGCTCGGGTCGGCCTGTTCCTCGATCAGCACCGGGAGCGGCTGTTCGTCGAGGAGGAGCACCTCGACAGGCTCGCTCGTCGCGTGCCGAAGGATCCGCGGTACCTCAACACGTCCCGGGAGCCGGGTCGGCTTGTCCACCCGTGGAACCTTATCGTACCGGAGTGGGTGCTGGACCGCCGCTGGGGGGAGGTGCTGTGACGCTCACAAGAAGCCAGCTCCTGGGAGCTGCTGCGGAGACCGGGTTCCCCGCCGACTCCCTGGAGAAGGTGGGGATGCTCGTGCGCCTCCTCCGCATGATCGTCGCCCATCCCTTCCTCGGGCCGCGGGTGGCGTTGAAGGGCGGCACGGCCTTGAACCTCTTCGTGTTCGACCTGCCGCGTCTCTCCTTCGACATGACCTGGGGCCGCCGACCGGGAGACCATGCTCGCGGAGCGGCCGAAGCTCGACGCGGCGCTCGGCCAGGTCGCCGGGCGGCTGGGGCTGACGGTGAAGCGCGTTCCCGGGGAGCACGCGGGGGGCAAGTGGCGCCTTTCCTACACGTCCGCGCTCGGACGTCCTGGAGTGCTCTGCTGCGGCAGGACCTCCGCCCCGCGGAGGTGGACGTGGACCGATGGACGACCGAGCTCGTGGCTGAGACCCGCGTGCGACTCGCCGCTGTCCTTCCGCTTGCCACCACGAGCGCGAGTTCCTCGAGCGCCTCAACGGCCTGGGCGAGATCGAGCCTTCGCTGATCACGACCGACGCGCAGCTTCACCGCCGCATCGCGATGAACCCGGGCCTTCGGTGGAAGGCGCTGAACGTGAGGAAGCACATCGGCGGCGCGTGACGGACGCCGCGGGTCGTGCCGACAACGCGCCGGGCTCGAGAAGGAAGGAAGCGCCCCCGCCAGGACTCGAACCTGGGACCGTTGGCTTAGAAGGCCAATGCTCTA
>CAZPJM010000036.1:0-27433 GCA_964586865.1 uncultured Enterobacteriaceae bacterium
GGCCGATGCCGGCCGCCCGGCCCCCCGCGCGGCGGCCGGCCTCGACCGCCCCGTCCCCCACCTGCACCTGGGGCTCCTGGTCATCCTCACGGTCCTGGCGGTGGGGCTCCAGCTCACGCTGGTGGAGTGGATCGTCGAGGACGCGGCCATCAGCTTCGCCTACGCCCGCCACCTGGCCGCCGGCGAGGGGCTGGTCACCTACCCGGGGGGCGAGTGGGTCGAGGGCTACAGCAACCCGCTGTGGACCTTCCTCCTGGCCGCCTTCTACGGGATCGGGGTCGACGGCTTCATCAGCAACAAGCTCATGGCGGTGGTCTTCGGCGCGGCCACCGTGCCCCTGACGTGGGCCATCGCCCGCCATGCCCGCCCCCACCGGGCCGACGCCACGCCCCTGCTGGCGGCCGCCCTGTTGGCCGTCAGCCCCCAGCAGGCCATCTGGGGGGCCGGCGGGCTCGAGAACAGCCTGCTCAACGTGCTCCTGGCCCTGGCCATGTGGCGCACCCTGGTCGAGGCCCGCCGTGGCGGGATCCCCTGGTCCGCCCTGACCTGGCTGGGGGTGGCCCTCACGCGCCCGGATGGTCTGCTCTACGCCTTCTGGGGCGGGCTCTGGGCGATGATCTTCCGGGCCGTCCTGGCCGCGCCCCAGGTCCGGGAGGCGTGGTCCACCGGACGGGGCCTGCCGCGGGCCCTGTGGCAGGCGGCCTGGCCGACCTTCGCCTGGCTCGGCCTGTTCTTCGGGCCCTTCGCGGTGTACCAGGCATGGCGGTATCAGGCCTTCGCCTGGGAGCTGCCCAACACCTACTACGCGAAGAAGGGCAACCCCAGCAAGGCCTTCGCGCCCATGCAGTGGACCCGAAAAGGGTGGAAGTACCTGCGCGAGTACGCGCATGAGCTGGGCATGGGCTACCTGCTCCCGGTCTTCGTCGGCGGGGCCACGGGCTGGCGGGGCCTGCGCGGCGTGCTCGGGCTGGCGGCGGTGGTGGCCCTGGCGGTCGCGCTCCTGCTCCCCGGCCCCGAGTGGCTCCAGGACCTGCCGTTCTGGGAAGCCCGGGCCCCGCGCTGGTGGTCGCCCCTGCGGGTCTGGACCCTGCTCGGGGTCGTGGTGCTGGCCGCCGGGACCGCGGTGGGGCGGCCCGGGTGGCGTGGGCTGGTCCTCGTGACCACCGTGGGCGCCTCGGCCGTCTTCTTCGCCCTCTACGCCGGGGGGGACTGGATGGGGGGCTTCCGCTGGCTCGCCACCTTCGCGGTGCCGGGCTCGGTGCTCCTGGCGGTGGGCCTGGCCGAGCTGGCCGATCGGGCCCGGACCCTCGACGCGCGCACCCCGGTGGCCGGCCTGGTGTCGGCGGGCGTCCTCGGCGCGGCCGGGCTGGCCTTCCTGATTCCGCTCCTGTGGCCTCCGTATCGGTCCATCCCCTGGCTGGACCTGAAGGTGCGCGAGCCGGACCCCTGGATGCTCCTCGGCGCCATCGTCGGGCTGGGGCTCGCCGTGGTCCTGGGCCTCCGCGCCGAGCGTCACCGCGAGGCCCGGTGGGGGCCCCTCGGCTGGGTGGCGGTCTTCGGGCTGCTGGCCGCGGTGAGCCTGCCCGCCGTCCACCACCTCGACGCCTTCGTCGCCCGCCCCACCACCTCGCCGTGGAAGGTGAAGCGGCGCGTCAACTACATGAACTACGTGCAGGACCGGGTCCACATGGAGGGTCGGCCCACCAACCTGGACGTGGACATGGGGGCCACCATGTACTGGTCGGGCGATGAGATCGTCGACATCGCCGGCCTGGTCGACGTCCCCATGGGGCACCGCTGGTTCGACCGGCCCTTCATCCGCGAGTACGTCTTCCAGGAGCGGCGACCCGACTTCGCCCATGTCCACGGCGGGTGGGCCCGCACGAGCCGGCTCCTCACCTTCCCCGAGTGGGACGAGACCTTCCTCGAGTTGCCGCCCTACCCGTCGGGCAGGCGCTCCACCCACGGCGGCAACCACATCGCCCGACGCCACCTCATCGCGGATACCTGGGATGGGACCGAGGGGCGCCGGATTCCCTTCGCCGGCGACGTGCTCCTCGAGGGGTGGGAGGCGCCGGTGGCGGGCGCCGCGGGGGGGCACCTCTACGTGGAGTTGGCCTGGCGGACGCTGCGAGAGCGTCAGGCCTGGGAGCGGTTCCGGGCGCTGTTGGTCCTCTCAGGACCCGGCGGCCTGCAGAGCTGGGACGTGGCCCCCGGATACGACTGGTACCTGCCCGAGGCCTGGGCATCCGACGAGGTGGTCTTCTCCCGCTACAGCCTCGCCGTGCCCGAGGACCTGCCACCGGGGACCTACTCGCTCCGACTCGTGGTGTTGCCGGAGGCCGGCGGGGTGTGGCCCGCGTGGCCCACCGCGGCCGAGAAGGTCTCGGCGGGCGAGGCCCTGCGGGCGGCAGCGGTACGCGCCGGCGAGGTCCGCGACGGTCCGCTCCCGGGTGCCCCCGGCCGGACCGCCGAGGACGACGACGGCGAGGGGGGCGAGGCCGACGGCGAGGGGGGCGAGGCCGACGGCGAGGGGGGCGAGGCCGCCGGCGAGGGGCTGTTCCGGGGAGCCCGCTCCCCCATCGACCGGGCCGCCCTGGAGCGGGCCCTCCGGCGGAAGACCGGGCCCGACGAGGCGCCGGTGCCCCCCCTTCCCCAGCTCCTCACCCCGCTCCCGGGCAGCCCGGGCAGCCGCGCCGCGACCCCGGCCCTGGCCCGCGGCGAGGCCCTCCTGGGGCCGGTGCGGATCCTGGCGCCGGCCGACGCCGAGCGCGAGGCCGACGAGCTCCGGTACCGGGCCCTGGAGCTGGCCGCCGAGGGGCGCTGCACGGCGGCCGCGTCGGACTGGTGGCGGGCTCGCCGGACCCGCACCCGCACCGGCTACGCCCGACGCCGTGGCGCCGAGGTCCGTCGGGCCCTGGCGGTGTGTTGGGCCGAGCGCGCCGAGGCCGCCCCCGACCGGGTCGAGCGGGTGGCCGCCTTCGAGAAGGCGATGGACTGGGATCACCGGGCGCCTCGGGTCCGGGAGCTGGCCGCCCCCCACGCCGATCGCCTGGTGGCCGAGGGGCTCGAGGCCCGCGAGGCGAGGGACTGGGAAACGGCCTACGCCGCCTTCCGGGACGCCCTGATCCTGGACCCGAGCCGGAGCTGGGCCCGCCGCCGGGCCGAGGAGGCCCGGAACTGCCGGCTGCGGATCCGACTGGACGAGCAGGACTGTGGCACCGTGAGCGAGCTCCGCTCCGGGGGCGGCCGAGGGACCGCCGATCCGCCTCCTGCCGATCCCCCGGGCGCGGAGAGCCCCTCGGTGCCCCAGCGTCCCGGCCGGCTGGGCGCGCCCCTCTCCGTGGATCCCCTGGCTCCGCCCGTCTTCCGTTCCCCGGGCGCCACCGACTCGGATGAGCCGTGATCGCGCGGTCGCTGGACCCGCTCCTCTCGCGGTGGGACGCCCTCGACGACCCGGCCCGTCGCCAGCTCACCGTGGTCGGGCTGGCGGGGGTGCTCTTCCTGGTGCACCTGGCCTGGTACAGCGCCTGGTACATCGAGGATGCCGCCATCAGCTTCGCCTTCTCGCGCCACCTGGCCGAGGGAGAGGGCCCGGTGGCCTACCGGGGTGGCGAGCCGGTGGAGGGCTTCAGCAACCCCACCTGGACCCTCCTCCTCGCCCTGCTGCACCTCGTGGGCATCCACCCCTGGATCGGCGCCAAGCTCCTGGGGGCCGCCTTCGGGCTGGCGGGCCTGCCCGTCGCCTGGGCCTGGGCGCGCTCGGTGATGGGTCCCCGGGACGACCTCTTCCCCGCCCTGCCGGTCGTCTTGCTGGCCCTCTCGCCCCAGTACGTCCTGTGGGCCGCCAGCGGCCTCGAGAACAGCGTCGTCACCCTGACCATGGCCGCGGGGGGCGCGCTCCTCCTCCGTGAGGTGGCCCGCCCGGGGGGGATTCCCTGGTCGGGGCTTCTGTGGGGCCTGCTCGCCATCTCCCGCCCCGAGGCTCCGGCCGACGCCGCCATCGCGGGGGTGGTGGGGCTGGGCGCGCTGGCGCTGCGCCACGGTCCCGGCCCGATGCTCGGCTGGGCGTGGCGGTGGGGCCTGCTGCTCCTGGCGCCCGTGGTGGCCTGGCACCTGTACGCCTTTCTGGAGTTCGCCTGGGCGCTTCCCAACACCTACTTCGCCAAGCTGGGCGACGGGGATCGGTCGCGCCCGTGGATCTGGAGCGGCTCCCGGGCCCGGAGCTGGGGCTACCTCCGCGGCTATGCGCTCTACCACGGTCATGGCTTCCTGCTCTGGCTCTACGCCCTGGGCCTCGCTGGCTTCCGGGGAGCGCGGGCGGGCGTGGCGCTCGCGGCCTTCGCGGGGGTGCTCGTCCTCCTCCTCCCCGGCATCGTCTGGCTCCACGACGTGTGGGGCGCGGCCCCCCTAGAGGGATGGATCCCGGCCCTCGGGGCCGACGGGGCCCTGCCGACGTGGCCCTTCGCCCCCGACCCGGCGTGGTGGTCCCAGGCCCGCATCGTGGGGCTCGGCGTCTTCGTGGCGATCCTGCCCCTGGTGGGCCTCGGGCGCCCGGGACAGGCCGGCCGGGTCCTGGCGGCGTGGCTCGTGGGCTTCACGGGGCTGTTCGCCCTGGTCGCCGGGGGCGACTGGATGGACGGCTACCGCTGGATGAACCTGTGCGTCGTCCCCTTGTGCATCCTGCTGTCCGACGCCTCGGCCGGGCTGTGGGACCGGCTGGCGCCGCGCCTCGGGGGCCGGTGGCGCTGGGCCACCCTGGTGCCCGTGGGGGTGGTGGCGCTCCTCTCGGTGATCCACGCCGTGGATCGCATCCGCGGTCCCGAGACCAGCCCCTACGGCGTCGCGCGCCGGGTGGTCTACATGTCGGCCTGGGCCGACCGGCTCGACCTGCCGCTGTACGAGACGACCTGGATGGACGTGGACATGGGGGCCCACGTCTGGTGGGCGGGCCGCGAGGCGGCCATCGTGGACATGGCCGGGCTCGTGGACGTGCCCATGGGCCACCACAGCTGGGAGAAGGCCTTCGTGGCCCAGTACGTCTTCGAGGAGCGGCAGCCCGACTTCGCCCATGTCCACGGCTCCTGGGCGCGCAAGACCCGGATGACCACCCACGCCGGATGGAGGGCGTACCTGGATCTGCCCGACTTCCCGGTGTCGGTGTGGCGCACCCACGAGGGCAACCACGTCCACCGTCGGCACGTCTTCCTGGAGGACTGGCCCCACGGCGAGGGGCGGCGGGTCGACTTCGAAGGGGGGCTGGTCCTGCGGGGCTGGCGCCTGCCCGCGCCCGTGGTGGCGCCGGGCGGGAGCGTGCAGATCGAGCTCGGCTGGAGCGTCCGCGGGGGGTTGGGCGATCCGCGGGTCCTGGTGATCCTCTCCCGCGGCGAGCGGCGGGTGGTGCGGGAGGTCCCCCTCGCCTACGACCTGGTCCCGGTGCGGCGGTGGCGGTGGACCGAGGTGGCCCGCGGAGACCACCGCCTGACCCTGCCCGACGACCTGCCGGTCGGGGAGTGGGACCTGTCCATCGCGGTGCTGGACGGGGGCGGCGCCGTCGCTCCGGAGCGGGTGCCCGACGGCGCCACCACGGACGAGCCGGCGGTGATCCGCGGCGAGGTGCGGTGGGCCGGGGTGCTCGAGGTGAGGCCCGAGCCCGAGGTGCGCAAGGTCGCCGATGCCGCCCTCGACGCGGCCCTGGCCACCGGGGACTGCGACGCCGGCGAGGCCCGGTGGGACGATGTGCGCCACCACCTGCCGCCCGACCACCCCTGGCGGAAGGGGGCCACCGCGCGGGCGCGCACCGGCCTGGCCCGCTGCCACGTCGATGCCCTGGAGGCCCTGCTCCAGGACGGCGATCCCATCCAGGGGGAGGCCCGCCGCCGCGCGCTCCATCACGGGGTCCGCGCCCGCACCCTGGACCACCGCGACGGCCGGGTGCGGGACGTCACCCGCCGGGCCGCCCGCCGCCTCGAGGCCGCCAGCCGCGCGGCCGAGGCCGAGGGGGAGGTCCACGAGGCCTATGGCCTGGCCCGGGACGCCCTGCGCCTCGACCCCTCCGACGCCTGGGGCCGTCGCCGGGCCGAGCGCCTGCGCGATGCCTCGCTGGGCCTGGACCTGCCGAGCGCCCCTACGGATGCCCTGGTCCGCTGGCTCGGCTGGGGTTGATCCCGGCCGGGGCGGGCGCGGCCGGATAGGCGCTCCGCGGCCCCGCGCCCCGGAGGACGCCTGCGCCGTGCGTTGCTGGCCCTGTTCCTGCTCCTGACCACCCTCGCGGTGGCGGGCGGCGTCCCGGGCTGGACCGAGGGCCCGGTGGCGGCCCGCACGCCACAGGTCCTGGCCGGGCTCGAGGAGCCGGTCCGGGTGGATCTGCCCCGTTCGATCCGCGACCGCATCGAAGGGCCCACCTTCCTGGTCTACTTCTCGCCCACCTGCCCGCACTGCCAGCAGGCCCAGCCCGAGCTCAACGCCCTGGCCCGCCAGGTCCGGGGGCGGGCCGCCTTCCTGGGGGTGGCCAGCGGGAGCGCCACCCAGCGCCAGGCCCGGGAGTTCCAGCGCCGCTACGAGGTGGCCTACCCGGTCGTCCACGATGCCGAGCGGGTGGTCGCCGGCGCCATCGGGGCCCGCTCCACCCCCTCCATCGCCCTCGTGGTCCCGGACGGCCGCAAGCGGCTCATCACCCACGCCTGGTACCCCTATCGCCGCGGCACGGGACCCCTCCTCCAGATGGCCGTGTCCGACGATCCCTGGTCGGTCTTCGCCGAGGGCGCCTACCAGGGCAACGCCGTCTGCAGCGCCTGCCACACCCACGAGACCGCCTCGTGGATGCTCTCCCACCACAGCATCGCCTGGGAGACCCTCCAGGCCCGCGCCGCCGACACCGAGCCGGCGTGCGTGGGCTGCCACGTCACCGGCCATGGGCAGCCCACCGGCTGGACCGCCGGTCAGGATCACCTGGTCGATGTGGGGTGCGAGTCCTGCCACGGCCCCGCCGGCCCCCACGACGGCAGCCCCACCGAGGCCCGGGCCACCTGCGTCGGGTGCCACGACGAGAAGCACAGCATCGCCTTCTCGGTCGACAAGGGCCTGCCCCATATCGATCACTTCGAGAGCACCGCCCTGTCCGACGAGGCCTTCCGGGAGCGGCTCCAGGCCCTCCACACCGGTCAGGCCGCACGCCCGCTGCTCGCCTTCGCCGAGGGGGACCACGTGGGCAGCCAGGCCTGCGCCACCTGCCACGGCGAGGCCCACGCCTGGTGGTCCAAGGACCCCCACGGGGAGGCCATGGCCTCCCTGGCCGGCAAGACCCACGAGGGCGCCCCCGCCGCCGAGCAGGTGGCCTGCGTCCGGTGCCACGCGAGCCCCACCCGTCACGGCGGCCCGGCCCCCACCCGGCTCGACCAGTACGCCCTCTACGAGGGGGGCGTCGGCTGCGAATCCTGCCATGGGCCAGGGGGGAAGCACGTGGAATCGGGCGGGGCGCCGGGCACCATCGAGGGCCTGGGGGAGGACTGCCCGGTGTGCGTCCTGGAAGCGCTGTGCACGGGCTGCCACACCGCCACCTGGGACCCGGGGTGGGATCTGGATGCCCGGCTGGGATCCATCGGGCATGGCGGCGTGAGCGTGCCCGACGGCGATTGACCGGGCTCGGGCCCGGGGTGGGTGCGGATGTCTTGTCGCACCCTTGGGGTCAAGCCGGCGTCAAGGCCCGTATCCACGCGGTCAGGGGGCTGGCACGCACCTTGAAGAAGGCCGGGGCCACCCCGGAGTTGTCATGCGCCCCGCCCTTCCCCTCTTCCTCGTGCTCCTGCCCCTGGCCGCCTGCAGCGAGAACGGCCTCTCCGCCTTCGAGGACGGCGTCGTCGGACGTGCTGCCCTCGAGGTGGCACCGCCCTTCGTGGACTTCGGCGCCACCGCCGGCGATGCCCCCGTCACCCGCGACGTGCTGCTCCGCAGTGTGGGCGAGACGCCGCTCACCATCGACCATGTCGAGCTGGTGATGGGTGACGAGAGCTTCACGGTCCAGGTCGAGCTGCCCCAGGTCCTCGAGCCGGGCGAGACCGGCATGGCGCGGGTGACCTTCCAGCCCCGCCGGGCGAACGAGGTGGTGGGCATGCTCCACGTCCACAGCGACGACGTCTCCACCTCGGTGCTGCCGGTGGACCTGTCGGGCGAGGGGCTCGTGCCCGAGCTCCGCATCGATCCGCCCGACCTGGACTTCGGCGAGGTGGACATCGGCTGCGTGGAGGACGCCCGGATCGGCCTCGAGAACGTGGGGGCCGAGACCCTGACCATCTCGGACCTGGCCTTCGACGCCCACCCGGACCTGACCCTCACCGACGCCCCCGCGCTGCCCCTGGTGCTGGAGCCCGGGACCGGCGCCGAGGTGGGGGTCCGCTACGTCCCCTCGGCCGAGGAGGCCGCCGACGCCACCCTGACGGTGGACTCGGACGACCCCCGGGGCCTGCTGGACGCCATCCAGGTCGGCGACGGGAGCTACGCCGAGCGCATGGCCGAGACCTTCACCATGCCCGAGGCGCCTCCGGTCGACATCCTCTTCGCCATCGACCAGTCCTGCTCGATGGAGGACGACGCCACCCGCCTCGGCAACAACTTCACCACCTTCGTCAACGAGATCGACCGGGTGACCACCGGCTGGCAGGTGGGCGTGGCCACGCGGGACACCGGCTGCTTCCGGGACGGCATCCTCAGCGCCTCGCGCTGGAACTACCAGGACCTGTTCCGCCGTGCCGTGCTGGCCTGGGACGGCGGGGCTTACACCGAGTCTCTGCTCACGGTGGCCCGCAATGCCCTGCGCGAGAGCGGCGGCGGCTGCAATGCGGGCTTCACGCGCCCCGATGCCATGCTCCACGTCATCCTGGTCTCCGACGAGCCCGAGCAGTCGCGCACCGGCTGGCGCACCCTCGTCGACGAGATCCGCGGGCTCCACCCCACCTCGCCCGACCGGGTGAAGATCTCGGCGGTCGCCGGCGACTACCCGCGCGGCTGCGGCACCGCCATGGCGGGCGAGGGCTACTACCAGGCCGCCGACGACACCGGCGGGGAGTTCCTCTCCATCTGCGACAGCAACTGGGCCCGCCACGTGGAGGATCTGGCGGCCGCCAGTGTGGATGGCCTGGGCCGCTTCGACCTGGCGGGGACCCCCGACCTGTCCACCCTCGAGGTCTTCGTGGACTCGGTCCAGTGGAACCAGGGCTTCCATGTCCAGGGCAGCACCCTCGTCTTCGACCAGACCCCGCCCGAGGGCTCGGAGATCCGCGTGGAGTACGGCCGGCTCGGCTGCCGCTAGCCGCCGGCGCGGTCTGCTAGGCCGCCACGTCGCGGAAGGTGTCGAGGGTGTGGGCCACCCCAGCGTCGTCCACGTCGAGGTGCAGGGCAAGGCGCAGGGTATGGGGGCCCACCGCCCCGCAGCGGACGCCGCGACCGGCCAGGGCGGCGACGGTGGCGCGGGCATCGGACAGCCCCTCGACGAACACCAGGTTCGTGTCGGGCTCGGGCGCGTCGAGCCCGAGGGCGCGGAGCCCCGCGGCGAGCCTGGCGGCGCGCTCGTGGTCCTCCTCCAGGCGGGCCACGTGGTGCTTCAGGGCATGGAGGCCCGCCGCGGCCAGGATGCCGGCCTGCCGCATCCCGCCCCCGAGCATCTTCCGCACCCGGCGACCGGTGTGGAGCAGGTCGCGGGGGCCGCAGAGCAGGGAGCCCACCGGGGCGCCGAGGCCCTTGGAGAGGCAGAAGCTCACCGTGTCGTAGCCTTGCAATCGCCGGGCCAGGGGCACCCCCGATGCCACCACGGCGTTGAACACCCGAGCGCCGTCGAGGTGGGTGGCCAGCCCGTGGCGGTGGGCCACCTCGGCCAGGGCATCGAGGCGGTCGAGGGGATGGACGGTGCCGCCGCCCCGGTTGGAGGTGTCCTCGACCACCAGCAGCCGCGCCGGGGCGATGTGGGGATCGTCGGGACGGATGGCGGCCTCGACCGTCTCCGGGTCCAGCAGCCCCCGCTCGCCGGGCAGGCCGCGGCACTGGGCGCCCGCGATGACCGCCGCCCCGGCGGCCTCCCAGTTGTAGGGGTGGCCGTCCTGATGGCAGAGGATCTCATCCCCCGGCCGGGTGTGCACGCGCAGGGCGATCTGGTTCGCCATGGTGCCCGACGGCACGAAGAGGGCGGCCTCCTTGCCGGCCAGCTCGGCGGCCACCTGCTCCAGGCGGTTGATGGTGGGGTCCTCTCCGTAGACGTCGTCCCCCACCGGGGCCTCCGCCATGGCCGCCCGCATGGCCGCGGTGGGCTGGGTGACCGTGTCCGAGCGCAGATCGACGAGCATGGGACCTCCAGGGCCTCCCTGTTCCGGCGAGGGCCTCGGGGCAACCCGGGACGGCCGCGCGCCGTCAGTCGGGTGCGTCGGCCGGGATGGCGAGCCGCTCCCGCAGGAAGCGGTGGGCCGGGTCGGTGTGGTGCCGACGGTGCCACAGGGCGTGCAGGGTGAAGTGGGGGCTCGGGAAGGGCAGCTCCCGGACCGCGAGCGGGCCCCGACGGGCGAAGGCGGCGCCCAGGCGGCGCGGGACGGTGGCCACCAGGTCGCTCTGGGCCAGGATCTCGGGCACGCCCAGGAAGCCGGGCACCACCACCGCCACCCGGCGCGACAGGCCCAGGGCCTCGAGGGGCGCGTCGACCATGCCGCCGGACCGGCCGCTCGGCGCCACCAGCAGGTGGTCCCGGCCCGCATAGCGGTCGGCGGTCCACGGTCCGCACAGGGCCGGATGGTCGGGCCGCATGAGCACCACGAAGTCGTCGCGGACCAGCGCCCGGCTCATCAGGCTGCCGTCCGCCGGCCGCACGTTGATGGCCAGGTCCAGCGCGCCGTCGTGAAGGCGGGCCGTCACGTCGGGCCCCAGCGGACGCACCGCCAGGTCCACCCGGGGGGCCTCGGTGGCCAGGCGCGCGGCCAGGGCCGGCAGGATGAGGAGGACGCCCAGATCGGCGGTGGCCAGGTGGAAGGTCCGTGCCAGCCGGGCCGGCTCCAGGGGGACGGCGGCCCGGAGCGCCGCCTCGAGGGTCTGGAGGGGGGCCCGGGTGGCCTCCACCAGCTCGAGCGCGCGGACGGTGGGCTCCATGCGGCGTCCGGCGCGCACCAGGAGCGGATCGCCCAGCTTGTCCCTCAGGCGGCCCAACACCCGGGACAGGCCCGACTGGGAGAGGCCCAGCTCGACGGCCGCGTCGGTGACCGAGCCGTGGTGCACCAGGCGATGGAGGGCCCGGAGCTCGTCCAGATCCGGAATCTCATGCGGATGCGTCATGCTGACTATCTCTGCGATGCATTGGAGTCATGCTAGCAGGCGCGTAGGGTGGGGGTGGGAGGTTCCTTGCTCATCTACGCTTTCGATCCCCTCTGCGGCTGGTGCTACGCCATGGCCGACGTACTCGACGCCGTGGCGGCCCGCCGACCGCTTCCACCCACCCGGATCGTCTGCGGCGGTCTGGTCACCGGCGGCCGTGTGGGCCCCATCGCGCAACACCGTGGCTACCTGGAACAGGGCATGGCCGCCGTCGAGGCGCGGACCCCCACCCGCTTCGGCGCCGCCTTCCGCCAGGGCCTGCTGGCCGAAGGCACCTGGGTGGCCGACTCGGAGCCCGCCTGTCGGGCCGTCCTCGAGGCCCAGGCCCTCGCTCCCGAGCGGGCGGTGGCCTTCGCCCATGGGCTCACCCGGGCCCACTACCGGGACGGCCTGCGGCCCGACACGCCCGAGACCCTCCGGGCCGTGGCGTCGCAGGCCGGGGTGGATCCCGAGGCCCTGCTCGCACGCTGGGACACGGACGACGCCCGCGCGCGGACCGGCATCGCCTTCGCCGAGGCCCGGGCCCAGGGCTTCTCGAGCTACCCCTCGCTGGCGTGGGACGATGGCGGTCGTGTAGAGGCCATCGTCGCCGGCCTCCCCTCGGTCGAGGGCCTCGCCCGGACCCTCGAGGCCCGCATGGCTGGGGGTGCGGCATGATCCTGGTCACCGGCGCCACCGGCAATGTGGGTCGTCCCGTGGTGGACGGCCTCCTCGCCCGCGACCAGCAGGTCCGGGCCGCGGTCCGCAGCCCCGAGGAGGTGGTCCCCGACGGCGTGGACACCGTCTCCTTCGACTTCCGGGACCCGGACACGTGGGCGGCGGCCCTGGACGGCGTCCAGGGCCTGTTCCTGCTGCGCCCCCCCTCCGTCGGCGATGTGGAGAACAACCTGCTCCCCTTCGTCGACCGGGCGCTGGAGCAGGGCGTCGAGCACATCGTCTTCCTCTCGGTGGAGGGGGCCGAGAAGCTGCCCATCCCCCACCGCACCGTCGAGCGGCACCTCACCGAGGTCGAGGCGCCGGCGACCCTGCTGCGCCCCGGCTTCTTCGCCCAGAACCTGGCCACCGCCTACAAGCGGGACATCGTCGAGCACGACCGGATCGTGGTGCCGGTGTGGCGGGCCGGGGTGGCCTGGACCGACACCCGCGACATCGGCGAGGTGGGGGCCATCGCCCTGGCCGAGCGCCGGCTGGTGGGCGAGGCCCCCATCCTGACCGGGCCCGTCACCCACACCTTCGACGAGGTGGTGGAGCTGCTCTCCGAGTACCTGGGCCGGTCCATCCGCCACAAGACGGTGGATCCGCTGACCTACGCCGCCCACATCCGCGGCGAGGGTGCCCCGTGGATGCTGGTGGGCATCCAGACCGCCCTGCACCTGGGGCTCGCCTTCGGGGCCTCGGATCACACCGACCCGACGATGGCGGAGATCCTGGGTCGACGTCCGCGGGACATCGCCGACTACATCGCGGACCACGTGGACGTGTGGCGCAAGGACGCCTGACGGGGCGGGGCCGTCAGCCCGGCCCGAGGGCCACCAGCCCCGGCAGGTAGCTCTCGGGCGGGGTCACGCCGCACAGCTCGAGCACGGTGGCCCCGACCCGCGCGATGCTGCCCTCGTCGGCATCGTCGCGGAGGGTCAGCGCGCCGCGGGGGTCCAGCAGGAGGAAGGGCACCGGGTGCAGGCTGTGGCTGGTCCGGACGATGGGCCGGCCGTCGGCATCGGTCTTGCGGCGATCGCCCTCCCACTGGGTCATCTCGTCGGCATTGCCGTGGTCCGCCGTGATGAGCAGCAGCCCATCGGCCTTCTGGACCGCCTTCCAGAGCCGGCCGAGCACCAGGTCCACCGTCGCCACCGCCACCCGGGTGGCGTGGAGGTGCCCGGTGTGACCCACCATGTCGCCGTTGGCGTAGTTCAGCCGGACGTGGTCGTAGCCCCCGTCGGCCAGGGCCTCGAGGACGGCGTCGGTGATCTCGCCGGCCTTCATCCGCGGCCGCTGGTCGAAGGGCACGTTGTCGGAGGGGACCTCCAGGTAGGTCTCGAGGGCCTCGTCCAGCCGACCGCTGCGGTTGCCGTTGAAGAAGTAGGTGACGTGCCCGAACTTCTGGGTCTCGGAGACGGCGAAGGTCCGCTTGCCGGCGCGGGCCAGGTTCTCGCCCACCGTGTCGGTGATGGTGGGCGGGGTGACCAGGTAGCGGCTCGGGATGTGCAGATCGCCGTCGTACTCCATCATGCCGGCGTAGACGACATCCGGGCGGCGCCCCCGGTCGAAGGTGTCCAGGGCGTCGTCTTCGAAGGCGCGGGAGATCTCGATGGCCCGGTCTCCGCGGAAGTTGAAGAAGAGCACCGTGTCGCCGTCCTCGATGCGCCCCACCGGGGTGCCGGCCTCGTCGACGATGACGAAGGCGGGCAGCCACTGGTCGTCCACCTCGGGGTCCTCCTCGTAGAGCGTCCGCACCGCCTCGCTGGCGCTCCGGAAGGGCCGCCCCTCGCCGTGGACGTGGCAGCGCCAGCCGCGGGCCACCATCTCCCAGTCGGCCTCGTAGCGATCCATGGTGATGTGCATGCGCCCGCCGCCGCTGGCGATGCGGTAGTCCCGGCCGGCCTCCCGGTGGCCGGCCAGGCGCTCCTCGAGGCCGGGCAGATCCTCGAGGGCGGTGCGCGCCGGCACGTCGCGCCCGTCGGTGAGGGCGTGGATGCGCAGCCGGGCGACGCCGTCCTCGGCGGCGCGCTCGATGAGCGCCTCGAGGTGGCGCAGGTGGCTGTGGACGTTGCCCCGGCTCACCAGGCCCATCAGGTGCAGGGTACGCCCCCCGATGAGCTCGCCCCAGACGGGATTCTCCCACATGGAGCCGTCTTCGAGCCGGTTCTCGACGAGCTTGGCGCCCTGGTCGAAGATGCGCCCGGCACCCAGGGCATTGTGGCCGACCTCGCTGTTGCCCATGTCTTCGTCGCTCGGCAGGCCCACCGCGGTGCCGCTGGCCCGCAGGCGGCACCAGGGGTGCTCGGCCCGCCACCGGTCCATGTTGGGGGTGGGGGCGGTCGCCACGGCGTCGTCCCAGTCTCCGCGGCCCACGCCCACGCCGTCGAGGATGCACAGGACCACGGGGCCGGGGCGGGGCGTGAAGGGCATGGGATCTCCGGGGAGGCGGGTCCGGTAACGCACGCTCCAGGGCGGGGTGGGGCGGCCCGGTGCCGATGGGGGTCCGAGGGGGTCTCCTGCGGGGAGGACGCTGCCGCCACGGCGCGAAGCGGCAAGCCCGCATCCCTCATGACGCGCTCCGCTGCGCCGGCGATCTGCCTGTTGCGCGCTGCCCTCTCTGTCGCTCCCTCGGTCGACGTGCCTCGGCACGCCTTCCCTCGGTCGCTCGTCGAGAACCGCGCTCACGACGGCATCTCGCCGGCTCGCGACGAGCTGTCATGACGGATGCGGGCTAGAAAGAGCGACCCCCGTGGCCCGGAGATCCCATGCGGTGGCCTCTCGCCCCCCTGCTTCTGGCCGGCGCCCTCGCCTGCACCGAGCCGCCCGAGGTCAGCGGCGTCGACCCCGCCCAGGGCCGGCCCGGCACCGCCTTCCAGGTGCAGGGCGAGCGCTTCACCGCCGGCACCACCCTCACGTTGAGCCCCCAGGGCGGCGGGGAGGCGACGGAGCTCGCCATCTCGCGCCGGAGCCCCGAGGCCCTGCACAGCACCATCCCCGAAGGCACCGCGGCCGGCACCTACGACCTGCTGGTGGCCACCCCGAACCAGGTGCTGGTGCTCGATGGCGGCTTCGAGGTGGTGGCCCCGCCGGTGGACACGCCCTGTGGCCACCTCTACACCGCGAACACGGCGGTCAACCTGGGCACCGGCGAGGTGGTGGTGGATCGCTTCTTCCCGGATGACAAGCGTGAGACGGTGCGGGTGCCGCTCACCGAGATCGCCCGGGTGGAGTACGAGCGGCTGGCCCAGGACGGCGGCAAGACCTGCCACGTGGTCTACCTGCGCCGGAAGGAGGGCGGGCGGCTGCGCTTCATGGACGATGCCGAGGTCGACCTGAAGGCGCGCGCCTACAAGCTCGCCCAGGAGCTGGGCGTGCCGGTCGAGGTCACCCGCGAGGACCCCGTCGCGACCCCGGACGACACGGATGCGGCCGCCACGGGCCAGGCCAGCGACAAGGCCGCCGGGGGCTGAGGCGCCCCCCTCCCGGGGAGCCTACTGGAGCCAGGAGCCGATCTCATCGTGGGCGCGGGCCACGGCGGCCCACATGGCCCGCGCGGCGGCGGCCGCGTCGGGGGCCTCGACGCGGAGGGTGGACTCGCCCACCCGCTCCACCGTCCCGGCGCGCAGGGCCTTGGTCGCCATCTCGCGGCGGTAGGTGTCCACCTCCATGATCACCGGCGGACGTGGCACCAACGGGGTCAGGCGCCCGTCCCGCAGGCGGCGAACCGCCTCGGCGGCCCCCTCCCGAATGGCGGCGCGGGCGACCCGCGGGGTCCGGCACAGGGCGGCGGTGGGGCCCAGGGTGCGCTTGACGGCCACGTGGACCACATCCCCCGGCAAGGTGGCAGCGACCTCCTCGCCCAGCCGGTCGGTGCCGGTGACCAGGCCGGGCGGCACCCCGAAGGTCCCGGCGATGGCGCTGTTCAGGGCGATCTCACCGATCCGCTGCCCGTTGAGGCGGAAGTTCTCGACCACCCGGCCGGACCAGGTGTGGGAGAGCAGGCCCCCCGGGGTCCCCGCCATGGTGTGGTGGCCGATCAGCAGCAGCAGGTCGAAGCCATCCTCGATGCCGGTCGCCTGACAGAGCGGCTTGTTCTCGACCGTGGCGGGGCCGATGACGAGCTCGGCCCGGTCGTGCAGCTCCTCGAGGAGGACGTTGCGCATCACCGCGTGGCCATCGTTCACCACGAAGCTGGCGTCCGGCGCCTCGTCCAGCACCCCCTCGATGGCCGCGTTCACATCGCCGGTCATCAGCGCGCGCCCCGCGGGCCAGGTCTTGCCGTCGGGCATGAGCTGGTCGCGGTGGACGATGCCGGTGATGCCTTCCATGTCGGCGCTGATGAAGACGCGCACGGGTCCTCCGGGGTTCAGGCTGGGGTGAGGGAGCGGGGGTCGACCGCGTCGGCCCGGAACCGCGCCGGGTCCACCCGGCGGCCGTCGGCGGGATGGCGCACCGGGGAGAGGTCCGGGTCGGGCGGCCCCACCAGGCCGGCCTCCACCAGGACGGCCCACGGCACCGCCAGCCCCTCGTCCAGGAGGTCGGGGCCCGGGTGCCCGAGGACCACCAGGTCCACCTGCGGCAGCAGGGTGGGGCCGTCGGGCAGGGCGGCGAAGGAGATCACCCGGCCTCCGGGCAGGCGGAGGAGGCTGTAGGCGCTCGGCCAGGCGGGGCGGTCCTGGTCGACGAGGTGCTGCGCCAGCGGGGTCTGGGCGCGGCGATAGGCGTGCCCCGCGAAGAAGCGGTGGGCGGTGGCCACCCGGTGGACGAGCGGGTGCTCCGGGCCGGGCTGCCAGGCCCGGAAGCCCCGACCTTCCTCGTCCAGCACGTATGGGGCGCAGGAGACGGGGGTGCCCGCCGCATGGAAGGTGTCCCAGGCGAAGGCGAGGGCGGCCTCGAGGGGCAGGCCCTGCTCGGTGCCGGTCACGAGGAGGGTGCGCGCGTCGGGGGCGAAGGCCACCGGGCGGCCCCGCACCGTCTCGGTGAAGCTGCGGAGGAAGCCCGGGAGCAGCAGCCGGCTCGAGGCATAGCCGTCCGAGGCCCCGATGATCCAGACCCCGTCGGCCCCGTCCCAGGGGGCCAAGCCCTCGGCCGGATCCAGGTTGGACAGGGCCGCCTCCCAGGCCATGGACGGGCTCGCCGACCAGTCCTCCAGGTGGCCGCGATTCACGAAGAGCCGCAGCTCGGGCCGATCCAGGACGACTACCCCGTCGAGGAAGGGGGCCACCGGGTGACGCACCAAGCGGGCCTCGGGGCGGGACAGCCCGGCCTCCCAGGCATTGGCCGGCGAGGTGTTGTCGCGCAGCACCGGCAGCAGGTGGGGGGCCGCCCCCAGCCAGGTGTCGGGGACCGCCAGCTCCATCAGATCACCATCCGTTCATGGGCCTGGAAGGGGCGGCCGATCCGGAAGGCCGCCAGGTCGATGCGCTCCCCCTCGATGTGCACCTCGGTGAGGTCTTGCCCGGCCTCGCACAGGGCCAGCCCCACCTCGGCCGAGAAGGGTCCGAACATGGCGCCATGGCCCGAGAACCCGATCATCCGAATCAGGTTCGGCCTGCGGGCATCGTACCCGAAGAAAGGGTTGTGATCGGGGGTGGTGCCGTAGTATCCGCTGGTGGTGGCCGTGATCCCCTCGAAGGCGCCGATGGGGGGGAGGATCTCGGCCAGGGCCATCCAGTTCTCGAAGGGGGCGGCCTCGAGGCCGCCGGTGTGGGCGAAGCGCGGCTCGATGACGTCCTGGTCCTCGTAGGAGAAGCCGTCCTCGGCCACCGTGGGGTGGGCGTGGCCCATGAGCAGCGTGTCCTCGTTCTCGGGGCGGCAGTACACCCCCGAAGGGGTGATGGTCATGGGCATGTCGCGGAGGGTCTCGGCGGTCATGGGCCCGCCCCGCTTGACGAACCAGAGGTAGCGCTTGAGGGCGTCGACCGGGAGCTCCTCGGCGCCGATGGCCCGCGCCAGGGCGCGTGACCAGGCATTGGTGCAGTCGATGAAGACGTCGCCGCGGTAGGTGCCCTTGGGGGTGACAAGACCGGTGATGCGGTGACCGTCGAGCTCGGCCTCGCGGACGGGGGCGCCCTGGATGAGCTCGGCGCCGTGGCGTCGGGCGTCCCGGATCCCCTCCTGGTAGATGAGGGCGGGCAGCAGGAAGCCGTCGGAGGCACAGAAGGTGCCGCCGAGCACCTGTTCCGGGTCGACCCAGGGGAAGCGATCCGCCAGGGCGTCCCGGGGCAGGGCCTCCACGTCGTCCAGGCCCACCGAGCGCTGGAGGGCCACCCGCTCCTGGGCGTCGTTCCAGGCCGCCTCGTCCCCGGCCAGGAAGAGGTAGCCGTTGTGGCGGATGGGGACCTCGTCGGTCTCGAGGCGCTCGCGGAACTCGCGGTAGAAGCGCACGGCGAATCGCATGCCCCGCACCGTCTCGGCGGTGGACCACTGCTGGCGGATCCCGGCGGCGGTCCGGGAGGAGCTGCCAGCCCCCACGTGGGCGGCCTCGAGGATGGTCACCCTCCAGCCCGCGCGCGCCAGGCTGCGGGCGGTCAGGGTACCGGTGATGCCGGCGCCGATGATGACGGCGTGGCGGTCGCGGGCCATGGATCCTCCGGGCAGCACGTCAGCCTAGCACCCCCGGCAGGGGCCAGCGATGGTGTCCAGGACGGGACCGGCCTCGGGCCGGGGTGGACCGTCGGGCCGAGGGCCGGCGGCCTCACCGGTGACCGGATCGTCGCACACCGCTTCGGGGAGGGCGGGTTACATCGGGCGGCCCCCTCGCAGCCCAGGAGCGCCGGATGAGCAGCCACGTGGATCCCTCCGCCCCCACGACCACGGCCCCCGCCCGTGACGCCCTGGAGCTGGACCTGCAAGGGGTCGAGGTGCCCGCGCTGACCGACGACGAGCTGCGCACCGCCTACCGCATCGGCGCCCGTTCCCGCGCCGCCGAGGAACACATCGTCCGCCTGGTCTCCCGCGGCGAGGTCAAGTTCGCCATCTTCGGCCCGGGCGAGGAGGTCCACGGGGTCGCCACCGCCCTGGCCCTGAAGAAGGCCGTCGACCCCAAGCGCTTCGGCATCGTCGCCCACTACCGCTCGGGCGCCCTCTGCTCGGCGTGGTGCAGCCTCAACGGCATCGACGACTTCACCCTGCGCATGATGCGGCAGCAGTTCAGCAAGGCCACCGACACCATGAGCGGTGGCCGACAGATGGTCTACCACCTCCACATCCCCGAGGTCGGGATCCTGCCGGTCCAGTCCCCGGTGGGCATGCAGCTCGGCAAGGCCGCCGGCTATGCGCGGGGCTTCCAGCACAAGGGCATCGATGATGGCGTGGCCATGGCGGTGGTGGGCGATGGCACCACCGCCGAGGGCGACATGCACGACGCCATGAACGCCGCCTCGGTGTGGCAGCTCCCGGTGATCTACCTGGTCACCGACAATGACATCGCCATCAGCACCGAGCCCTCGGAGGGTCGGGGCATCAAGGACTTCGCCACCTATGCCCGGGCGTTCGGCATCGCGTGCTTCGAGTGCGATGGCCGGGACTTCTTCGAGGTGTACGACACCACCTTCCGGTGCGCCTCCTACGTCCGCGGCGAACAGAAGCCGGCCCTGCTCTACGTCCACAGCCTCCCCCGCTTCAACGGCCACTCCTCGGCGGCCGACGTCACCTTCGATCTCTCCCAGGACGACCCGCTCATCGCCTTCGGCGAGGAGCTGGTGCGCCGCGGTCTCCTGGAGCAGGACGACGTCCTGAAGCGCCTCGAGGGCAAGGAGGGCCGCGACTTCTTCGTCCATCAC
The DNA here is from genome assembly GCA_964586865.1 of uncultured Enterobacteriaceae bacterium. GTDB lineage: Bacteria > Myxococcota_A > UBA796 > UBA796 > REDI01. Next base: position 19,830 of record CAZPJM010000036.1, read on the forward strand.
GACCTCGGCGCCGTCATGTCCGAGGAGGACCAGGACGTGGCCGCCCTGATCGACCAGGTCCGGGACGAGCCCGAGCCCGACACCTCGACCCTGTTCGACCACGTCCGGGCCCCCCTCCCCGAGGTCGAGGAGACCCCGCCCGGGCCCGGCGAGACCCAGATCAGCTACGCCGGCGCCATCCGCTCGGCCCTCTACAAGCTCATCGACCGGCGCAACGGCTGGATGTGCGGGCAGGACGTGGCCCGCCTCGGCGGGGTCATGCAGGCCTCGGCCGGCATCCAGAAGAAGGCGCCCCACGGCATCGTGGACAGCCCCCTCAATGAGCCGCTGATCCTGGGCACGTCGACCGGCTTCGCGCTGCACGACGACGTGATGGCACTGCCCGAGATCCAGTTCGGCGACTACTCGCTGAATACGTTCCACTGGCTGGTCTACCTGGGCAACCTCCGCTGGAGCACCCTCGGCAACGCCAGCACCAAGCTCCTGCTGCGCATGCCGGTGGATCCGTTCGGCGGCGGCGCCATGTACCACTCCATGTCCGTCGACGGCTACTTCGGCAGCATCCCGGGGCTCGTGATCATCATGCCGTCGACCAGCTTCGACGCCCACGGCCTGATGCTGGCGGCCGGCGACTACGACGGCCCGGTGATCTGCCTCGAGCCCAAGTGGATGTACCGACAGACCCTGGGCCCGGCCTTCCCCGGGGAGCCCACCGACAAGGACGAGATCCGCGCCCTCAAGAAGCAGATCATGCGCGGGGAGATCCCGGAGCTTCCCGACGTGAAGGTGCCGTTCGGCAAGGGGATCATCCGGCGGCCTGGCAGCGACTGCACCGTGGTGGCCTGGGGTCGCGCGGTGTGGACCAGCCTGAAGGCGGCCGATGCCCTGGCCCGCGAGGGCGTCGAGGTCGAGGTCATCGACCTGCGCACGCTGGTGCCGCCCGACATGGATCTGGTGCTCGAGAGCGTGGGCCGGACCGGCCGCTGCGTGGTGGCGGCCGAGAACCGGGTCTTCGGCGGCTTCGTCCGCGAGATCCAGGGCGCGGTGGTCGAGGCCTTCCCCGGGGCCCCGACGCGGTCGGTGGGCCAGAAGAACGTCCCGGGCATCGGGCAGAGCCTGACCCTCGAGAACGCGACCATCCTCACGCCCGGGGACGTCTCGCGGGCGGTCGAGGACCTGCTCGCCACCGAGGTGGCCGCTGGGGGCGGCTGGGGCTGGGTCCCGCCCCGCTACTTCATCTCCTGAAGGCCGGGGGCGGTCCTGGCCCCTCGTGGCCGTGCCCGGCGCGGTCCGGACGCGAACCGACGCGGGTCGGGCGGTCATGGGCTAGGATGGCGGGCCGAGCCCGGCGCTGCCAACGCGCCGGGGATGGAGGACCCATGCGTACCTGGATGCCCCTGCTCCTGCTGGCCATGGTTGCCTGTGGCGGCAACGACGACACCGACGAGGGCGGGAACGGGGATGGCGACGGCGATGACTACGCTGGCTGCGAGGCCACCGACGGTCAGTCCCCCTCGGTGGTGGACAGCAGCATCGACTGCACCTTCCCGACCGAAAACACGCCGGACCGCTTCCTGCAGGTCCAGGTGGTGGTGACCGATCCCCAGGGTGACTTCACCCTGAGCCCGTTCACGGGCAACGTGTTCCGGATCTACCAGGGCAGCGGGAGCGAGCCCATCGTCAACGACGCCTTCGCCTGCGATGGGGACAACGCCGGCAACTGCTCGGCATCGCTCAACGCCACCCAGCAGGGCATCGACTGCACGAACCTGTCCCAGTACCGGATCACCGCGGTGATCGCTGACGACGACGGCAACCTCTCGCCCGAGTGCGCGCTCCCCACGCCCGAGGGCACGGGCGGCGGTGACACCGACGGCTGAGCCGGCGCCGCGCCCCCGCCGCAACGAGCGCCCGAGGGGGCGCCGGCCCGAAACTGCCGGACGCGGGCCTCGGACGGAGGGGGGTGGAAGGAGAACACGGGCGCCCGGTCCGCCGAGTGCTTTGCCGGTCAGTGGCGGCCGGGCGCCCGCTCCACCTGGTCCGTACGTCCGGCAGCCCATGCTGTGACGGCCGGTCCGTCAACGGGACGTCAAGCTCTCGGGCGGCGTCACCCCATGGGCCGGCCGCCTCCTCCCGGGGGGTGATCCGCAACGCAGGACGCCGCGCCCCCGGTGGAGAGCGCGGCGTCTGGGGATGGCCCGGCCCGAGCCGGTGTCAGACCGGGCGGGCCATCGAGGTGGGGGTGGCGATCAGCCCTCGCAGTCGGGGAGGACCTGGTAGCTGATCTCGATGGTCGAGCCGCCCGCCGGGATGAAGTCGGTGTCGAACACGACCGAGTTGGACGAGACCTCGTACTCCCAGCCGGTGGGGGAGCGGACACCGTCGACCACGACCTCGATGGTCTGGGGGACGGGCTGCAGCGAGAGCTCGAAGCTGTCGTTGATGCTGACCGACTCGGTGGCCAGGTTCTCGAGCTTCTCGGCCCAGTCGGTGGCGCAGATGGACAGGAAGAGACCACCGGTGGCCACGGAGGCCTCGTAGTAGCCGGTGCCCGCCGAGGCGGAGCCGCAGCCCGTCGGGTAGTCGCCGGCGACCGCGTTGACCTTCACGTCCTCGGGGTCGGCCTTGAGGCTCTGGAACAGACCCACGTAGAAGGACCAGGTGTTGACGGACTGCTCGGGCTCGTCCGAGACGTGGACGATCGAGAGGAAGGCGTCATCCCGGTAGAACTCGGAGTTGCACTCGCCCGCGCCGACCTTGCCGAGGGCAGCCTCGGCCTGCATGAAGCCGCGCTCCTCGTTCCGGCCGTAGGGCACCAGGACCCGGTCGATGTCGGCCATGGTCGAGAAGGCGTCGAGGGCGCGCGACTCGCTGAAGGAGGCGTCGATGTAGGGGTCGGAGCCGGCGATGCAGCCCACGTCACCCACGACGACGCCGGCATGGAAGTCGGCCTCGAGGTTGGTGAGGGTCTGGATGAAGACGTCGAAGTTGTTGACGACGTTCTCGTTGTTGTCGTACATCGAGCCCGACCGGTCCAGCGTGAACAGGATGTCGGTCGCCGAGCGGATGGGCTGCTCGAACGGGTCGGTGTTCTGACCGAACAGGGTGCCCGAGCCGAGCGAGTTGACGGTCGCCACGGTGCGGAGCGGGTCGTTCGAGGTGAAGTCGATACGCGCCGGGTCCTCGAAGGTGTCGAGGGGCAGGTAGTCGAGGAAGACGTCGACGGCCGGGCCACCCGCGCTGGTGTCGTAGGGCGCCACGGTGAACGGCAGGTTGCCGTTCTCGAAGGCGTTCAGGTCCAGGCTGTACTCGTCGAGGGAGGGGGTGAAGACCTCGATGTCGGAGACGACCAGGTCGGCGGTGCCCTCGTTGATGATCTGGAAGGGCTGGCCGGTCTCGCAGCCGATGTAGGGCTCGCCGTACTCGTAGGTCTCGGGCGTGACCTTGATGCGGGGCGCGACACCGCGACCCTGGACCCGGACGGCCTCGGTGGGGTTGTCCTCGGCGTTGCTGTCCACGAGGATGCGGGCGTTGAACTCACCGTCGGTGGCCGGGTCGAAGGTCACCACGAAGGTGGAGCTCTCGCCCGCACCGATGAGGAAGTCCTCGATGCCCGAGACGCCGAACACGCCGGCGGGGGCGTTGGGGCCGAGCTCGACGCTCTCGATCTGCAGGTCACCGTCGCAGGTGTTGGACACCGTGACCGTGCGCTCCTGCGGGACGTAGTCCTCGTCGGCGATCTCCACGTCGTCGAACCGGATGTTGGCCGGGTCGACCTCGATGCAGGCCGGCTGGTTCAGGTCGTCCGGGTTGATGGGGTCCCGGCGCTCGGTGAAGCCCTGGTCGCTGCAGGCGGCAGCGCCCAGAAGGGCGGCGGGCAGGAGGAGGTGGATGTTGCGGGTCATGGGACCTCCGGAGTCGTTCGAAGTGGTGCGTCGGAAGCCCGCGGGGTCGAACCGAGGGCGGTCGTTCGGGGAATACGTCGACGAGGGTACATGTGTGACAAGCGCCCATCAACTTTTTTGACGCCCGCCGTCGAGGCCCACGGGCTCGATGCTCGGTGACCCTCCGACGTCGGATCCGGGTCGCGAGGCGCTCGGCAGGCGGATCCGGCCCGGGGGCTAGCGGACGATCTCGCCGGGCTCGGCGTCCACCGAGACCAGATCCACCACCGCCGCATCCCCGGCGGCCAGGATCATGCCCTGGCTCTCGACGCCCCGGATCTTCCGCGGCGCCAGATTGGCCACCACCACCACCCGGCGGTCCACCAGATCGGCGGGTGCGAACCGATCGGCCAGGCCCGCCACGATGGTCCGGGGGCGGGGCTCGCCCAGATCCACCGAGAGCACCAGGAGCCGATCCGCCCTGGGATGGGCCTCGGCCGCGCGGACCTGCCCGACCCGCAGGGCCAGTCGGGCGAAGTCGTCGTAGGTGATGGGGGCGGGGCCGTCCTGCTCGGGGGCGTCGACGGGCTCGGCTGCCGCGGGCTCCGGCTCGGGCTCCTCGAAGAGGGCGGCGATGGCGGGGGGCAGCTCACGGATCCGGGGGAAGAGGGGGTCGCCGGCCTCGACCGCCGTCCCGGCGCGGAGGTCGTCCAGGGGAAGCTCGCCCTCGGCGGCGCGCTCGAGGAGGCCCGAGAGCATGGCCTCGGCCTCGGCGCGGCTCCGGCCCAGCTTGGCGAGCAGCTCCTCGGCCTTGGCGGGCATGACGGCGAGCAGGCAGGCCCCGGCCAGGTGGCAGATCTCGAGGACGTGGCGCATCACGGTGCCGAGCCGCGCGGTGCGGCCTTCCTTGTTGAGGGCCCACGGCTGGGTCGTGTCCACGTACTTGTTGCCGGCCTTCACCAGATCCCACAGGGCGTCGAGGCCGCGGTGGAGCTCCCGGTCCTCGAAGCCGCGGGCCAGCTCCAGCACCGCGCGCGCCGCCAGGGCCCGCAGCTCGCGCTCCACGTCGGTGGACTCGCCCATGGGCGGCACCTCGCCCCCGAGCCACTTGCCCGTCATGGAGAGCCCGCGGTGGGCCAGGTTGCCCAGGTCATTGGCCAGATCGGCGTTGTAGCGGGCCAGGAAGCCCTCGTACGAGAAGCTGCCGTCACCGCCCAGGCTCTTCTCGCGGACGAAGAAGTAGCGGGTGGCGTCGGCACCGAACTCGTCGACCAGCAGGCCGATGTCGATGGCCTTGCCCGAGCGCTTGCTGATCTTGTCGCCATCGGCGCTGGTCCACCAGCCGTGGGCCGAGAGGACGTCGTAGAGGGGCACGCCCATGGCCATGAGCATGGTGGACCAGTACACGGCGTGGGTGGTGAGGATGTCCTTGCCGATGAGCTGGAGGGCGGCCGGCCAGCGGCGGGACCACTCGGGGTCGGCCTTGTCGGGGTCGGGGTGGTAGCCGATCCCGGACAGGTAGTTGAGGAGGGCGTCGAACCACACGTAGCAGACGTAGTCGTCGTCGAAGGGCAGCGGGATGCCCCAGGACAGGCGCGCCCGGGGCCGGCTGATGCAGAGGTCCCCCAGGTCCTGGCGGAGGAAGCCGCGGACCTCGTTGAGGCGGGACTCGGGCTCGATGCAGCCGGGGTGGGCGTCCAGGTGCTCCAGGAGCGGCTCCCGGAAGGCGCTCATCCGGAACCAGTAGTTGGACTCGGTGATCCGGGTGAGCTCGGAGCGGTCGTAGCGGCCGGCCTCCACGTCCTTGTCGGTGACGAAGATCTCGTCCTCGACGTGGTACCAGCCCTCATAGTCCTTCTTGTGGATGAGCCCCTGGTCGTGGAGGCGGGCGAGCACGGCCTGGACCACCTGGACATGGTCCGGGTCGGTGGTGCGGATGAAGCGGTCGTGGGCGATGTCGAGACGGTCCCACATGGCCCGCCAGTGGACCACCAGGTCGTCCACGTGCTCCCGGGCGGTCATGCCGCGCTTCTCGGCGGTCTGGAGCACCTTCTGGCCGTGCTCGTCGGTGCCGGTCAGGAAGAAGACCTCGCGGCCCATCAGGCGGTGCCAGCGGGCCAGGACGTCGGCCACGATGGTGGTGTAGGCGTGACCGATGTGGGGGAGCCCGTTGACGTAGTAGATGGGGGTCGTGACGTAGAACGGGCGGTGGTCGGCCACGTGGCCTCCTCGGCGGGTGCGGGTCGTATCCGTGCCGCCCGCGTCTGCAACCTGCCGGCCCATTGCCACGACCCCCCCACCGGTTACACGGCGCGGCCATGATCAACGCCCTCGGCTACAGCCAGACCGACTTCGATGCCGCCAACCCGGGGCGCCTGTGCCGCGGCCGCGAGCGCTGGATCGAGCCCTTCGAGATCGAGGGTCCCGAGCGCATGAGTCGGCTCGTGATCACCGGGGGGCGCTTCACCGACGACTCGGCGCGGGACGCCTTCCGGGGCCTGCCCTACTCGGAAGTGCCCTTCCCGGCCATCGTGGCCGCGCTCTTCCCGCGCAAGCCGCTGCTGGCGTTCATGGAGGACGGCCATCCGGCCGACATCCCCGATGATGCCCAGGGGGTCGAGGTCTACCTGGGCCACCGGTCCGGCGGTCGGGTCGAGGAGCCCATGGTCCGGTGGCACAAGGTGGTCTCCGGCATCCGCGAGGTCCGCGCCATCGTGGGGGACGCCGCCACCGGCGATCCGGTCCGGGGCTTCGCGGTCCTCTCCGAGCCGGACGACGTGGACGAGGATCTGCTGGACAAGCTCTTCGTGCTGGTGGGCATGTCCACCCTGGACAGCCCGCCCGCGCACTACCAGCCCTCCGTCCTCCCCGAGGTCCTCGACCGGGTGCGGGCGGTGGTCCTGCTCCATCGCGACAAGCACGGGCCGGCCCTCGGGATCTACAGCCGGGAGCCCGTCAAGGTCGAGGGTCGCCTCGAGGGCCTGGCCGAGAAGCACGGGGCCCTGCTGGTGCCCTTCGCCATCCCGCCCATGCTCGCCCGCTGGGACCGGGCGCTCTACGAGCTGCGGCAGCGCTGGATGGAGACCCGGGACGACGAGTTCCCGGTGCCCCCCGCGGCCGAGCCCAGCACCTGGGAGCCCCGCCGGCGGCGCCGCAAGAAGGGCGCCCGTGGGGGGGCCTCCGACGACGACGACGAGGAGTAGGTCCGGCGGGGTGGCCCGGGGGCGGGGGCGCCGAGGGCGCAGGCCCTACTTGATCATCGACCAGTTCTGGGTGAGCTCCCCGGCGCCGAGCTTGGCGGTCCCGCTGGTGATCCGCCGACCGTCGACCGTGCCGCGGAACAAGACGCCGCTGCCGTCCGGGCCGCGGAGGTAGATGGAGTTCCGGATGGCGTTGTAGCGACCGGTGACCCGGTAGGGCACGCCTCCGACGGTGATCTGCCCCGAGACCTCGTCGCCGTCCTGGTCGAAGTCGGCCAGGGCGCCGCTGTTGCCCACCACGCCCTGCCAGGTCCCGGCCACGGGGCCGGCCGTGGCCGCGGGCTGCTCGGCGGGGGTGTCGGTGCCGTCGGTGGGCTCGGCGGGCTGCGCGTCGGGGGTGTCGGCGTCGGGCGCCTCCGGGGTGGCGTCCGGGGCGGGGTCCTCGGCCGGCGTCGTGTCGGAGGGCGTGGCCTCGCCCGAGGCGGCCGGGGTGGTGGCGGGGGTCGCCGGCCGCGTGCCC
>CAZPJM010000037.1:0-27007 GCA_964586865.1 uncultured Enterobacteriaceae bacterium
GAGCCGCTCCGACATCGCCTCACGTCCGACGCTTGCCGTTCTCGAACCCCATGAAGCAGGAAGGCCCGTACGAATCATCGATTCGCACGGGCCTTGTTCTGAATGGTCGGGGTGGCAGGATTCGAACCTACGACTTCCTGCTCCCGAAGCAGGCGCGCTACCAGGCTGCGCTACACCCCGCCAGCCCGCCGCACCTACCCGGACAGTCGGGGGGCGTCAAGCCAACGGGGGAGGCCGGTCAGCGGCTCCAGGCCTCCCGGACCACGGCGCGGAGGTCGGGGCGGCTCACCCGGTAGTCCCCCCGCTGGAGCTGGCCGGGAAACCACTTCCAGAGGAAGGCCCCGCGCACGGCGGGCTCGGCGTCGATGGCCTCGAGGGCGATCCGCAGGCCGAGCCGCTGGAGGTCCTCGCGGCCCCGGCCGCTCTCCCAGGGACGCACCAGGGCGTGCTCGCCGGCGTCGTAGCCGAGCTCGGTGAGCACCACCGGCTTGCCGGTCTCCCGCGCGACGGCGGCCAGCTCGTCGGTGATCCGCCTCCAGCCGGCACGGACCGCCGCTTCGGTCGGTGGGGCCCCGGCGGGGAGAACGGGGAAGTAGGCCTGGATCCCCACCGCGTCGAGGGCATCCCAGAAGGGGACCCGGGCGTAGGCGTCCCAGTTGGCCGCCCAGGTGAGGTGACCGGGGAAGACGTCTCGGACCCGGGCGATGAGGGCCCGCCACCTGGCCTCCTCGTGGACGAGGCCGCCGAGCTCGGTGCCCACCACGAGGCCATCGGCCTCGCGACAGGCCGCGGCGAGGGTGAGGATCCAGGCCCCGTAGTCCCGGAAGAACCGATCACCGGCCTCCGCGGTCTCGAAGGCGATCTCTCCGCGCCAGCCGAAGGGAGAGCCCCAGTACGCCAGGTGCGGCTTGATCAGGACCTTGAGCCCCCGGGCGTGGGCCTCCCGGATGGGCCGGGCCAGCCAGGCCGGCGGATCGGAGGGGTCGATGGGGCGGAACCGGACCGACCCGTCGCCCTGGATCCGCGCGTAGGGGTGGATGGCGATCCAGTTGGCGCCCTCCGACGCCACGGCATCCAGGGTGTCGTCCATGGCCGGGCTCCCCCACTCGACGCCCCAGGTCGGCGTGCTGATGGTGATCCCACGGACCTCACGGTGCGGATCGGGCACCTCGGCGGCCAGCGCGCCCCCGGACAGGAGCATCACCATGCCAACCCACATCGCCCGGAGCCACGACACCGAACCTCCTGCCCCCTCATGCGCCCCGAGAGCCGCTCCGCCCAGGGCCTTCACCGAGGTCGGAGGTGCAGTGACCGCCTTTCGTCACGTTTCCGACACGTGACAGGTCGCCGAGATACAGGCTTCTGCATGTGGACCCTGCTGCTCACCCTCGCGACGCTCGCTGGTCCGAGAGCCGCCGGTACGCCCCCGGCGCTGCCCGGCCACCCCTGGTACGACGCCTCCAGCGTCACGACCGAGCCGGATCGTGACGGCGTCACCATCGAGGTGGTCCGAACCACGGTATCCGCCGAGCTCCCCGCCGAGGTGACCGGTCTGGCACGCCGCACACCGAGGGGCCGCCTCGAGCCGGTCGAGGTGGCGGATCTGGACGACGCGGAGCTGTTCGGGATCCGCAACCACATCCTGTGGCGCGCCGTGGGGGCCGAGGCCGACCTGGTGGTCATCGATCTGGAAGGGCGGCGTGTCCCGGTGAGCGTGTGGTGGGAGGCCGACGGCGTCCTCTCGGTCCGCCGCGGTCCGGCGCTCTCCGTCTCCTGGGAGGACGCCCCGTCCTCGAAGGAGCTCTCCCGGCGCTACGGGATCCCACCCCTCGTAGACGACGGCCGCCCGTGGGACCCCCGCGCCCGGACCCTGCTCGACCGGGCCCTGGCCCGGCTCTCGGACCGGGAGCGCGCGCTGGTGGTTGACGTGGCCTTCCACCGGGTCCCCTCGGCGCCCCAGGACCAGCGCGGCGCCTACACGGTCGACGAGCGGGGGCCACGCATCGAGGTCTACGACGCCCTGTTCGAGGATCCTACCCACTTCGCCGGCACCCCCGAGGACGCCCACCCGACCGGGGTGCGCGTCCTGCTGCACGAGCTGGCCCACGCCATCGCCGACGCCCCGGCCCGGCGGACCTTCCGTGAGCTGGACGCAGCCGAGGCCGCCCTGCGGCAGAGCACGGCGCGCTACAACGCCCTGCAGGAGGCCGCCGGCGCCGATGCCACCGAGGAGCAGCGCGCCGCCATCGCCGACGCCGACGAAGCGGTGCGCACCGACTACGCGCGGTATCAGCTCCTGACCTTCGACGCCGACAAGGCTGTCATGCAGCGCCTTCGCGGCCAGTCCCCCGCGGTGGCGGGCCTCACCCGCGTCCTCGGGCAGACCCCCGCCCCCACCGCCTACGGCCGCACCAACGCCACCGAGGCCTTTGCGGAGTGCTTCTCGCTCTTCCGCATCGACCCGGCCGCCCTGCGTCGCACCGCCCCCGCCGCCCTGGCGTGGTTCGAGGCCGACGGTCACCTGCCGACCGCCGGATCGGAGCCCTAGGCCTGCGATGCCAGGGCGGGGGCCCGCGCTCCCGCGCCTACCAGGGCGTGATGGCGTCGAGTCCGGAGCCGATGAGCTCGACCCCGTCCTCGGCCAGGCCCGCCACGCCGGTGACGGCGGCGCCGCCTCCGGCCACGGCCAGATGGCCGGCGCTGGCGAGCGAACCACCGATGAAGCCACCCACGTCGCTGCCCGTGATGTCGCGCCAGGCTTCCACGGACTGCTCGGTGTTGTCCATCCAGTAGTCGGACCAGTCCCGGTTGTCGCCCGACTCGTCCTGCCCCAGGATCCCGTGCTCGGCGGCGAAGCTGTTGCCCCGGGAGCCCACCGCGACCCCGCCGGAGCCGGCCGCCATCAACGCTCCTGCCGGCGTCCCGGCCGCCGCCGCCGCCCCCGTGCCCAGACCATTGCCGAGGGCCGAGACCGAGTTCGACTCGTTCAGGCCGTTCGTGTAGATGTCCGCCGCGTCCCAGCCGAGCCCGAAGGCGGCGATGGGCCCGCCCACCCGGCCGGCGGCGCCACTACCCGGCAGGGCCCGCCCGGACCGCGCCACCTTCGAGTACTCGTCGGCTGTCCCGAACACGGTCACGGCGTTGTTGGCGTCGTCGAAGAGGTTGCGGTTGCCCTCGTGCTTGTCGCCGAAGACATCCAGCGATCGGTCCTCGTACCAGCCCTCACCGGCCTCGGCCATGGAGACATCCGCGGCCCACGGCGCCCCGGCCCAGGCCTCGCTCCCGGCACCGCCCCCCTCCTGGGCGAGCTCGGCGGCCCAGGCGGCCTCCTGGGCCTGCACCGCCGCCTCGTCCTCGGCCATGGCCGCCTCGACGGCCGCCGCCTCGACCTCCGCCAGGTGCTCGTTCTCGACGATGGCGGCGATCTCCTCGGGCGTCCGGCACAGGGTGAGACTCTCCCCGTCTCGCACCCGCCGGAGGTCCTCGATGTCCGGGTTCAGCGCGGCCAGGTGTTCCCACTGCGTCGGATCCCCGCCCGCCGCACGCACCGTCTCCCACGTGGTTCCCTGGATGGGTACCTCGCAGGCCTGCTGCGAGCCCACACCCGTGGGGTTGTCCTCGTTGATGGCATCCCAGTCGATGGCCGCCGCCTCGTCCGAGAAGACGGCCTCCTGCATGGCCTGGTTGCTCCCGAAGTCCTGGACGTCCGGCCCGCCGGCCCCGCCGCCACTCGAGGTGGTCTCGTTCTCACGGGCCTGCTCACGGCTGCGCGACATGCTCCCTCCCGATGGACACCCCCGGTGAAGTCCGAGGGGCCGCGCGGGGCCAGAGGACCCCGCCGACACCCTTCCCCTCACCGGCAGGCGGGGGGCCGGCCCGCCGCCAAGCCGGCTCCTCAGGAGGTTTCAGGCCGGAGGGCCGCCCCGGTCAGCCCCCGTAGAAGAGGCTCATGCAGCCGCTGTTCTTGCAGGCGCCCAGGGTGATGGTCTGCAGGAGGAAGTCGTCGGCCTTGTCGCCGTCCAGATCGCCCACCGAGACCACGTCGCCGAGGCTGCCGAGCTTGTCACGACCATCCAGGCCCAGCCAGCGCACGTCGTGGTCCGAGGCCGACTCGGTGCCGGACCAGTTCCCATCGCCGTAGAAGCCGTAGACCGCCCCCACATCGCTGACCGAGCCGTCGTCGACCCCAGGCGCCCCCACCAGCAGGTCGCTGGTTCCGTCCCCGTCGAGGTCGGCCCACGCGAGACCCGTGCCGAGGGCGTCGCCGGCCAGCAACCCGTCGAACCGGATGTCGGCGCTGGTCAGGCCGAGCTTGGTCGGGACCTTGGAGGTCCCCAGCACCACAAAGGCCGAACCATGGCCGCTGGACTTGCCGGAGGAGGCCCCGGTGGCGCCGATGGCCACGTCATCATAGCCGTCATCGTCGAAGTCGCCGCGGAGCGCCACCTCGATGCCGGCGCGTGAGGTGAACGTGAAGAAGCCACTGTTGACACTGCTACCATCCAGGAGCAGGTCGGCGTCGGAGGCGACGTACTCGCCGGAGAGGCCGCTGTCGCCCAGCACCAGGTAGCCGGACTCGGCGTCCTCCGAGGCGAAGAGCAGGTCCTGCACACCGTCCCCGTCGAAGTCGCCACCCCCCTCGACCGCCGGGCCGAAGCCCAGGTTGTCGCCGGCGCTGTCGCCCCGCCAGGTCACGTCCGCCTTGGACAGGTAGATGGTGGCGGCCAGCTTGGGGTCCCCCCAGGTCAGGTAGATGGCGCCCGTGTCGGCGGAGCGGCCCGAGTCGCTGAACGGGGCCGTCACGATGAGGTCGGCATAGCCATCGTCGTCCAGGTCCTGGGGCCCCATGACGACCCGGCCCGCCTCGTCGCCCTCGGTCTCGCCGAGGAGCATGACATCGGCGTCGCTGGTGAGGTCGATGGTCGCGGCGGGGCTCTTGGAGCCGTACACCAGGTAGGCCGCGCCGGCGTTGCCGCCCTGTCGACCGTTGTCCTGGGCACCGACGAGGATGTCGTCGAAGCCATCGTCGTTCACATCGCCCACCAGGGCCACGGCGTCGGTGAAGTCGCCCCACCCATCACCCTTGATGAGGGTGCCGGCGCCGGCCAGGTCGTTCTCGCCCGACCACCGGGTGCGGGAGCCGTACATGACGTAGACCCCGCCGACCTCGATGCTCTGCCCCTTCACGGTCTTGGTGATGTAGGGGTCGGCGAACACCAGGTCCGGCGAGCCATCGCCGTCGAAGTCCCCCATGGAGCCGTAGGGCATCCGGGGCGACCAGCCGGCGTGGCCGGCGCGGGAGGAGCTGAAGCGGGCGTCGTCCGCGTCGCCGTCGTTGTCGTCGAGCCAGCGCGGGACGTGGACCTCGACCGTGTCCGTGTCCGTGGCGGAGCCCTTGTAGCCGTCGGTGGCGGTGGTGGTGCAGGTGAGCACGTCCCCATCGGAGAGCGTCAGGGTGTCCAGATCCAGCGTGGCCCGGCTCCCGATGGAGGTGCCGCCGGCATCGGTCCAGGCGTAGGTGACCTTGGGGGTCTCCAGATCCGCGTCGGTGGCCGTGCCGGTGCAGGTGACCGTGGTGTCCCAGTCCACCACGCCCCTGGGACGGATGCTCGCCTCGACCTCGGGGGCGGTGTTGCCCACCGTCACCGTGCTCGAGTCGCTGTCGCTGCCACCGTAGCCGTCGGTGGCGGTGACGGAGCAGGTGACCACATCGGTCGGCTGGACCGTCTTGGGGTCCAGGGTGAGGCGGGAGAGCTTGCCGATCACGCCCGCGCGCTTGGTGGACCACTCGTAGGCGAGCGTCGGCGTCTCGTCGTCGGCGTCGGACACGGAGGCGGAGCAGCTCAGGGTGGTGGAGGTGGTGACCCCGACGACCGGCTTGATGGTCACGGCGCTGATGATGGGGGCCGTATTGATGGTGGTGACGGCCGCCTTGGCCGAATCCGTGCCCTTGTAGCCATCGGTGGCGGTGGCCGTGCAGGTCACCGTCTCGCGCGGGGAGACGTCGGAGGGGTCGAGGGTCAGGGTCGCGCCCGTGCCCAGCGAGGCGCCGCTGCCGCCGGTCCAGGCGTAGGTGATGGTCGGCGTCTCGTCGTCGGCGTCGGTGGCCGTCGCCGTGCAGGTGAGCCGGGTCGAGGTGGTGACCGAACGGGTGGGGGAGACGCGCACCGCGGTGAGCACCGGATCGGTGTTGTCCACCGTCACGCTGGCGGTGTCGGTGCCGGTGCCACGGTAGCCGTCGGTGGCCGTCGCCGTGCAGGTCACGGTCTCGGTGGGTGAGACGGTCTTGGGATCCAGGGTGAGGACCGAGCCGCTGCCCAGCGAGGTGCCCGAGCTGGAGGTCCAGGCGTAGGTGATGGTCGGCGTCTCGAGGTCGGCATCGCTGGCCTTGGCCGAGCAGGTGAGCCGCGTCGAGGTGGTCACCCCGGTGGAGGGGCGGACCGAGACCGAATCGATGGTGGGGTCGGTGTTGTCCACCGTCACCGAGCCCTTGGCGGCGTCCGTGCCGCCATAGCCGTCGGTGGCCGTGGCGGTGCACGTGACCGTGTCGGTCGGCGAGACGTCCGCCGGATCCAGGGTGAGCCGCGCGCCCGAGCCCAGCGAGGTCCCCCCGCCGGTGGTCCAGGCGTAGGTCACGGTGGGGGTCTCGCCGTCGGCATCGGTGACCGTCGCCGCGCAGGTCAGCCGCGTCGAGGTCGTCACCGACGTGGAGGGGGTCACGGTGACCGCCGAGATGACCGGGTCGGTGTTGACCAGGGTGACGGAGGAGGTGCCCGTGTCGGTGCCGCCGTAGCCGTCGGTGGCCGTGGCCGTGCAGGTCACCCGGTCCGTCGGCGAGACGTCGGACGGGTCCAGGGTGATGGAGGCCCCGGTGCCGAGGGCGGTGCCCCCGGCGGTCGACCAGGCGTAGGTCAGGGTGGGGGTCTCGTCATCGGCGTCGGTGGCGACGGCCGAGCAGGTGAGGCGGGTCGAGGTCGTCACCCCGGTGGCCGGCGAGACCCGGGTGCTCGTCAGGACCGGGTCCGTGTTGTCGACGGTCACGGAGGCGGTGTCGGTCCCGGTGCCGCTGTAGCCGTCGGTGGCCGTGGCCGTGCACGTCACCGTGTCGGTCGGCGAGACGTCGGAGGGATCGAGCGTGAGGGTCGCGCCGGTGCCCAGCGACATCCCCGAGCCGGTGGTCCAGGCGTAGGAGAGCGTCGGGGTCTCGTCGTCCTCGTCGCTGGCCGTGGCGGTGCAGGTCAGCCGGGTCGAGGTGGTCACGCCCGTGCTCGGCGAGATGGCGATGCTGTCCACGGTGGGCTCGGTGTTGTCCACCGTCACCGAGTCGGTGCCGGTGTCGGTGCCGCTGTAGCCGTCGGTGGCCGTGGCCGTGCACGTCACCGTGTCGGTCGGCGAGACGTCGGCGGGATCCAGCGTGAGGGAGGCGCCGCTGCCCAGCGAGGTCGACCCCACGGTCCAGGCATAGGTGAGCGTCGGGGTCTCGCCATCGGCGTCGGTCACCGTCGCCGAGCAGGTCAGGCGCGTCGAGGTGGTCACCGAGGAGGCGGGGCTCACGGTGACCGCCGAGATGACCGGGTCGGTGTTGTCCACCGTCACCGCGTCACTGTCCGAATCGGTGCCGCCGTAGCCGTCGGTGGCGGTGGCCTCGCAGCGCACCGTGTCGGTGGGCGAGACGTCGGCGGGATCCAGGGTGAGGGTGGCGCCGCTGCCCAGCGACGCCCCGCCGGCGGTCCAGGCGTAGGTGAGCGTCGGGGTCTCGCCGTCCGCATCGGTGGCGGTCGCCGAGCACGTGAGCGTCGAGGTCGTGGTCACGCCACTGGAGGGGGTGACGGTCACCGCGGAGATGACCGGATCCGTGTTCTCGACGGTGACCTCGGTGCTTCCGGAGTCGGTGCCGCCGTAGCCGTCCTCGGCGGTGGCCTCGCAGCGCACCGTGTCGGTGGGGTCGACCCGACGGGGATCGAGCACGAGGGTGGAGCTGCTGCCCAGGACCGTGCCGGAGGCGGTGGTCCAGCTGTAGGTGACAGTCGGGATCTCGCCGTCGGCGTCGGAGGTGGTGGCGATGCAGTTGAGGACCGAGCTCGTCGTGATGCCGGTGGACGGGCTGACGGCCACGCTGTCGACGGTGGGGGGCGTGTTCTCGACGGTCACCTCGACCACGCGGGCGTCCGTGCCGCCGAAGCCGTCCTCGGCGGTGGCCTCGCACTGGACCGTGTCGGTGGGGGAGACGCTCCCCGGGTCGAGGGTCACGGTGTCACCGGCCCCCAGCAGGGTGCCGGCGCCGGTCCGCCACCGGTAGGAGAGGGTGGGGGTCTCGAGGTCGGCGTCGAGGGCCGAGGCGCTGCAGGTGAGCGTCGTGCTGGTGGTGATGCCGGTCCCGGGCGAGATGGCGGCGGCGGTGACCAGCGGGGCGATGTTGCCCACCTCGACCGAGGCGGTGGAGGAGCTGGTGGCGCCTTCCTCATCCAGGGCGGTGGCGACGCAGCGCACGGTGTCGGTGGGCTGGATGATCTCGGGCCCCAGCACCAGGACCTCGCCGGTGCCGAGCGCCGTGCTGCCGGGCCCCTCCCAGGCGTAGGAGATGGTCGGCTCCTCGCCGTCCACGTCGGTGGCCGTCGCCGAGCAGTTCAGGGTCGTGGCGGTGGTGATGTCCCGGCTGGGGGTGATGACGGGCGGCGAGATCACCGGAGGGGCGTTGACGATCTCGACGCTGGCCTCGCCCGGCTCGCCCACCAGGCTCCCGTCGGTGGGCGTGGCCTCGGCCCGGTAGACGCGGCCGCGGGTGGTGAGGTCCGCGGGGAGGGTGTCCGCATCGGCACCCTCGAGGAGCACATCGTCCTCGAACCACCGCCAGGTGAAGGTGATGGGATCGTCGTTGGGGTCGGTGCTGTCCACGGCCTCGGCCACCAGGTCGTCGAGGGTGCCGGGCGCGCCCGGAGAGAGCACGACGGTGGGTCGGGTGGGGGGCCCGTTGATGACCACCGACACCTCGGCGGAGCCGACGGCGCCCTCGGAGTCGGTGACCTGGGCCGTCAGGACGTGGTTGCCGGCATCCAGGTCGAGCTCGACCGTCCCGAGCCCCGCGGCGTCCGGGGAGACCGAGCCCAGGTCGCCGGCCAGATCCGAGGCGAGGCTCACCTGGAGGGCATCGAGGGCGTCGCGATCGTCTCCCACCTGCAGGGCCACGGACAGGAGCGTGCCCTCGTCGACCCGGGTACCGTCGGCGGGCTCCTGGAAGCTCACCTCGGGGGCGAGGTTGGGATCCGGATCGGGGGGATCGGTCTCGTCCGGCTCGGAGCCGGGCGCACAGGCGGCGGCGAGAACGGTCGCGGCGAACAGAGAATAGAGACGGTACATGCACACATCCACGGTCTGCCGGATAGCGGCCGAGCGGAGGTAACCTACCTTGGACCGTCCCGGGAAGGTTTCTCAGGCCGCTTCAGGCCGGGTCGGGATCCGACCCGCGAGCTAGGCCTGGAGCCGAGGAGGCCCGTCATGGATCTGAAAGCCCGTCGGAAGGCCCTCGGCTGGTCGCGCGCGGATCTCGCGGCGCGTACCGGCCTGAACTCGGCCGCCATCGCCCTCATCGAGCGCGAGGCCTGGACCGAGGAGGACGCCATCACCCGCGTTCACTTCGTGCTCTCCGAGGCGGAGGCCGGTCGGACCGAGGTGCGCCTGGATCCGCCCAAGCCCGGGGAGGACGACCTGGTGGGGGGCTGACGGTCCTGGTGGACCGATCCCATGGATGACAGCGCCGGCCGGGCATGGCACACCATGAGCGTCCAGCCCGCAGGTGCCATGTCCCTCTCCCGACCCTCCGATTCCCGTCGCCCGGCCCGCGCATGGCCCATCCTGGCGGCGTGGCTGGCGGGGGCGTGCGCCCCGACCATCCCGGACCCCACCTCCGACGACGATGGCCCCCTCGGCCCATCCTTCGAGGACCTGGTCTTCCAGCGCTTCCAGCGGGTGCCCGGGGATCGGGTGCGGGCCGTGCTCCCCTTCGAGGGCGCGCTGTACGCTGTGGTGGAGGCGTCCGGACCGGGCGAGCCCGGGCTGCAGCCGCGGATCCTGCGCCTCGCCGATCGGGACGCCGCCTGGACCACCGAGCTCGAGGTGCCCCCGTCGGCGGCGGGCATCCCGAGGGTGCTCGGCCCTTCGGCCGTGGTGGCCTTCGAGACCTTCGCCGACGGCACGGCCACCCCGGAGCCCGAGCCGCGGCTGGTGGTGGGCGCCGGCCACCGGGGCCCCGACCCCTCCACCCCCACCGGACCGGCCGAGCTGCTCCTGCGGGGTCCCACCGGATCCTGGAGCCGCGTCCCCGTCGACGACGACCTCCCCCGCCCCTGCGATGGCCGGCACGATCCCCGCGTCACCGCCGTGGCCCGGCACCACGACCCCTCCCTCGGCCGGGACCTCCTGTTCGTCGGGACCGCCACCGGCCGGGTGTTCCGCGCCGCCTTCGACCTGGACGCGCCCGGGGACCTTCGGGTGGCGCCCACGCCGCTGCTCCAGGGCGCCGGCCCGGTCAGCGCCCTGCTCGACACCCCGGAGGGGCTGCTCGCGGCCATCACCCCCTTGGACGGGGCCGGGGCCTGCCGCACCACCACGGGCCTGCCGGAGGGGCTGCTCCGCTACGTGGACGGCTCGGTCGGCATCGACGCCTCGCTGGATCCGGCCGGGGCCTTCGTCTCGCTGGGCCGCTGGGACCCGGGCGAGGCCGAGGCTCCCGTGAGCGTCGGGGCGATGGCCTGGCTGGACGACCCGGACCATCCACGGGCCGGGGCGCTGTACACCTTCCTCGACGGCCCGGGACGGATCCTGCGCTGGCACTTGGACGAGGACCCGGTCCAGCTCGAGGTGGCGGTGGATCTCCGCGCCGACCTGGGCGCCGAGGTGTCCCCGGAGGGCCCCATCCGGGTGGGCGCGGGCGGCTTTGTGGGCGCCCACGATCCGGCCAGCGGTCGCTGGGTCCACCTGTTGGGAATCCAGCCCGAGATGCCCATGGACGAGGGCGCCAGCCTGCTGGTGCGCGATCCGGGCGAGGGCTGGCGCGTCGTCCGGATCCCCAGTCCGGATGGCGCGGCCCTGGGGGGGGTCTCGGCCATCGCCCCCTCCCCCTTCCCCGTCGACCGGGACCTGGCCCTCTACCTGGGCGGTGGCCCGGCGAGCGAGGAGACGACGGGCTGGCTGCTCCGGGGCTTCATCCCCTGGGATGGCCCGCTGCCCAACTGACCGGCGGGCTACTTGGCGCGGACCTCGGCGTCGTGGCTCCGGCCGGACCGGCGGGCGCGCTTCTTCTGCTTCTGGAGGTAGCGGCGCTTCTTGAAGCTGCTCACGCGGTCGAGGAGGACGGTGCCCAGGAGGTGGTCGAGCTCGTGCTGCACGATGACCGCCTCGAAGTTCTCGAACCGCTGCTCGCGGGGGGAGCCGTCGGGGGCGCGCCAGGTGACGGTGATGCGCTTGTTGCGTCGGACCTTCACCTCGAGCTCGGGGACCGAGAGGCAGGTCTCGGCCCACAGGATGGTCTCCTTCGACCGCTCGGTGATGGTGGGGTTGACCATCTCGAGGAGGCCGCTGCCGTCGTCCTCGCCGCTGTCGATGACCACGATGCGCCGCCCGTCCCCGACCTGGGGTGCGGCGAGGCCCACGCCCGGCGCCTCGTACATGGTCTCGGCCATGTCGGCGCAGAGCTTCACCAGGGCGTCGCCGTACTCGTCGTCGCGCACGTCGCGCGCCTTGTCGGCGAGGACCGGGTGCGGGGCGGTGAGGATGTCGAGGATGGCCATGGGTCCCTCCGAGACCGGGGGCCTTATCGCATCGGCGTGCCGATGGCCCCCTTCAGGCCCCTTCCTGGGACCGAGGCGCGCCACCGTCCAGGGTGGCGGCGAAGTCCCGGATGGCGGCCAGGGCCGCGGCGTCGTGGGCGGCCTGGGTGGTGCCGGTGGCCTTCAGGGTGCGCTTCGCGACCTGCAGCCCGTGGTCCCCGTCTTCCACCACATGGATCCGGGTGGGCGCGGACATCTCGCGCCGCACCGCCCCCAGGAGGTCGAGGGGCGCCATCCGATCCCGGGTGCCCTGGACGAACAGCGCCGGGACCGGCAGATGGCGCAGCACCTGGTCGCGCACCCGGCCCTTGGGGGTGCGCAGCGGGTAGGCCAGGCAGACCACCCCGGCGACCCGATCCGGCTCGGCGACGGCCACGTGGCAGCCCACCCGGCCGCCCATGGAGCGGCCCACCAACAGGACCGGTCGGCCGGTGGATGCATGGAGGGCCCGGAGCGCCTCCCGGTGGGCCTCGACGAGCCGGGGCAGCCGGTCGGGGAGCTTCCGGCCGGCCTGCATGTAGGGGTAGGTGAGGACCTGGACCGGGCCCACCGCCGCGAGCCGCTCGGCCCAGCCCCGCATGGCGGGGTGGTCGGGGCCCGCCCCGGCGCCGTGGGCCAGCAGGATGGGTCGGCTCACCGACGGTCCCGGTCCACCTGCGGCTGGACGATGAGGGAGAGGGTGTGCTGGATGGCGGCCAGGCGCCCGACCCCGGTGCCGGAGAGGTCGTGCAGGGGGACCTGGGCGGCGTAGACGAAGCCCGCCTTGCTCCCCCCGTCGGGGGAGGTGGCCGGGTCGCTCCACAGCCCCGCCCCCACCGAGACCCAGTGCTGGCCGGTGGGCCCCTCGAAGCGGTAGCCGGCGCCGAAGTGCTTGGTGGTGTCGCCCCACTCGCCCCCGAGGCGCACGCTCATGGGCAGGCCCTCGTCGACCTTGGTGAGGGGCACGTCCACGTCGAGGGCCAGGGCGGTGTGCTCGTCCCAGGCGTAGCGGGTCCCGGCCACGAGCCCGACGCCGGTGTCGGTGACCAGCATGCGGGGGAGGATGTTGCGGACCGCCAGCCCGAGGGACCATCGCTCGGCCGGGCGACCGGCGATCCCCGCCTCCACGTCGCCCGAGGTGCGGGTGCCGAGGACGGCGTGGTTCATCAGGAGGAGGGTGCCGCTGACCCCGAAGGAGAGCCGGTTGTCCAGGAGCGGGAGGGCGAAGGCGGCGGTGATGTGATCGAAGCGCCGGCGGCTCGGGGGATCGTCGCCGGAGACGATCCAGCCCGGCTGCTCGTCGTCGGGGAGGTCGCTCGTGATGTAGCTGCGCTCGTAGGCGAGGCCGAGGGCGATCCCCGGGTTGGTCAGGCTGTCGACGGCGTTGGCGCCGAAGCGGAAGTCCCGGCCGTTCCAGAAGCCGCCCTGGGCCCCGAGGGCGTAGCGCCGCGACAGGCCGAGGGCCGCCGGGTTGGCCGTGATGGCCAGGTTGTCGTGGGCGTGCGCCGCGCCGGCCCGGCCGGTCATGTCCCCGGGCGCGGTGTGCACGGCGTCCTGGGCGAGGGCCGGGGCCGCAGCGAAGAGGCCCAGGGCCCACAGGACGGGTTGCGCGCGATACATGGCCCCGGTTCTATGCGAGGACGCCCCCGCGGTCGAGGTCTCGCCCTGTACGTTCGTGTCGCCGTCGCCAAGCCCGTCCCGGGACCCTTCACCTACGCCGTCCCCGCCGCCCTCGACGGGCTGCGCCTCGGGCACGTGGTGCTGGTCCCCTTCGGCAGGCGCGGCCAGGAGACGGGCTACGTCGTCGGCACCACCGGGACCTCCGACGTGGATCCGGCCCGGGTCAAGCCCGTGGCCCGCCTCCTCGACCCGGAGCCCGCCTTCGACGAGCGGCAGCTCCGCTTCTTCCGGTGGGTGGCGGACTACTACCTGGCACCCCTCGGTCGGGTCATCCACACCGCCCTGCCGGCCCGCCTCCAGGCCCGGGTGATCACCGTCCTCGAGCCCACCGACGCCGGGGCCGAGGCCCTGGCCGCCCATCGGGCCGAGGACGCCCTCGGCCAGGTGCTCCGGGAGATCATCAGCCGGCCGGGCCTCACCCGGCGCGGCCTGGCCCGGCGCCTGGACGGGGAGCTCGAGGCCGACGCGGTGGGCCGGGCCGTCGACGGCCTGCTGCGCCGGGACTGGGTGAGGCTCGGGGAGCGGGAGCTCACGGAGGGCAAGGGGCGCATCGCCACCGTCGCCCTCCAGGTCCCCCCGGACGAGGCCCGGGCCGAGGTCCCGGACCGTGCCCGCCGCATGCGCGAGGTCCTCGATGCGCTGATCCGAGCCGGCGGGCCGCTGGACCTGCGCGCGCTGGTCCAGGCCCACGGCAGCCCGGCCCGCGACGCGGTCAAGCGCCTCGAGGCCCGGGGCCTGGTGGTCCGCGGCGAGCGCGAGGATCGGGACCCCCTGGCGGACGCCCCGGCCCAGGGTCGGGCCACCCCACCGGTGCTCAACGCCGACCAGCAGCGCGCCCTGGACGCCCTCACCGGCGAGGGCGCCGCGGGCCCCTTCCTCCTGTACGGGGTCACCGGCTCCGGAAAGACCGAGGTCTTCCTGGGCGCGGCGCGGCACGCCCTCTCACGGGGGCGGCAGGTGCTGGTGCTGGTCCCGGAGATCGGGCTCACCCCGCAGCTCGTGGGGCGCTTCCGGGCCCGCTTCGGCGACGAGGTGGCGGTGCTCCACTCGGGCCTCACGGGTGGGGAGCGCCTCGCCCAGTGGCGGCGGATCCGGGCCGGCGAGGCGCGGGTGGCGGTGGGGGCGCGCTCGGCGCTCTTCGCGCCGTTCCGGGACCTGGGCCTGCTGGTGGTCGACGAGGAGCACGACGACTCCTACAAGCAGGACGACGGGGTGGCCTACAGCGCGCGGGACCTGGCCGTGGTGCTGGGCCGGGAGCACGGCTGCCCGGTGGTGCTGGCCTCGGCGACCCCCTCCCTCGAGTCCTGGCACAACGCGGCCCGGGGCCGCTACACCCGCCTGGACCTGCCCCGGCGGGCCACCCCGCGCCCCGTCCCCTCGGTCGAGCTGGTGGATCTGACCGCCCTCGAGCCGGTGGACGGTCAGCGGCCCCTGCTGGCCCCCGAGGTGGTGAGCGCGCTCCACCAGACCTTCGACGCGGGGGGCAAGGCCATCGTCCTCTACAACCGGCGCGGCTACGCCACGCTGGTCCAGTGCACGAGCTGCGGCGGCACCTATGAGTGCCCCTCCTGCGGCATCGCCATGACGCTCCATCGCACCGCGGGGGTGGTGAGCTGCCACTACTGCGGGTTCAAGCGGACGTACACGCCCGACTGCCCGGCCTGCGGCAAGCCCGATCTGGACGAGCTCGGCAAGGGGACCGAGCGCATCGAGGAGGTGCTCTCGGCGCACCTGCCGGGCATCCCCATCGGGCGGATGGACGCGGACACCACCGCGGTCCGCGGGGCCCACGGGCGGATCCTCGACGCCTTCCGGGAGGGGCGGACCCGGCTTCTGGTGGGCACCCAGATCGTCGCCAAGGGCCACGACTTCCCGGACGTCCACACCGCGGTGGTGGTGAGCGCCGACCAGGGCTTCCGCCTGCCCGACTTCCGAGCCGCGGAGCGCACCTTCGCCCTGCTGGTCCAGCTCGCCGGCCGGGCGGGGCGGGGGGATGTGCCCGGCCGGGTGCTGGTCCAGACCTGGAAGCCCGACCACTACGTCCTCTCACACCTGGACGACCTGGAGGGCTTCTACGACCGGGAGCTCGAGCTGCGGCGGCTGCTGCGCTACCCACCGTGGACCCGGATGTGCCTGATCCGCCTGGACGGGGTGGACCGGCGCCGGGTCCTGACCGCCTCCCGGGATCTGGCGCGCCAGCTCCGGGGCCTGCGGCGCCCCGAGGACGGCAATGAGCTCCTGGGTCCGGCCCCCGCCGCCCTGGCCCGCCTGGTGGGGCGATGGCGCTTCCAGATCCTGCTGCGCGGGCGCCGCATCGGGCCCTATCGGGCCTGGCTGCAGGCCTGTCGCGCCGTCCTGGACCGGCGGCCGGGCAAGGGGGTGCGGGTGAGCTGGGATGTGGACCCGCGCAGCCTCATGTAGGCGCGCTCAAGGGGTGTCGCCGACCGAGGTGATGTGGCCCTCGTCCACCGGGAACGGCCCATCGGGCAGAAAGACGTGCCGCACCCAGTCGCCTGGCGGGACCACCACGCCGTCCCAGACGACACAGTCCCGGAGCCGCGCCCCCGCGGGCACCCGCGCACCGGCGCCCACCACGCTCCGGCGCACCTCCCCGGCCACGCGGGCGCCGGCACCCAGCCAGACCGGGCCGGTCAGGGTCCCGGCCCCCACCCGCACCCGACCCGCACGCACGCCCCCCGCCGCGCGGGCCCAGGGGTCGAGGGGCAGGGCCACCCGGGCCTCCAAGGCCGCCAGGTTGGCGTCGAGGTAGGCGGCGGGATCCCCCACGTCGAGCCAGGTGCCCGTGTGGCGCACGGCGGCGATCCGCCGGCGGGGGACCTCGGCGATGTAGGCGGTCCGGACGATGCAGGCAAAGCCCGGCGGCACGTGGGCCAGCATCTCCCGATGGAGGGCGTGGACGCCGGTGAAGTGGGCGTCCCGGTGGACCGGGCCCTCGGAGGGGGCGGTGGCGAGGCCCTTGAGGTCGACCACCCGGCCCGCCTCGTCGTGGGCGACGACGCCGTAGCGCTCTCGGGCCTCGTGGGGGTGGACCCGCAGGGCCATGGCCCCGCCCCCGGGCGGCATCGCCGTCAGCAGGTCCGTCAAATCCACATCGCAGAGGGTGTCGCCGTTGAGCACCACCACCCGCTCGGCGAGCCGGTCCGCCACCGCCCGCAGCCCGCCCCCCGTCCCCAGGATGTCGGGCTGCTCCTCGACGACGGTGACCTGCACCCCCTCGTGCTCCCCGGCCCAGGGGCGGCATCGCCGTCAGCAGGTCCGTCAAATCCACATCGCAGAGGGTGTCGCCGTTGAGCACCACCACCCGCTCGGCGAGCCGGTCCGCCACCGCCCGCAGCCCGCCCCCCGTCCCCAGGATGTCGGGCTGCTCCTCGACGACGGTGACCTGCACCCCCTCGTGCTCCCCGGCCCAGGGGCGGAGCTGCTCGGCCAGGTGGTGGGCGTTCACCACCACGCGCCGAAGCCCGTGACGGCGACACAGGGCCAGGCTGTAGGCCAGGAGGGGCACCCCGCACACCGGGACCAGGGGCTTCGGGTGCACCGCCGTCAGGGGTCGGAGGCGGGTGCCGAAGCCGGCGGCGAGGACGAAGGCGTCGTGCAGCATGGGCGCAGCCTACCGCCGGCTGGCTCCCTGTGCGCTAGCCTCGCGGAATGACGCCTCTGGCCCCGTCCGCCCCCGCCGTCCATCCCGCCCTCACCGTGGGGCTCGCCGCGGTGGCGGCCCTGGCGGCCGGCGCCTTCCTGGTCGGCATCTGGATCGACGACGGGGCCCTGCGCCTCATGGCCAAGCCGGTGCCGGTCCTGGCGCTGCTCGGCTGGGTCCTGGCCCATCGCCGCACCCCGTACGCCCTGCTGGTCTCGGCCGGCCTGGCCCTCTCGGTGCTGGGCGACATCCTCCTCGAGGTGCCCCTGGACCTGTTCGTCGGGGGCCTCCTCGCCTTCCTCGTCGCGCACCTGGCCTACATCGCCGCCGCCCTGCTGGACACCCGCGCCTTCGCCCCCCTCCGCGCCATCCCCTTCGTGGTCTGGTGTGGGGGGGTCTATGTGTGGCTCCTGCCCGGCATGGGGGATCTGGCCATCCCCGTGGCCGTCTACGTCACGGTCATCGGGCTGATGCTCTGGCGCATGGCCGCCCGGGCCGGGCCGGGCCGCCCGGACGCCTGGATCGCCCTCGCGGGGGCGGTGGCCTTCGCCCTCTCCGACAGCCTCATCGCCGTCAGCCGGTTCGGCGGGCCCTTCCCCGGCGCCCGGGAGGCCATCATCCTGCTCTACTGGGCCGGCCAGGTGGGGATCGCGGCGAGCGTGCTGGGGCCGGCGGTCCTGCGCCGGCGCTGAGGGTGCCCTCAGCCGGCGTCCTCGGGTGGGCGATCCCGGTCCCGACGATGCCCGGGAGGGTTGAGGGTGACCCCGAGGTGGCCGCTCACCGCCGCGATGTAGGCGATCTCGGCCGAGGCCACATCCCCGTCGCTCTGGGCGACCTCGACCAGATCCTCGACCAGGCCCTGCAGGGTGGCCTTGGGGTAGACGCCGCGGAGCGCGTAGCAGTGGCTCTCGAGGCTGTCCAGGTAGCTGTCGATGCCGCCGACCTGGAAGACCGACTGGAGGTAGTCCCAGGCCCGGTCCACGCTGTCGTGCAGCGCCTGGGGATCCTCGTCCACGTGCCGCTGGAGCCGCTGGTA
Source organism: uncultured Enterobacteriaceae bacterium (assembly GCA_964586865.1). Classification (GTDB taxonomy): domain Bacteria; phylum Myxococcota_A; class UBA796; order UBA796; genus REDI01. The sequence continues at coordinate 18,182 of CAZPJM010000037.1, forward strand.
GACCCCCTCGGTCTCCTCGTCGTGGAGCACGCCATCGATGATGGCCACGCCCAGCAGCAGGTAGGCGGCGGACGCGCCGTCCGTCCAGTCGTCGGGCAGCGGGGGCAGCTCGGCCATGGGACCTCCGGAGCGGGAGCCTACACCCGGTCCGGGCCCGGCTCCACGGCCTCGGGATCGGGCCAGGCGGCGGTCGGCGCGGCCACCGCCCCACCCGGGGCTTCCTCGAGCGCAGCCCGGGCACCGCCCTCCGGGGCGCGTGACCAGCGCACGGGGCGCACGACGGTGCCTTCCTCGCCGCGCCACAGCCGCCGGACGTTGGGCATGTGGGTGACCGCGATCCCGAGGGCCAGCCCCCCGACCAGCGGCAGCACCGCCGGCGAGAAGATGGCGGTGAGGCCGACCATCGCCAGGGCCGCGCCCAGGGTGGCCACGCTGGATCGGCCCGTCAGCCCCAGCAGGCCGCCCCACAGCGCCGCCGCCGCCAGGGTGGAGAGGGGCGCCAGCCCGAGGAGCCCCCCCGCCGCGGTGGCCACCCCCTTCCCCCCCCGGAACTCGAGGTAGACGGGGAAGATGTGCGCCAGGAACGCCGTCAGCGCGACCAGCCCACCGAACCAGGGGTCCCAGGCGGGCCAGAGCAGCCGCGCCACCACCACCGGCAGGAGCCCCTTGCCGATGTCGAGCGCCATCACCACCGCCCCGAGCCCCCAGCCGTGCAGCCGGGCCACGTTGGTCGCCCCCGGGTTGCCCGACCCGGCGGTCCGGACGTCCTCCTCGCCCCCGTACAGGGTGCTCACCACCACCGCGAATGGCACGGCGGCGAGCGCATACGTGAGCAGGATCCAGGACAGGGCGGGCGCCATGGGAGGCCGTGACCCGCCCGGCGGCCATTGGCAAGCCCCTCACGCGGGAGGCGACACGACGCGCTAGACTGCCGGTCACGCCTGAAAGGGAGGCCTCCATGACCCGCCTGCCCCTCGTGCTCGGCCTCGTGGCCCTCGTCGCCTGCGGCGGTGACGGCGAGGACACCTCGCCGGACACGGACACCACCCCGGACTGCACCGACGCCGACGGCGATGGCGTCTGCGCCGAGGACGACTGCGACGACGACAACCCGGACATCTACCCGGGGGCTCGGGAGTTCCCCTACGACGACGTGGATCAGGACTGCGACGGCGAGGACCTGACCGACTTCGACGGGGACGGCTTCGACGGCGAGGTGGTCGGCGGGGACGACTGCAACGACAGCAACCCCGAGGTCTACCCAGGCGCCCCCGAGATCTGCTACGGCACCCTCGACATGAACTGCGACGGCTTCATTCCCGAGGACGACTGCGACCAGGACGGGTTCGGCCGTCGCTCGGACTGCGACGACGAGAACCCGGACATCAACCCCGGCGCCGAGGAGATCTGGTACGACGGCATCGATCAGGACTGCGGCTTCGAGTCCGACTTCGACCGTGACGGCGACATCGATGAGATCCCCTGGGACGAGGTCGACGCGGCCAGCCTGCCCGAGCGGCTCATCGTGTGGGACCAGGACGAGCTGCGGGCCGGGCGCCTGATCTTCAAGTACATCACCCGCGAGGAGGCCGCCGACTACTGGACCGGCCTCGACTGCGACGACACGGATGCGGAGGTCGGCGGCAACCTGCCCGAGCAGTGGGACGGGGTGGACCGCAACTGCGACGACGTGGTCGACCACCTGAACGAGCGCGACGCCCTCTCCCAGTGGCTCGCCACCGGCGGCGTCTTCGACAACGCCATCGGCTCCCAGGTCGTGGGGCTGCCCGACGTGGACGGCGATGGCGTCAACGAGATCGTCATCACCGACCAGTCCGCCAGAATCGGCGATGCCGAGATGGTGGCCCGGGGCCGGGCCTACATCCTGCCGTGGAACGCCGAGAACGGGCGCGCCAGCGAGCGCGCCATCGCCAACATCGAGGACCCGTCGGGGGTGGGCGCCTACTTCGGCTTCGCGGCCGCCCGCCTCCGCGATGTGAACGGCGACGGCCTCGACGAGATCATGATCGGCAACCCCTTCCTCAACGAGACCGGCGGCGTGCACGTCTTCGGCGGTGCCACCCTCGGCGGTGGCGGCGAGCTGGCCCTGGCCGCCGACTTCGCGGTGCTCACGGCCGGCAACCTGACCGGCGGCGCGGTGGCGAGCATGGGGGACCTGGACGGGGACGGCCTCGACGACGCGGTGGTCGGATCCAGCTACGTCAACGGCATCTTCACCGCGGCCTCCAAACGCATCGATGTCGCCGTGTTCAGCGGGGCCGACATCGCCGAGGGCGGGCGGCTCGGCGGGACCGACTCGCTGGCGCTCCTGGGCGGGGAGCCCTGGGGCGGGGGCATGGCCGCCGGGGTCGATCTCGACGCGGACGGCCTGCCCGACCTGGTCCTCTCCCGCTCCGACGGCACCACGGCGGAGATGGGGGGCGTGAACTGCGACGGCGGGGGCTGGGACCTGTTCGTGGCCACCGGCGACGACCTGCGCACCTCGGTCATCCTCTCCCTCGACGACCTGGACGCCATCACCGGCGAGTCCTGCGAGGGCCTCACCCTGGGCGTCCTCGATGACATCAACGAGGATGGCTACGGCGAGATCATCAGCGCCCGCCCGAGCGCCGACGGCGCCGATGGCATCGAGAACGGTGGGGAGGCCACCATCATCGACGGCAGCCTGCTGTTCGGCGGTTCCCCCACCGCCCTCACGGTGGCCGATCTGGCGAGCGCGACCATCACCTCGGCCAACGGGCAGAGCTGGCTCTCGGTGGACGACCGCAGCGGGGATGTCGACGGAGACGGCGTCGAGGATGTCTTCGTGGCCCGCTCCGGCATGCTCGACACCCTCCACGCCAAGATCAACCTGATCCCGCCGGCCGGCGAGAGCGCGGTGTACGGCTTCACCGGGCCGGAGGTCGCCGCGGGCGGCACCTTCACCACCGACGACGCCGACGTGCGCTTCTTCCACCGCACCGCCGGCGTGGGCTTCGGCGCCAGCTACGACATCTTCGACCTGGACGACGACGGGCTCGACGACATCATCATCAGCGCCACCATGGAAGGCCTGGGCTCGGTCTACACCTACCGCTCCCAGCTCGGCACCGCCGAGTGAGCCGGTGGGCCCGCTGGCGCCGGCCCCGTGAGCGGGTGGCCGGGCCGGTCCGGGCCGCGTAGGATCGGCGCCCGGAGGCCCCGTGCGTTCCTGGCTCCCCCTGTTGCTGGCCCTCGCGGCCTGCCCGCCGCCGCCCCTGCCCGAGGACACGGGGAGCGCCGGCGAGGAGACCGACACCGACGACTCGGATGGGGGCGACACCGACGACTCGGATGGGGGCGACACCGACACGGGCGATACGGATGTCGGCGACACCGACCCGGGCGATACGGATGTCGGGGACACCGACCCGGGCGACACCGATGTGGAGCCCCCGGTCGCCCTGTACGGGCCGGGCCCGTGGGACTGCACCGCGGTCCCGGCGGCGGTGCTCTCCGAGCCCGGGCCCGCCCTGCTCCGTCTGGCGGTGACCCTCGACGGCGAGCCCGGCCGGGACGCCCTCTCCGAGGGGGGCCGGCGCCTGCGGGACGCCGGGACCCTGGGCGGCAGCTCCATCCAGTCCGAGATCCTGGCCTACGAGGTGCTCCACCGCTGCGATGGGGCCACCCTCCTCGAGACCGAGGGGGAGATCCCCTACGAGGACGACGGCGGCAAGAAGACGGACCTGGTCATCGACCAGGGAGGCGCCCGGTACGGCGTGAGCGTGGCCCGGGCCGTGGGCTTCCCGCCCGAGGATCCCTACCCGGTGAGCCGGGCCCGCGACCTCCTGGACGACAAGCTCGCCGATGTCCTGCTGTCGAGCGAGAACGTGGTGGACAGCAGCGCCTGGGTGCGGCAGCTCCTGGTGATCCCCGCCTACGCCGCCCGGCACGCCGACAGCCTCGAGGCGGCGTGGGCCGACGTGGACGCCACCACCCGCGGCGACACCCTGGTCGTGGTCGTGGTGACCGACGGCGACGACACCTTCGTCTACTTCGACGGGTGAGCCCCATGCCCATCGCCTACACCGTCCGCTGCACCTTCTCCGACGAGGCCACCGCCCGGGACTGGGCCGCCTGGCTCCGGGAGGCCCACCTGGACGACGTCCTCGACGCCGGCGCGGAGCGGGCCAGCCTGGTGCGCCTGGACGGCCCCGGGATCGCCTACGAGGCGCGCTACCGCTTCCCCGACCGGGCCGCCTTCGACGCCTACATCACCGACCACGCCCCCCGGCTCCGCGCCGAGGGTCTGGCCCGCTTCCCCCTCGACCTGGGGCTCGACTACACCCGCTGCGTGGGCGAGGTGGTGGTGCGCCGGCGGCGGGGGGACTGAGCCCCCGAGCCCACCGGCCGCCTACCTCCCGAGGGCCGCGTCCAGGGCGGCGCTGGTCTCGGGACCCACCACCCCGTCCACCTGGACGCCGAGGCGACGCTGCGCCGCCACCACCGCCGCCCGGGTGCGGGGGCCGAAGATCCCGTCCACGCCGATCCGCTCGCCCAGCTCCACCAGCCGCTGCTGGAGGACGCGGACCGCGGCGCCCCGCGCGCCCCGGGACAGCAGATCCCCGTCGCGGATGGCCGCCCAGGCCGGATCCACCTCCCGGGCCGCCTCCGGCGTGGTCTGCTCCGGCGTGGTCTGCTCCGGCGTGGTCTGCTCCGGCGTGGTCTCCTCCTGCTCCCCGGTCCCCTCGGTGACCTCCTCGGTGCCCGGATCGCGGGCCCGAGCCGCGCCCTCGAAGGCGGCGACCGTGGCCGGCCCGACCACCCCGTCCACATCGAGCCCATTGTCGGCCTGGAAGCGGCGCACCACCGAGTGGGTCTGCGGACCGAAGGCGCCGTCCACGTCGAGGTCGTAGCCGAGCTCCCCCAGTCGTTCCTGGAGGGTGCGCACCGCATCACCGCGGGCCCCGATCCGGAGGAGCCGCTCGCCGGCCGCCACCGCCTCCCACGGGTCCCGGACCGGCCCCAGATCGGCCCCACCGCCCTCGATGGCCTCGTAGATGGTGAGGATCCCGACCCGGCCGTCCATGCTGTTGGGGTCGAAGCGGCCGTCGGCGACGAAGCGACCCCCGGTGTAGCGGTCCGAGCCGGCGTAGACGTAGGGGCTCTCCAGATCCCGGTAGTGGTAGCCGAGCCCGTTGTAGGCCTCGGCGTAGGTGGCGATGGCCGACCGGTCGGTGGTCTCGGCGGTGAGGTCCAGGCTGTCGGCCACCCCGCGCTTGCTGGCCAGGGCGTGGATGGCCGCCTCCTCCCAGACGTGGAAGATGGGGATGCTCCGCGGGTGGTTCACCGCCGGGCGCCCCAGGGGATCGCCCTGGTGGAGGTAGGTCCCGAAGTCCATGCCCGACTCGCGGTAGTGGATGGCGGCGATGAGGAGGGCGGGAACCCCCGCCTGGGCGGCCACCGCCTCGTAGCGGGACCGGTTCGCCTCCCAGCGGCGCTTGAAGTGGGCGAGCTCGGCCCGCTGGTTGGCAGACAGGGTGAGCCTCATCCGGGGGGCCTGCTCGCGATGGTCGTCGAACACGCCACCCAGACGGCCGGCGGGGCGACGGACCGGCGGACCCGTCTCCGGAGGGGCCTCCTCGACCGCCGGGGCCTCGGCCTCCTGCTGCGGCTCCGTCCCCGCCTCGAGGGCGGAGGCGTCGACCTGGAGGAGCCAGCTCGCCTCGTCGGACGAGACGGCCTGCTGGCTGACGAGGGCCACGATCTCCTCGTTGCTGGGCGCGGTGGAGACGGCGTGGGTCCAGGCCGGCTCGGGCGCGGCGGGAGAGGGGGCGGTGTCCGGGGCGGGCTGGCCACGGCGACGGCGCTGCATCACGAGAGACCTCCAGAGGGAGGAAGGGTGGGTCGAGGAGCGGCCCCGACGCAGAGGCGCCGGGGGATTCTGGTACCGCAAGGTCCGTGCCGTGCGAAGAGCCCGACCGTGTCGATGTCATGACACCGCCTGCGACCCTTCTGTCGCACCTCGGCCCCCCTGGATTCCCCAGGACAGGACCGCCCCTTCCGGGTAGGGGGGTCGCCATGCTCGGCTACCTCCTCCGGACCATGCCCCTCGCCGTCCGGGCCCGCGCGGCCCGGGATGGCGCGCGGGTGGTGCGCCTGCCCAGGCGGGTGCGGCTCCGCCAGATCGACCTCAACCTCCACATGAACCAGGCCGCCTATGCCGAGGTCATGGAGCTCGGGCGCACCGCGTGGATCATGCGCTCGGGCGCGTGGTCCCGCTGGCGGGCGCGCGGCGTGAATCCGGTGGTGGCCGCCCAGCGGATCGTCTACCGCCGCGAGCTGGCCCCGCTCCAGCGCTTCGTGGTGGACACCCGCGCCACCGGCTTCGAGGGACGGTTGCTCCGGGTGGAGCACCACCTGCTCGTGGGCGAGCAGGTCCACGCGACCAACGCCCTCGACCTGATCTTCGTGGGCCCGGACGGGGTCCTGGCCGCCCCCGAGGTCCACGAGCTGGCCCGGGATCTGGTGGTCCCGGCCCTGCGGGTGCGGGACTGGCGGGTGGTGGACGATCCCGCCGCCGACGAGGCCTCTCGCGGGGCCGCCTGAGCCGGCCTCAGGGGCCGGCGACCCACCGCGCCACCGCCTCCAGGCCGGCCTCGCGGTACAGCGCCGCGACCGGCTCGCGGACCCCGTCCCAGTCGCCGCCCTCGATGGCACAGGCGTCGAGGAGGTGGGCGGCCCGATCGGCGGGGGGCTTCTCGGCGCGGGCGAGCAGCCGCCGGTAGCCCACCGAGGTGACCCGGGACCAGCCGGCCAGCCGGGCCACCTGGTCCAGGTGCCCCCCCAGGGTCCAGACGGGCTCGGTGAAGGCGGTGGCAGCGGCGTCGCGGGCCTCGTCCAGGGCGCCGAGGCGGGCGAGCAGGCGGGCCCGGAAGCCATGGGGGCGGGCCCAGCCCTCGCTGCCGCGGCAGGCGCGGTCGGCCGTGACCTGGGCGGCCATCGCATCGCCGCGCTCCAGGAAGGCGAGGGCCCGGGTCTCCAGCTCGTCGTGACGGGCCCCCACGTGGCGCAGGAGCCAGGCCGCCAGGGGCAGGCCGGAGGCACCGACCGTCCCGGGGGGGTGCAGGGCGGCCGCGACCTCCTCCAAGCTCGGGGGCGGGGGGCGGGAAGTGGCGTCGGCGGTGGCCAGGGCCCGGACCAGGTGAGCATCCACGCTGCGGTCCACCAGCGTCAGGGTCCACGGCGTCCCAGGGGCCTGGTGGACCAGGGGCAGATCCATGCCCGGGTGGGGGGTGGGCCAGCGCAGGAGGCCGCCCACCCCGCCCTCCGGGTCGCGCCACAGGGGCACCAGCAGCGGGTGCAGGCCCGCCGTCCAGGTCCCGTCCGGGCCGTCCAGCACCGTGTCGCCCTCGGCGGCGCGCAGGGCCAGCAGCACACCCAGGCGGCGTGGGGCCGGCCAGCCCACGGCGTCGGCGAAGCTCTCGGGGTCCACGGCACCTCCCGTCGGGCCGCCCTACCCCGCGCCGGCGGCGCCGTCCCGGACGCCCGCCCGGGCGTGGCCCGGCCGCGTCGGGATAAGCTGGGACGGTGGAGGGCGCGTGCCGCGCGAGAGGCCCCATGTCGCCGATCTCCCCCGGGGTTTCCGCCGCGCCCGTCGACCCGGCCCCCGGGTGGACCTGGAGCGCGAGGTCCTGACCATCCATGACGGGGGCCGCCGCCCCGGCACGCCGCCCGCCCGCGAGATGCCCGTCGTGCTGGGCTTCACGCTCCTGGCCCTCCTCCTGGCGATCACCCTGACGAGCAGCGCTGTCGCGCTCTTCTGGCTCCCCGTCCACCTCTCGGCCTCCTGGGGCCTGCTGTGGCTCCTGTCCCTCGCGGTGAGCCTCGGCGGCAGCATCGCCCTCGTGGTGGGCCTCATCCTGCGCGGTCTGGCCCGAGGGCCGACGACCCACCTGCTCGAGGTGGGCGTGCGCGGCATCACCCTTGGCCGTCGGCACCTGCCGTGGGCCGAGCTGGGCCCGGTCTCCGTGCTGTCCCTCCCTCCCCACGAGGCCGGCGCGCCCGGCTTCGCCCGGGTGGTGCTGGACACCGTGGACACGACCCTGATCCTGGCCCATCGGCTCCCCCTCGCCGAGGCCCACTCCGTGGCGCGGCGGATCGAGGAAGCCCGTCCCGGTGTGCTGGTCTCGGACCCCGTGGGCCTCCAGGCCATCCGGCGCCTCCAGGCCCGGCCGCCCCGTCGCCCGCAGGAGCCGGGTTGAGCCCCACCGAGACCCGCCCGGAACGGGATGCCAACACGGCGAGCGACCCGACCTCCTCCCGGTGGGGGCGCCTGGCCGGGGCCGTCAGCTTGGTGGGGGTGGCCGCCCTGATGGAGCCGATGGCCGATCCGGCGCTGATCCGCGATGGGCATGCCTATGTGGGGGCGGCGGTGGCGGCGTGGCGCGGGGCCTCGCCCTACGATCTCGAGATCCTGGACGCCCTGCAGCGCGGGCCCGTCACCATGCCCTACCTGGGCCATCCCCTCCTGGCCGAGGCGCTGGCGCCCCTGTTGGGCCCCCTGGGCATGGACCTGGGGGCCGTGGCCTGGTGGGGGGCCATGGGGCTCGCCGGGATCCTGGCCGTCATCCTGGCCCGGCGCGGGCCCCCCGGGGACGCCCGGGAGGGCGTGGGGCTCCCGGGGCTCGTGCTGCTGGGGATCATCCTGGGGGCCGGTACCTATGTGGGTCAGATGAGCCCGCTGATGGCGGTGCTGGCCATCGTGGGCCTGCGGGGCGGAGCCGGCGGGATGCTGGCCGTGGCCTGCCTGCTCAAGCCCACCTTCGCGCCCGCCCTCGGGGCCCT
>CAZPJM010000038.1:0-26917 GCA_964586865.1 uncultured Enterobacteriaceae bacterium
CCCCACGAGGGTACCCAGCTCCGGGTGGCCGTGGTCCGCGAGCAGGCCCTGGGCGGGGTCGCGGGCGGGGTCCCGGTGGGCGGGGTGACGGTGACGGTGGGCGAGGGCTGCCATGACGACCTCCGGTCCGCGAGGAGTGGCGGCACGCTGATGAGGTACGGCACCGGGCTGGCCGACCGGACGTTACGATCGTTACGGGAGCCGTCCGCCCCCCGGACGGGGCGGGTCAGGAGGCCATCGGTGGGCGAGCGGACCCACACCCTGGACCTGTCGGGCGTCCGGGTCGACCTGGAGAGTGGCCGCTTCGAGGGCGTGGAGGGCAGCGGCCGGCTGTCGGGCCGGGAGCGGGCCGTGCTGGCGGCGGTGGCCCGTCGAGCACCCCGGGCCGTCTCGCGGCTGTCCCTGCTCCAGGACATCTGGGGGACCGACGACCCCCGCAGCCGGGCGGTGGACGTGACCTGGTCCCGCCTGCGCCGGAAGCTCGAGGTGGACCCGAGCCAGCCCCGACACCTCCTCACCATCCACGGCGAGGGGTACCGGCTCGAGCTCCCCCGGCCGCCCGGGCGCCTCGCCGACGGGCCCGTCTCCAGGGGATGGGGCGACGTCGATGCCGGTCCGACCCTCCTCGGTCGCCAGGAGGCCCTCGCCACGGTCCGTCGCTGGCACGAGGGGCCCGGTCGATGGCTGACCCTGTGCGGTCCCGGCGGCGTCGGCAAGACCTGCCTGCTCGAGGCGGTCCTGCGCGCCCACCGCGCCGCCGGCGGCGTCGGCGTCCTCATCCGACTGGAGGAGGCCACCGAGGCCGAGGAGGCGCTCCACGCCATCGCCAGGGCCCTCGGGATCGGCCTGCGCGCCACCCCCTCCCTGTCCGCCCAGATCATCCGGGCCAGCCGAGGCCGTCTTATGGTGTGGGGTCTCGACAACCTGGAGCAGCTCGCGGAGGACGCCCGGCAGCTCGTCTCGGTGGCCGAGGCCTGCGGGACGGTGCGCGTGGTGGCCAGCTCGCGCCGCCCGGTGGGCGACGTGGCCGAGGCGGTCCTGCGCCTGGCCGGCCTGGATCGCGAGGCCTCGGTCGCGCTCCTGAAGGCGCGCCTGACGGCCCTCGGCGCCGCCATGCCACCGGACGAGCAGGCCCTCGACGCCCTCGTCACCCGCACCGAGGGGCTCCCTCTGGCCCTGGAGCTGGCCGCCGCCCGGGCCGCCCGCACCAGCCTGGCCGAGGCGGTGGAGGCCCTCGGACGCCTCGAGGATCCCACCCGGCCCGCGCGGCACCGCAGCCTGGGCGCCACGCTCCAGGCGTCGTGGGAGATGCTCTCCGAGCCGGGGCGCGACGCGCTCGCGGCCCTCTCCACCTTCCGCGGCGCCATCCCCGAGGACGCGGCCGAGGCGGTGGTGGACGCCGGCCCCGAGGTGCTGGACACCCTCGCCGATGCCAGCCTGGTCCAGCGGCACGGCGACACGCTCCGCCTGCACCCCATCGTGCACCGCTTCGCCACCGACGCCCTCGACCGGCGGGATCCCCAGGGACGGACCCGCAGCCGGTACCGCCGCTTCGTGCTCGAGGAGGGGGCCCGCCTGGGCCGCGCCGTCCACGGCCCCCGCCCGGGGCCGGCCATGGCCCGGGCACGCCGGCTGGCCGAGGATCTGGCGGCCTGCATCCAGGCGAGCCGACCGGGCCATCACGGCGATCTCCTCCCGGTACTGCCCCTCCTCGAGCGCTGGATCCCGGCCCAGACCGACGCCCCGCGCTGGCTCACCCTGCTGGACCGGGCGGCGGCGCTGGCCCGGCGCACCGGGGAGGGCGCCGTGGCCGATGCCCTCGACCTCACCATCGTCCTGGCGAGCGACCGGGTCCTGCCCGGGGCCGAGCGGGCGAAGCGTCTCGAGCGCCTCGGGGCCACCTCGCCCACGGAGGGCCCCCTGAGACGCCTCGCCGAAGCCATGGTCCGGGTGGCCTGCGATGCCCCGGACGACGCCATCCCGGCCCTCCGGGCGCTGCTGGCCGAGGCGGACCTCCCCGAGCCGGTCCGGTGCCGCGCCGCCATCGAGCTGGGGGTGGCCCTCCGCACGGTGGACGGGCCGGGGGAGCGCCCCGAGGCCCACGTCCGGAGCGCGCTCGACGGTGCCCGGGCGCTCGACGATGCCCTCCTCGAGGCCGAGGCCAGCCGGGAGCTCGGTGCGCTGCGCTTCCAGGCCACCGACTACGACGAAGCCACCGCGCACCTCGAGCGCGCCCGAGCGGTGTGGGCCGACGCGGGCGACGCGCGCGGCCAGGCCCGCGCGCTGCAGGTCCTGTGCTCCATCGCCACCTACCGGCAACGGCTGGACGAGGCGGTGAGGCTGGCCCGGGAGGGGCTGCGGGTGGCGCCCCGCGGCACCGTGCTGCGGGCCATCCTGGAGAGCCGACTCGGGGTCTGTCTCCGCCGCCAAGGTCACCTGGACGAGGCGCTGCACCACTGCCGGCGCGCCGCCGCGCTGCTCGAGGCCCACGAGGCCGATCTGCAGCGGGTGGTGGCGCTGAACCACCTGGCCAGCGTCTACCTCCAGCGCGACGAGGTCGAGGCGGCCCGGGAGACGTTCGAGGACACCCTGGCCCTCGCCGAGCGGCTGGGACATCCGCGGACCATCCTGGCGGCGCGGAACAACCTGGTGGAGATCGACCTGCGGCAGGGGCGCCATCGCGAGGCGCTGCGCCGCCTCGACGCGCTCCTCGCGGATCCAGCCCTGGACCCCTACGAGGACGTGCACGCCCGGAGTGCCCGGGCCGAGGCCCTGGCCGTGCTGGATCGTCGGGACGAGGCCCTCGCCGAGATCCGCCGGGTGATCCACTGGGCCCGCCCCCGGCACCACGGCATGCTGCTGGCGCACAGCCTGCTCAACCTGGCCCAGCTCCACGCCCACCGCGGAGACGGGGACGCCGTCCGGGACGCCCTCGGGCCGGCCCAGGCGGCGGCCCGCATCAACCGCTACCAGGTGGCCCGGATCTTCGAGACCCTGGGCGAGCCGGTCCCGGATGGCCTCCACCCGCCGGAGGCCGACCTGGAGAGCGCCATCCAGCGGCACGCCCCGCCGGGCATCGACGGGGCGGCCGAGGACGCCCCGGTCAGGTGACCTGCAGGCCACCCCGGGCGTTCATGACCAGGTCCACCACGTCATCGGCGTTGATGACCGGGAAGCGGTCGTCGAGATCGCTCTCGGCGAGGCCATTGTGCTTCATGCACGCCCCGCACACGGCGATGGTGCCGCCCTGCTCGAGGTAGTCGGACATCAGGTCGGCCACCGGCCGGAACGGGGCGCCGATGTCGAGGCCGGCGGCCCCGCCGGGCTTGCCCAGGTGGACGGCCTGCGCCATCAGGATGATCGTGGCGGAGTGGCCCTTCTCGGCGGCCTTGAGGGCCATGGTGAACGCCACCGTGGCCTTGTCGGGGTGGCTCTCGCCATCGAAGACCGTCGCGACGAAGTCGGTGGTCTGCATGGGCTCACTCCTCGACGACGACCGTGCCCCGCATGAGCACGTAGTGCCCGGGGAAGGTGCAGATGAACGAGTACTCGCCCGCCGGGAGCTCCACGACGACGGTGGTGCTCTCGCCCGGGTCGGCGATCTCGGTGGCGGCGAGGACGTTGGGGTTGTCCGCCGGCACGTAGTTGCCGCTCGGGCCCACACCGACGCCGGCCTGACCGACCTCGTCCTCGTGGCCCTTCTTCACGATGACCACGTTGTGCTTCATGGCATCGCTGGTGGCGTTGTTCTTCATGATGATGCGGGTCTTCGTGTTGGCCTTCAGGGTGATGGACTCCTGCTTGTAGGCCATCTCGTTGCCCTTGGACTCGACGACCACCTCGGGGTACTCGCCACCATCGTCCTTGCCGACCTCCACGCCGCCGGCGGCCATCTCCTCCTTGTCCTCGGCCTTCTCCTCCATCTTCTCGGCCTCTTCCTTCTTGGCCATCTCCTCCTTCTTCTCGGTGGGGGCCTCGGTCTGGGTCGGGGTGGTGGTGGTCTGAGTGCCGCCGCAGGCCACGAGGGCGAGCAGCGCGGTGCTCAGGGTCAGGGTGCGCATGGGACCTCCATGGGGTTCGGGCTGCTACCTACGACACGAGGGCCGGGTGCACCAACCCCATGCGTCAGAACGTCGCAGGCAGCCCGGCTGTCGAAGGCCGAGGGGGCCCCGATCGGCGCGGGACGACCGGCGCGGCGTAGCGGGCGCTACAGGGGAATCCAGCGTACCTGCGGGATGCCCGATCCGGGCGGCGGGGGGTTGGCGCCCACCATGTAGAGCACCCGCCGGTTGGCGGCGTTGTCGACCCCGTCGCCGGTGGGGACGGCCAGCAGCTCCTCGCCGAAGCCGTAGTAGAAGATGGGCTTGTCGTAGCCGTGCTGCCGGAGCCAGCGGGCGATGGACCGGGCCCGGCGGCGCGAGAGGTCCCGGTTCGAGGCCCGATCGCCCACCGTGTCGGTGCAGCCCGCCAGGTAGAGCTTCACCGGCACCACCGGGCCGTACTTCTCGAGGACCTCCTGGAGCTGGCGGAGGGTGTCCTCGAGCTTGGGCTCCTCCTCGGGCCGGATGACATCGGAGTTGGTCTCGAACAGCACGTCCTCGTGGGGGATGTCGAGGAACCACGGCGAGTAGGTGAAGCCGGCCCAGGCATTGTCCCCGTTGAGCTTGATGTCGAGGAGGACCACGTCCTCGGGCCGCCCCACCCAGGGGACCTCGATGTCGCCCGGTCCGTCGCCGATGGGGACCCGGCGCTGGTCCAGCACCTTCTTCCCCGCACCGTAGGCCGTGATCTCGGCGTCCTGGACCCGGGCGGTCACCGAGACGGTCAGGGTCCGGGCCTTCACATCGGCGGTCGCGCCCGAGAGGTCGACCTTCAACGGGGCCCCGAAGCTCCACGAGAACGGGACCTGGACCTCCTCGGTGGTGGAGTCGGTGAACTCCGCCTGCACCCACGCCGTGGCCTCGGTGACCGCATCGTCGCGACGCCACTCGAACCGGGCCTGCTCCCCGGCGGGCAGCCCGCCCCGGTTGAAGGTGAAGTCCCGCCCCCCGGCCTCGATGACCACCCGCAGGCTCGACACCGCCCGCTTGGGGGTCACCAGGAAGGCGGGGTTCTCGCTAGGACCGGGGGCGGGCACGTACCCGAAGTCCAGGTCCCCGGCGTGGGCCACGGCGGCGGCCAGGCAGGTGAGGGCGACGAGGAGCCAGCGAGGCACGGGACCTCCAGGGGTCGCGATGGATGGTCTCGGGTAACGCGCCAGGCGCCTCGAAGCGTCCCTCCCGGTGCCTTGACGGGGCCCTGGCGGTCCCCTACACAAGGGGTGTCCGGAGGGCAGCGCTCGACGTGCGGCCCGCGGACGGCCGATGCCGGGCGTCCAGGCCGCACCTCGACGGCGCGGGGTTCGCTCGCCGGCCCCCACCTTGGGACCACCCCGCCGCGGGCCCGGGCCCGCGCCCACTCCGGGAGGACGCCATCGCCACCGTCGCGCAGAGCAAGAAGACCCTGTTCAACCTGAACAACGGGCGTGAAGTCATCACGGTCAACGGCCGGAAGGACGCCATCGACCGGGCCAAGGAGCTGTCGGCGCGCACCCGTCGACCGGTCTCCGTCGAGCGCCAGGATGGCCGCGTCAAGATGCAGTTCTCCAACGGTGGACTCCAGACCTACCGCATGGAGACCGGCCGCTCCTGACGGCGGCTGCCCCGTCCTGTGCGACCGCTCCGGGCCCGGCCTGGGGCGGTCGTCCCGATCCGGCCCCCCTCATGCTCCCCGCAGTGCCGCCAGGGTGTCCATGAGGCTCCAGCGGGGGCGCCAGCCGACGCGCTCCCGGAACACACCGTCCGAGACGATGACCGGGTAGCGGAAGAAGTCCATCAGGTGCTCGGGGAAGGCGACCCCCACCCGCGAGAGGGCGCGCACCGCCGGGTAGGCGACCGGGTGGGGCAGGGTGAGCGGCCGCCCCCCCGCCGCCCGGATGGCCCGGCCCCAGGGGATGGCGCCCTCGCCGGCCACGTTGAACACCCCCCAGACCTCGCTCTCCACCGCGGCCCGGATGGCGTGGACGAGGTCCTCGGCGTGGAGGAACTGGAGCATCGGGTTGTAGCCCAGGAGCCGCGGACAGCGCCGGGCCCGGAGCAGGGTGGAGACCTGGTTGTTCAGCCGCGGACCCACGATGTTGACCGGTCGCAGCAGCACGGTCGGCACGTTGCGATGGCGCCACAGGAAGTTGGTGACCGTGTGGTCGAGCTCCACCACATCGAGGAGCTCCGGGAAGGTCTGCACCGCCTGGAGCGGGGCGTCTTCGCGGAGGAAGGTGGGGTTGTGGGGGTGGGCGCCGTAGACGTGGTAGGTCCCCAGGACCACGACCCGGTCCAGGGCCGAGCGCCGGGCCAGCTCGAGCAGGTGACGGGTCCCGAGCACATTCTGGGTGTAGCGCTGACGCGCCTGGGCCTGGAAGCCCCCCGACCGCACCCCCAGGTGGACCAGCGCCCGGGGACGGTGGGTCCGGAAGACCTCGGCCACCCGGCGGTGATCGTAGCGCTTCACCCGCTCGAACACGGCCGGCGTGGAGGGGTCCCGGCGAGGGCGCACGTCCAGGCCGGTGACCTCGTGCCCGGCGTCCTCGAGGGCGCGGGCCACATCCCGGGCCAGGCTGCCCGCCGCCCCGGTGAGCAGCACCCTCATCGGCGAGCCCAGCGGGTCACCCGGTCGAGCTTCTGAAGCTCGGGGCGGGCCCGGAGCCCCTCGTCGAGCAGGGCCTGGATGGCCCCCCGCACCCGGGCCACGTGGGTCTCGATATCGGCGTCCGGGGCGTCGGGATCGCCCTCGACCGTGATGGGGTCGCCAAAGCGGAGGTGGATCTGCACCGGCAGCGGGACCAGTCCCAGCGGTCCCAGCCAGGGCCAGGTGGGGGTGAGCGGCAGGTGCGGCGCCCCGACCAGCCGCCCCAGGCGCCGCGAGGACACCAGCGCCGGGTAGATGTCGTCGCTGCCGATGATGGCGACCGGGACGATGGGCGTGCCCGTCTCGAGGGCCAGCCGGACGAATCCGCTGCCGAAGCTCTGGAGCTGGTAGCGGTGCCACCAGTCCTTGCCGATCCCCTTCGCCCCCTCGGGAAAGACCATCACCGACTGGTCGCGGCGGAGCAGCTCCTCGCAGTTGGCCGGATCCCCCACCACCTGCCCGCAGCGGGTGAACAGGGTCGAGAGCCACGGCAGGCCCGGGACCCAGCGCTCCACCATGCCGCGGACGAGTCGTGGTGGATCCACGTCGACGAGCATGGCCATGGCGAGGAGCATCCCATCGAGGGGGATCTGGCCGCCGTGGTTGGCCACCACCATCACGCGACCGGGGGGCACGCGCTCGGTGTGCCAGGCCCGGACCCGGAACCAGTCCTCGTACAGGGGACGGATCACCCGCAGCGTCCGCTCGGCCGTCTCGAGGTGGAAGCCCCACGGGTCGTAGCCGGCCGAGTTGACCCCGACCGCGTCGCGCAGCGCCGCCCGCTGCTCCTCGGTGAGCGGCGCCTCTCCGAGCTCGTCGATCCAGGACCACATGCGCGGCGAGCATACCGCGACCGCGCCGTGCCGACCCCGTCCCGTGACAGGACCGCCTCGCACACCTGCACCCGACCGCGGACAGCGAGGGCCAGATCGACGCCGGTGATCCGTTCGACCCCCTGACGGCACGTGTCCTTCCTGATGCGGGATCGCCCCATGCGCCCCGCTTCCGCCTGACAGGTGCTTGACGCCTGGCACGGTTGTCAGGGAACTATCAACCACCCCTTGAACCGCCCTGGTAACCTCCCCACTCCCCGCGCGGCTCCGAACCGCCCCGCGCCCGTTCCAGGAGGCAGCATGATGCGCCTGACCCACCGCCGCACCAGCCTGTACGGCCTGGGCCTCTCCGGCCTGGCCCTCGTCGCGGCGGCGTGCAACCAACCCCCCACGGGTCCCGAGGTCCGCATCGAGCCCGCCGAGCCCACGACCCTCGAAGACCTCCAGGTGGTCTTCGACAGCGAGCCGACGGACCCCAACGACGACCCCATCTCCATCGTCTACGCCTGGGAGGTCCGCGAGCCCGGCGGAGCGTCCTTCGTGACCGCCGACTTCCAGGGCGAGACGGTGCCCGCCGGCCGCACCGAGAAGGGCCAGTCGTGGCGCGTGACCGTCACCGTGACCGACGGCGAGACCACCGCCGCCGTGACCGAGGAGGCCTCGGCCGAGGTCACCATCGCCAACACCCCGGCCGAGATCACCGAGGTCCGCATCACCCCGCTCAAGGGCGTGGACACCTTCGGCACCCTCACCGCCACCGCCAGCGCCGACGACGTGGACGGTGACCAGCCGCAGATCGACCTGACCTGGTACGTGGACGGCACGGCCCTCGACGTCGAGGGCAACCGGCTGACCGGCGAGTTCTTCGACAAGAACCAGGAGGTCTGGGTCGAGGCGGTCGCCGTGGACGGCGCGTCCGAGAGCGAGCCGGTGGCCAGCAACCGCGTCACCATCGCCAACACCCCGCCCAGCATCGAGGGGGCGGTGATCGGCCCCGAGGAGCTCGTCGAGGATGCGATCCTCACCTGCGAGCCCGTGGGCTGGTTCGACGCCGATGGCGACATGCCGAACATCGACGTCGCCTGGATCGTCAACGGGGTCGAGGTGGCCACCACGCCCACCATCGACGGCGCCCGGTTCGGTCGGGACGACCTCATCCGGTGTCAGGCCACGCCCAACGACGGCGACGACACGGGTGAGCCGCGCATGAGCCCGGTGGTGGTCATCGACAACACCCGGCCGGTGCTGGGCGGCGTCACCATCGACGACACCACCCCCCAGGCCACCGACAGCCAGACCTTCTCGCTGGTCGACCCCTACGACGCCGACGGTGACGAGATCAGCGTCAGCGCCAAGTGGTACGTCAACGGCGAGCTGGTCCACGAGGGCGAGGTCCTCCCCGACCGGACCTTCGTGAAGGGCGACAAGCTCACGGTCGAGGTGACCCCCACCGACGGCCAGGCGACCGGCAAGCCCGTGATGAGCGCGCCCGTCACCGCCATCAACTCCCCGCCGGTCCTCTCCGGGATCACCCTGGAGCCCTCGCCGCTCTACACCGACAGCACCCTCTTCCCGAGCGTGACCGTCGAGGACGTGGACGGCGACCGGATCAGCTACACCACGGCCTGGTCGGTGAACAGCGCCGCCGTCTCGGCCAGCGGATCCACCCTCGACGGCCTGACCTGGTTCGACCGCGGCGACACGGTCTCGGTCACCATCACCCCCAACGACGGCGACACCGACGGCGCACCCCTCACCTCCGAAGTGGTCGAGGTGGTGAACAAGCCGCCCACGAACCCGCCCATCGGTGTCACCCCGGAGGAGCCGGCCCCCGAGGAAGACTTCACCTGCTTCATCGCCGACGAGCCCGTCGATGCCGACGGCGACGACATCGAGGTCACCATCTCCTGGACCCGGAACGGGGCCAGCTTCACGGCGACCGACACGGTGGATCGCCCCGGCGACACCATCCGGGCCGACGAGACGGTGGACCTGGACGACTTCGTCTGCACCGTCACCATCACCGACGGCTTCGAGACCCTGACCCAGACCCAGCTCGTCGAGGTCCGCAAGTGGCGGGGCCCGCGGGTGTTCACCCCCTGCGGTGCGAGCGGCTACCGGGGTCCGTCCGCCTCGGCCTGCGAGCTCGAGTACGAGGGCACGCCCATCGCCAACGACGAGCTGACGGTGAGCGGCGGCATCCAGACCTGGACCGTGCCCTTCGACGGTACCTACCGGATCGAGGCCTGGGGTGCCCAGGGCGGCTCGGGCTCCTCCTCCGGCGTGTCCGGGCACCGCGGCGCCCGCCTCCGGGGCGACTTCGACCTGCTCGAGGGCGACGAGATCGACATCCTGGTCGGCCAGTCGGGCCAGACGGGGAGCAGCTACTCGGCCGGTGGCGGCGGCGGCACCTTCGTCGTCCTCAACGGCACCGACGTCCTGATGGCGGCGGCGGGCGGCGGCGCCGCCGGGCGGAGCAACTTCTCGGCCTGCGCCGGTCAGGCGGGTGGCAGCGCCCGCAGCGGCACGTCGTCGTCGTGGACCGGCTGCAGCACCAGCAGCACCTCGTCGGGCTTCGGCGCCGGCTACGGCACCAGCGGCTCCAGCTACTACGGGGGCGGTGGCGCCGGCTACATGGGCGACGGCACCGCCTGGGAGTCCTCGGCCCGGGCCGACGCCTACACCCGGGGCGGCGAGGGCTCCAACTGGTTCGGCGACGGCGGCTTCGGCGGTGGCGGCGGCGGCGGCTACTGCTTCAGCTCCTGGCTCGGCGGAACCTCCTGCAGCAGCTTCTGGGGGAGCGGCGGCGGTGGCGGCTACACCGGCGGCGGCGGCCACTACTATGCCGGCGGTGGGGGCGGCAGCCTCAACACCGGCGACAACCAGTCCAACTCCTCGAATGCCCAGACCGGCAACGGCGAGGTCGAGATCGACCTCCTCCCCGAGTAGGACCGGCCGCCAGGCCGGCTTCGAGACGGGACCCCCGGCGCGCCCTCGGGCGGGTCGGGGGTCTTCTCATGGGCGGGGTGCGCCCGGACGCCGGATCCGGGTGCTGGGGAGCCGGCCGCTCCCCGTGCTAGCGGACGGCGCCCTCCAGGATCCAGGTCTCGATGTCGTCCAGCTCGCTGCTGGACAGGCTCCCGCCGATGGGCATGGTGGAGCCGCTGCCCCCCGCACCCAGGTGGGTGCCCTCGACCTTGCGCCACAGGTAGCTGTTCCGCGGATCGCCGGGCTCCACCAGGTCCATGGTGGCGATGTCGCCGCTGCGCACATCCACGATCTTCGACCACGCCGAGGAGGTCAGGGACAGGCCCCCCGAGCTGCCATGGCAGCGCGTGCAGTGGGTGTTCCAGACGGTCTGGATGTCGATGTCGTGGGTGGTGGTCTCGCTGCCCACGTCCTCGTCGATGGAGGTATCGCAGTCGTTGTCCTTGTCGTCGTCGAAGTCGAACCGCGTCGGATGCACCGTGTGGTCCGAGTCATCGCAGTCCGTGTCGTCCTCCACGTACCCGCTCGGGGCCACGCACGCCGCGGTGGTGGGGGCGTCGGGATCGCCGTAGCCGTCGTCGTCGTCGTCCACATACCAGGTCAACGGATCCACCACCCCGCTGTCGCGATCGTCGGCCACCCCATTGCAGTCGTTGTCGACCCCGCCATCGCAGACCTCGTCCGCATCCGGCGAGATGTCGAAGTCGCCGTCATCGCAGTCCTGATCGTTGTCCACGTGGTCGACGGGACGATCGCAGGCCACGGTGGTGGTCGTGCCGCCGTACCCGTCGCCGTCCCCGTCGAGCCACCAGGGGACCGCCTCGCCCACCAGGACGTCGCCGTCGTCACAGTCCAGGTCGTTGTCCACATGGCCCTCGGGCGCCTCGCAGGCCCCGGTCGGGAGGGCGGGGTCGCCAAAGCCGTCCATGTCGCCGTCGGCCCACCACGTCGGCGGATCCACCACGTCATCATCCAGGTCGTCCACCAGCGCGTCGCAGTCGTTGTCCTGCCCGTCGCAGATCTCGTCGGCGCCCGGGTAGACGGCGCCGGTCGCGTCGTCGCAGTCCCCCGCCTCGAGGGCCGTGCCCGGAGGCTGATCGCAGGCCAGGATCTCACCGTCGTCGGCCCCGAAGCCGTCCTGATCGGCGTCCTCGTAGAAGATCCCCGCGTCGACGATGTCGGGATCGGCGTCGTCCACCAGCTCGTCACAATCGTCGTCGATGCCGTTGCAGGACTCGGGCGCATCCGGGTTCACATCGGGGTCGGAGTCGTCGCAGTCGACATCGTCGGTGAAGCCGTCCTCGTCCGCGTCCACGGGGGTCTCGTCCGTGTCCCCGGTGTCCCCCGTGTCCCCGGTGTCCTCCGTGTCCCCGGTGTCGTCCGTGTCCCCGGTGTCCAGGGGATCCTCGCCGCCGGTGCAGGCGAGGAGCAGGAGGAGCGGCAGGGCGCGTAGCCAGGCGGCGCGGGTCATGGAACCTCCGGGGCGAGGATGCGCGGAGCCGATGGGATCCGCAACGGGTGCCCCTTCACGTGCGGTCACGACGCGGCACGGATCAGCCCACGTCGCGCTACGGTGCACCGTCCACCCGCCCCGGAGGAGGCATGGTCCCGATCCGGTCCCCGCTCCCGGCCCTCGCCACGCTCGTGGTGGCGCTGATGGCCCTCCTCGGCCTCCCGGACGCCGCGGCGGCGGACGGGCCCCGGGTGGCCTGGAGCCGCGACCCCAGCCTGGTGCCGTGGGAGACCATGACCCTGTCGGGGGATGCGGAACGCAGCCCCGCCCGCACCCTCGAGGACGTGGAGGCCCGCCGCCGGCAGGTGACACGGGTGCTCGATGGCGCCCCGGACGCCGCCACCCGGGCCCGGGCCCTGGCGGAGCTGGGGGACCTGTTCCGCGACGAGGCCCGCCTGGTCCTCGAAGAGGATGCGTCGAACCCGTGGCGCATGCCCCTGCCCACCTCGCCGGCGTGGCTCCAGCTCGAGCTGGCGCTGCGCTGGTACGAGCAGGCCCTCGAGGCCTCGCCCGACGCCGTCGACCAGGACGGTCGGCTCACCCTGTTCCGGGCCGTGCTGCTCACCCGGCTCGGGCAGGGGGACAGCTTCGAGGAGGTGGCGCGGGTGGTCCGGCACTACCGGGGCACCCCGTACGTCGAGATGGCCAAGCTCGCGGTGGGGGACCACCACTACCGGCAGGGCGATCTGGATCGGGCGCGGAGCGCCTACAAGATGGTCCGCGGCCAGCGGGACCCGGAGCTCTCCGGCTACGCCCGCTACCGCCTGGCCGACATCCACGCGGCCCGGGGCGAGCCCGACGAGGCCCTGGAGCTGCTGCTGGAGCTCGTCGAGGAGGACATCCCCGGTCCGCTGGGCGCCATGATCCGGGAGGCCTCCCGCTCGGCGCTGGCCAACCACCTGGCCGCCCGGCTGCCGCTCTTGGAGCTGCTGCCCTGGATGCACCAGGCCTGCCTGGGGGAGGACGCGGCCTGCCGGCGGGCGGTGCGACGGGCGGCGTCCGACACCTACGCCGCCGAGGGGGCGGATCGGGCCGACGCCTGGCTGCGGACGGTCGATGCCTCCCCCACGGTCGAGTCGGACCTGCAGACGCGCCTGGCGCTCGCCCGGCTCATGGTGGCGGAGGTCCCCGTCGAGGAGCTGCTCTTCGCTGCGGAGGAGACCTGCCGGGGCTCGGATCCCATGTGCCGCGCCGAGATGGCCCACGCGGTGGCCTCCTTCTACGAGGGCGCCGGGGATCCGGCGGGGGCCTGGCTCGTCTCCTACACCCGGCTTCCGCGCCTGGATGGGCAGCCCGAGGTCCAACGCCTGGTGGCCCGGATCGCCCGCGAGCCGCGCCCGCCCACCACCGAGCTGTCCGACATGGAGGCCCTCTGCGCCCCCACGGACGACGGGTGCCGGCGCCGACTCCGGACCCACCTCCGGGCGGTGTGGGGTCGCCTCGACCGCCTCCACGATGCCGCCTGGCTCACCTTCGTCGAGGATGGCCTCCCCGTCCCCGGGCCCCCCGATGCCGCCCTGCGGATCCGGGGGTCGCTGCGCGCGCGTGCGCCGGCCCACGAGCTGCTCGGTGCCCTCCTGCCGGGCTGCGGAGAGGACCCGGACTGCCGGGACACCCTGTTCGAGGTGCTGGTCGGCTACTACGCCGCCATCGGGGCCGAGCGCGAGGCCTCCTGGCTCATCGCCCTCAAGATGCTCCCCGAGCTGCCCCTGTCCGCCGAGCGCCGGGGCATCCTCCGCCGGGCGGCGCTCGACGGGGCCGACGCCCGCTCCACCCTGGGCGCCCTGGTGGACACCTGCCCCATCCTCACCCCTGGCTGCTTCGAGCAGGTCCGGGTCGCGGCCGAGGCCTTCTACCGGACCGCCGCCCGGCATGGCGAGGTGGCCACCTTGAGCGAGGTGGCGCTGCTGGCCGACGGGGCCACCGACGAGGCCGCCTTCCCGGTCCTGGTGCGGATCGCCCTCGAAGGCCTCCCCGCCGCCGAGGCCCTCTCCCGGCTGGTCCAGGCCTGCAGCGGGCGGGATCCGGCCTGCGGCCCCGACGCCCGGCGCGTGCTCGCGGCCTGGTACGACAGCCAGGGGCGCGACCTGGACCGGAGGACCGTCCAGCAGGTGGACGCCCCGCCGGACCTGGGGCCGTGGTCCTCGCTGGGCCCGTCCTTCCTCCGGGTGGTGCGGACCGCGCCCGATCCCCGCGAGGCCGCGGCGCGGGTGGGGCACCTCTGCCTGCGCACCGCGCCGGACTGCCCGGCCCGCCTGCGGGCCGCCCTGGCCGACTGGTACGAGACCCACGGGCGCCCGGAGGACGCCGCCACCGTCCGGGCCCTCGAGCCCGGCGCGGGGCCCGGCTTCGGACCCTGAGGCCCCGGACGCCGAGGTCCCGGACTCCGAAGCGACGGGAGTTTGCGTCACAGACTGCTAGGCGGGGGGCGGGCAGGCCGCCTGGATCCAGCTCGCCAGGATCTCCTCGTGGCGGCGGGCGTCCTCGAAGCCCAGGCTCTCGATGGCCCCGGTGTAGGCCCGGTCGAACAGCAGGTAGGACAGGAGGTCCGACTCGCCCACGTTCGCCTCGTCGGCCAAGAGCGAGAGCAGAGCCCACTCGGCCCCCCACAGGTTGGGGGGGTTCTCGTGGAAGACCGTCCGCGCCAGGGTGCCCAGGTCCTCGGAGGGGCTGATCCGCAGGGTGCGGATCTCGCGGATCCCCTTCTCGCGGTCGAGCTTGTCGGCGAAGTCGGGGCCGTAGGTCTCGACCCCCCAGCGCACCAGATCGTTGAACTTCTCGATCTGGCGGAGATCCGAGTCGGCGGGGTCCATGAGCACGGCGTTGAGCGCCTTGCCCGCGATGAAGGCGAAGGTGGGGACCACCGAGGTCTCGGGCTCGCTGTGCCCGGTGCCGGGCCGGTCGATCCCGATGACCAGGATGTGGGACACCCCGGTCTGGATGACCGGTCGGACCGGCGTGTTCTGGCGGAGCATGCCGTCCACGTGGAGCCGCCCCTCGATGGCGACGGGCTCGAAGAGCAGCGGCAGGGCCGCGCTGGCCAGGCAGTGCTCGGCGGTGATCCGGCCCCGGCGCACCTTGGAGCCGGGGACGGGGCGCAGCCACAGGTCCGGGTCGTGGCTGTCCACGAAGAGGGTGTTGAGGCCCGTGTCGAGGTCGGTGGCCGAGACGATGAAGGCCTGGGTGTCGCCGAAGGCGATGGCCTCGCGCAGGGCGGTCTCGGGGTAGAGGCCCCGCACCAGATCGTGCAGCGGGCGCGCGTCCAGCACGGCGAAGGGGCCGCTCGACCACACCGAGTTGTAGACCGCGGTCGCCACCATGCCGGGCCGGACCCGGTAGATGTCGCCGACCTCCATCTCGCGCCACAGGCGCGCCAGGTCGACCACCCCCTCGCGGGAGCGGGCCGCCACGTTGACCCCGTTGAGCGAGCCCACGCTGGTCCCGGAGACCACCCGCGGCCAGGGCGTGTAGCCCAGGTGACGGGGGAGCTCTTCGTAGAGGAAGCGAAGCACGCCGGCCTGCCACGCCCCGCGCGCCGCTCCGCCGGCCACCACCAGACCGAGTCCATTCATGCTGTGTCGATAGCCACTGGCGCGGTCGCGTCCAGCCCCGGCTACGTAGAGGTCTCCTGGAGAAGGCCATGCCCGTACCCCTCCGCCTGCTCGCCCTGACGGCGGCCCTCGCCTCGCCGGCCGTCGCCGCCGAGCCCGCCACCGTCTCCCAGACCTTCAAGCCGGACCCGGTGGCGGGCTACGCCGTGTTCCAGTTCCGGGGGGGCCTCTCCACGGACAGCCCGTTCACCCACCCGACCCTGTGCGCCGAGATCACCCCCCTCGAGCGCTTCGGCGTCGAGATGTGCGGGAACGGCGCCGGGTTCCTCCACCAGGCCGATGTGCCCGACCTGGCCCACTTCCGGGCCCGGGCCACCGTCCTCACCCACGAGGATGGGCGCTGGACCGCCGCCGCGGTGGTGGGGGCGGGGCTGGCCGAGCTGCAGACCGGCACCGACCGCCCGGGCTTCCAGATCGCCGACACCGGCCCCGGCATGGTGGAGGCCGCCGGCCCCGAGCTCTCGGTGAGCGCCAGCGGGCGGGCCTGGATCGGCGAGAAGGCCTTCGCGGTCGTGGATGCCAACGTGGGCGCGGCCTACATCCCCGGGGCCCCCAGCGCCCTGGGACGCGGCGGGCCCATCCTCCCCTTCGCCCTGGTGACGGCGGGGCTGGGGTTCTGATGGCGCGTCGCCGGCCCGGGCGGCGGGCCGGAACCTAGACGCCCGCCCGGTCGGCCAGGTCCCGATCCACCCGGTCGAGGACATCGTCGACGGGGAGCGCATCCCGACCGGGCCCGAACGGGCGGGCGAGGCGGTCGGCGCGGGCGCCCAGGGCCCCGAAGGCCAGGGCCACGCCCCCCACGGCCAGGGCGGTCCACACCCCGGCCAGGGTCACGAGGCCCACCGGGAGGGTCGCCAGGTAGAGCGAGGGGAGGCCCGCGAGGGGGTCGGGGGCGGGCGGACGACCGAGGGCGTCGCACCGCCGCACCGCATCCCGCACCGCGTCGAGGGAGGCCTGGGTGGCGCCCGCCTCGGCGGCCTGGCGGAGGGCCGTCTCCAGCGGATCGGCAGCATCGCGCACCGCGGCGCGGCGCGTGTCGTCCAGCAGGTCTCCCAGGTCCTGGAGCCCCGCCCCACCGAGGCGGGTCCGGCAGAGCCGGAGGGCGGTCCGGATGGGGCCCCGCTCGGCCGCCGGGGTGGACCGGCCCACCCGCGCCAGGGCCGCGGCCAGATCGTCCAGGGCCTGCCAGGCGCGAGACCGGTGCTCCTGGGCGCGCCACAGACGCAGCGCCTCGAGGATGGCCACCGGGAGGGCCCCCAAGGCCCACGGCCAGGGCCCCACGTCGAACCAGGCCCAGCCGGTGAGCAGCCACAGCAGCGTGACCACGAGCGCCACGCCCACCGGCAGGAGCAGACGCGGGCCGGTCTCCTCGATCAGGCGCCGCCAGTGCTGCAGCTCGTCCACGGGACCTCCGACGGCCGGCCATAACCGATCCCCCACCCCCAACCCGTCAAGCCCGAGGCCCCATCGGCCGATCCCGACCGTGCGGGGACCCGGAGGATCCATGGCCACCGACACGACCGGGCAGCGGGAGATCGGAGAGCTCCGTCGGGCCCTCGCGGCCAGCGAGGCGCGCTTCTTCCTCCTCTGCCAGGTCACGCGCGAGCTCATCTGGCGGTGGGATGCGGTGCGGGATCGCCTGGTCTGGTCCAGCCGACCCGACCTCGTGGAGGCCTGGTCCCTGCGCGAGGTGGCCGGGCGCGACGACCTGCTGGCTCGGGTCCACCCCGAGGACCTGCCCGCGCTGGAGGCCTCCTGGCGCCGCCACCTCGACGATGACACCCCCACCTTCGAGGCCGAGGTGCGGCTGCACCACCCCGATCTCGGCTGGCGGTGGATCCGGGCCCAGGGGCTGGTCAGCCGCCGCCTGGACGGGACCCCCACCGGGGCCCTCGGGACCTTCACCGACGTCCACGGCCGCCGCTCGGCCGAGGATCGGGCCGCCCGCGCCACCCGCTACGACGAGCTCACCGGCCTCCTCAACCGCCCGGCCACCCTGGCCCTCCTCGAGGAGCGCCTGGGCGGGGAGGCGCCCGCGTTCTGGCTGATGCTGGCCGACATCGAGGGCTTCCGCGAGATCAACCGCACCCTGGGCCCCGGCGAGGCCGACGTGGTGCTGCGCACCTTCGCGGAGCGGCTCGGCGGGCTCGTGGGCGCCGAGGACGTGGTGGGTCGGGTGGGGGCGGATCAGCTCGTGGTGGTGCGCCCTGCCGAGGAACGCGTCCACGTCGAGGCACTGGCCCACGCCATCAGCGACCTGCTCCGGACCCCGGTCGAGGTGGAGGGGGCCCCGCTGCTGCTGGATGTCCACGTCGGCGTGGTCGAGGTGGACGGTGGCTGGCGCTCGGCCCACGCCCTGTTGCGCGATGCCGAGCACGCCCTGGCCCGCGCCCGCGAGCGGAGCGCCCGGTACCTCGTCTTCGACGATGTCTCGCTGCCGCGGGGCCGCCCCTCCCGGTCCCTGGCCAGCCGGCTGCGCGAGGCGGTGGAGAACGAGGACCTGCGCCTCGTCTACCAGCCCATCGTGGCCCTGCCCGGCCGGGAGGTGGTGGCGGTGGAGGCCCTGCTGCGCTGGGACGACCCCGAGCGTGGCCCCATCGGTCCGGGCCTCTTCGTGCCCGTCGCCGAGGAGACCGGCCTCATCCTGCCCATCGGCCGGTGGGTGCTGGCCCGGGCCTGCGCGGCCCTCTCCCGCTGGACCGCCCGGGCCCCCGGGCTGGCCCTCGAGATGAACGTCAACGTCTCCCCCGTCCAGTTCGGCCGCGGCGACGTGGTGGCAGATCTGCGGGACGCGCTCGAGCGCTTCCCCGAGGCGCGGGGGCGGCTCAATGTGGAGCTCACCGAGACCGCCCTGCTCGAGCGACCCGCCGATCAGGCCGAGGTGCTCCAGGCCATCCGCCGCCTGGGCTGCCGGATCCACATCGACGACTTCGGCACCGGGTACAGCTCCCTCTCCAACCTGGTGACCCTGGACGTGGACGCCCTGAAGATCGACCGGGTCTTCGTGAGCCAGGCCGAGGTGGATCCGCGGAGCCGGGCGGTGGTGCAGGCGGTGGGCCGGATGGCCACCGAGCTCGGCCTGTCCGTCACCGCCGAGGGCATCGAGACCGAGCACCAGGCCCGGCTGGTGAGCGCCCTCGGGCCGTGCCGCGGCCAGGGCTACCTGTTCGCCCGCCCCATGGAGGAGGAGGATCTGGTGGCCCTGCTGGACGGACCCGCCGAGGCGCTGCGCCGGGCGGGCTGACGCGGCTCAGGGGCCGGCCTCCGAGGCGAGGGCCTGCTCGCGGGCCGCCTCGAGGGGCTTGTGGACGAGGGTGACGGTGGCGGTGCTGTCGTACTCGGTGCCCTGGAAGCGCATCCGGATGGTCTCGCCCTCCCAGAGCCAGGGCGTGGCGAAGGAGGGCGTGCCGTAGCGGCCGGTGACGGCGGGCAGGAGGGCCTTGGAGTCGTCGGTGTGGACGACGATCTTCCAGAGCCGATCGCGGAAGGCGTGGTAGCGGACCGTGATGGGGGCCTTGCCCCACCGGGGCTGGGGCGCCGCGTCGACCCAGATGGCGTCACCGGTCTCGCGGGCCGACTGGCGGACCAGCCCGTCCTGGGTGGACGGGTCGGT
The DNA here is from genome assembly GCA_964586865.1 of uncultured Enterobacteriaceae bacterium. Lineage (GTDB taxonomy): Bacteria > Myxococcota_A > UBA796 > UBA796 > REDI01. Next base: position 19,282 of record CAZPJM010000038.1, read on the forward strand.
CCCGAGCTTCACGCCCCGGAACCCGGCGTCGTCCTCGATGTCGTGGTACAGGCTGCAGCCGGCCAGCAGGCCGACCACCAGCAGCGCGGTGCGCACGGTGACCTCCCCGCCTGGACTAACGCGGGTCCCACGCCATGAGCCGACCCATCCCCCCGCCGCCCCGTCCTCCCCCCCTGCGCGTCGACCTGCCCCTGCCCCCGTCCCGCTACGTGCCCGGCCAGGGCGTCCACCCGCTGCGCGGCGGCCACGGCGGCTGCGGCCTCCCGCCCGAGGCTCCCCCCGACCTGGCGGTGGCCCGGGGACTGGACCTGCTGGACCACCGCTTCCCGTGGGAGGCCCACGAGGCCCTCGAGCAGGCCTGGCGGGCCTGGCCGGCCACCGACCCGCGCCGGACCGGGGCCGCGGGCCTGGTCAAGGTCGGGGCGTGCTGGCTGAAGCACTGGATGGGCGCCACCCGGGTGGCCCGGCACCTGCTGGTCGCCGCCGAGCGGGACCTGCGCACGGGCATCGTCCCGCACGACGTCCGGGTCGGCCGGCTCCTGGCCGAGTCCCGCGCCTTCCTGGACGGCGGCCCCTGGCCGGGACCGGTGGGGGTGCGCCCCCCATGAGGGGCGTCAGCGGCGGCGCAGCCCCTTGTGGGCCGCGATCTCCGCCTCGATGTGCTCGACGTCGTCGGCGTTGTAGCGCACCAGGTCCACCAGATGGTGGTAGCTGTCCAGGTCGACCTCGACGAAGCGGAGGCCGATCCCGTCGTCCAGGTGACGCACCACCTCGGCCCGGCCCTCGACGCGCACGCCCCGGGGGGGCTCCCCCAGCCGCAGGACGAAGGCGCCGGTGGTCCCCAGGGGCGGCCGGGCCCCGGTGGTGAGGGCCGCGCCACCCACCGCCACATCGCACACCTCGCCGGCCACCAGGGAGCCATCGGGCAGCTCCAGGCTCGCCACCGCCCGGTGGGTCACCCGCGAGAAGCCGCGGCGCTCCTCCCCGCTCACCTCAGGCCGCCCGAAAGGCGTGGGTGGCCCGGAGGGTCTCGTCGAAGACCTCCCGCAGGGCCCGGTAGCGCTCGCCCACACCGTCCAGGCCACCCCCGCGGGCGATCTGCTCGATCTCGCCGGCCAGCACGCTCACCCGCTGGGCGCCCACGTTGGCGCTGGAGCCCTTCAGGGTGTGGGCGGTCTTGACCACCGCGCTGACGGCCCCGTCCTCGATGGCCCGGCCCAGGGCCCGCAGGTCGGCCGGCGCGGTGTCCTCGTACATGCACAGGATCTCGGTCATCAGCCCGCGGTCCCCACCCAGGGCGGTCTCCAGGTGGGTCAGATCGAGCACGGAGGGGCTCGTGGTGCCCATGGATGTCCTCCACATGCTCCCAGGGTATCGGGGCCGCACGGGCCCGGCTTGAGGAGGTCCACGTGGATGTCCACCGACTGGGCCTCGAGCCCCTTCTCGCGGCCCTGGATTCCGGCACCCTCAGCGCCCGGGCCGTGGTGCGCGCGCACCTGGACCGCATCGATGCGGTGAACACGGTGCTGGGCGCGGTGGTCGGGAGGCGCGATGCGGAGGCCCTGGCCGAGGCCCACCGGGCCGACGCCCGCCGCGCCGCCGGCGAGGAGACGCCGCCCCTGCTGGGTGTACCGTGCACCATCAAGGAGTTCCTGGCCGTCGCGGGGCAGCCCTGGACCGCCGGCCTGGTGGCCCGCGAGGGGGTGCGCGCCACCGAGGATGCCACCGTGGTCCAGCGCCTCCGGGCCGCCGGGGCCGTGGTCCTCGGGGTCACCAACGCCCCCGAGGGCGGGCTCTGGGCCGAGACCGACAACCGGGTCTACGGCCCGACGGTCAACCCCTGGGACCCTACCCGGACCGCCGGCGGCTCGTCGGGCGGTGAGGGCGCCATCCTGGCGGCGGGGGGCTCGGTCTTCGGGATCGGCAGCGACATCGGCGGCTCCATCCGCATCCCGGCCGCCCTGTGCGGGATCGCCGGCCACAAGCCCACCGCCGGGCTGGTCCCGGTGCGGGGGCATCACCCCACCGCCCTCGACGGCAAGCTCTGCGTGGGCCCCATGGGTCGACGGGTGGACGATCTCTGGCGGGTCCTGCAGGTCATCGCCGGCCCGGATCCCGACGATCCCAGCTCTCGGGACCTCCCGCTGGGCGATCCGGCGGGGGTCGACCTGTCCGCCCTGGTGGTGGACCTGCCCGATCAGGCCCTGGTGGACAGCACCGGGCCGGTCCGGGAGGGCCTGCTGCACGCCGCCGCCGCCCTCGAGGACCGGGGCGTCACCGTCCGTCGCCCCTCCCTCCCCAGCCTGTCCCGCGGCTTCTGGCTGTGGGCCCACGGCATGCTCCAGGCCGGCTACCCCACCTACCGCGAGGTCCTGGGCGATGGGCGCCCCATCGACCTGCGACGGGCCTTCCTCGATGTGGTGCGGGGCCGTGCCCGCCACACCCTGCCGCCCCTGCTCATGGCGGCGGCCGAGCGCGCCGCGGGGGACGCCTCCCTCCTGGACGAGGCCGCCCTCGAGGCCGAGACCCGGGAGCTCCGGGCCACCCTCCACGACCGCCTGGGCGCCGGCGGGGTGCTGCTGCTGCCCACCTGGCCCCGCGCGGCCCCCAAGCGCAACCGCTACGTCTTCTCCTTCACCGATGCCGGCTTCTGCGGGATCAGCAACATCCTGGGGCTCCCGGCCACCTCGGTGCCCACCGGCTTCACGCCCGCGGGCCTGCCGGTGGCGCTCCAGGTGGTGGGGCTGCCCGGACAGGATCACCTCACCCTGGCCACTGCCGCCGCCATCGAGGCGACGCGGCCGCCCTTCCGGCCCGCCCCCGTGCCGACCCTGTAGACCACCGCCGGGCCCGGGCTCCTCCGGACCGGCCGCGCTGGCGTGACGGACCGGGACTCGCTGGGCCCGCCTCGCCGCGGCTAGCCTGCCTCCATGCGCCCCTTCCTCGTCGTGCTGACCCTCGCCGGGAGCGCCTGCGACCCCTGCGGTCCGGGCGCCGCCCCGAGCCTGACCATCGGCGTGGGCGAGACCGACTTCGCTCCCCTCGACGCGGCCGATCCGAGCTGGCCCCTGGTGTACGGACCCCAGGGCGGCTGGCACATCCCCGTGGCCATCCAGGCGACGGGCCTGGACGCCAGCCAGATCGTCACCGTCGACATGTCCGGCACCATCGACGGGGTCCGGCTGGCCCGGGTGGACGGGGCCTGGAACCAGCTCCGGTGCGACCCGGACGCCGGGGCCCTCGAGGCCTGGAACCTGATCCTGGAGTTCACCGAGGTGGACACCTCGTGCCCCCTCGACGATGAGCGGGTCCACGTGGAGGTGGCGGTGGAGGACGTGCGCGGGGAGCGCATCACGGCCGAGACCGAGGGCCGCATCGACGACCCCATCCACGACGAGGTCTGCGCCGAGTGAGGCCGACGGCTACAGGGCCACCTGGAGCTGGAGCCGCCCCTCCAGGCGATCCTCGGGGCCGGCCTCGAAGGCGCGACGCACCAGGCGCACGTCGGTCTGCACGATGACGCGCTGGACCGGGAAGGCGTTGAGCCCCACCCCCAGCTCGCCCTCGAGGGACCAGGGATCGCCACCGGCGGCGCGGGCCGCGTCCACCAGGGCGGGGGCGGTGAACACCCCGGCGCCGCGGGCCGCCACCTCCCAGAGGGGCGAGAGCCGGAAGGCGGCCTCGACCATCCCGGCGTGCAGGCCGGGCACGACGCCGTCGTCGGTGGGGGCGGCGCTGGTGGCCCCCATCAGCGCCAGGCCCACCCCCCGACCCTGGAGGATGGCCTCACCGGCGACCCGGGCCGCGAGGGACTCGCCGGGACGGGCCCTGGCATCGACGCTGCCGGAGAGGACGAAGCCGGTGGCCCAGTCCTGCTCGGCCGAGGTGCTGCGACCCGACTTGGGGTCGAAGCCCTCCGAGTAGCGGGCCACCCGCAAAAAGACCTCGGGGCTGAAGCGATCCACGCCCGGGCTGCCGACGATGAGGTCCGAGGGGTTCACCAGGGACACGCCGTAGAGCTGGGGCAGGCGGATGCCGTGGTTGGCACGCCGGTTCTGCCCCGTGTAGAGCCCGAGGGTCAGGTTCAGCGGGCCCGCATCGCCGCCCACCTTGAAGCCGAGCTGGCGCTCGTTCCCGAGAGCCCGGCTCACCACGGCCCAGTCCGCCAGCACCATGGAGCGGAAGGAGCGGTCCCGGTAGGTGGTGAAGGGCGTCTTCATCTGGCCCACCCAGAGCCGCCAGCCCGGCGCCACCCGGAACCCGAACTTGAGGTCGAGGAGCTCGGTGACCCCGGGCATGGTGTTGAGCTGCAGGGTGGCGCGGACCGCGTCATCGGCGAAGCGGGCCTGGAGCGTCGGGCGCACCCGGTGGAAGCGGAAGGCGGCGGTGGGATCCCCCTCGGCCGGCACCCGGGCCTGGACGCGGAACTGGCCGGTCAGTCCCACGGTCAGGCGCCCATCCTCGCCGAGGGGGATGTCCGCCCCCCCGGCGTGGGCGAGGGGGGCGAGCAGGGCGAGAAGGGCAGACACCATGGGACCTCCGTCGGTCTGGTCGCTTGTCGCAAGATGCATGCCGGCCGCTCGATGCCGGCTCCGCGGGCTCTGGCAGCGGCCTCGACCGCTCATGAAACACGTTCGTACGCACGTGCAACACGGGGCCTCGAACCACTCGGGGGGTGCACCGGCCTCGGGAACGTGGAAGATCCCCGGGGTGTCCCTGTCCCTCCCTCGCCCCGAGGCCCGCCCGTGCGTCCCCTCGACTGGCTCGTCTGCGTCCTCCTGACCGCCCTGCTCCTCGTGTCGTCCACGGCCCGGGCCGCCACCACCCTGGCGGTCCTGCCGCTCGAGAAGGGCGCCGCCGGGCCCGAGCTGGAGGGGCTGGGCACCGCCCTGGCCGGCATGCTGATCAGCGACCTCTCCGATGCCGAGGGCCTGGTCCTGGTGGAGCGGAGCCGGCTCGATGCCGTGCTCGCCGAGATCGAGCTGGGTGAGAAGGGCTACCTGGACGCGGCGACGGCCCAACGCCTGGGTCGGGGCCTGGGGGCCGAGCTGGTGCTGGTCGGCAGCTACAGCGTGGTCGACGGGACCCTGGCCCTGGATGCCCGGCTGGTGGCCGTGGAGAGTGGCGCCATCGTGCACGCGGTCGACGCCCAGGGGCCGGTGGCCGACTTCGTCACGGTCGAGAAGGACCTGGCCGAGCAGGTCGTGTCGGCGGCGGGCAGCTCCCTCGATGCCCGCGCCCGCCGCACCTTCTACAGCCGGGTGCCCACCGAGGACTGGGGCGCCTTCACCGCGTGGTCCAAGGGGCAGGCCCTGGCCGACGAGGGCGCCCTGGAGGAGGCCCGCGCCGCATTCCAGGCCGCCCTCGCCCGTGACCCCGGATTCCAGGCGGCCCTGGAAGGGCTCACGGCCCTCCGCGCGGCCCTGGAGACCGCCCGCTCCCGGAACCGGGAAGCCCGGGACGCCCGCACCCGGCAGGGCCACGAGGAGGTGCTGGCCAACACGGTCGACGTGCGCACCCTCCCGGCCGGGCCCCCGCCGGAGGACGCCGTGCGGGGGCTCCCGGTCCGGTGGGCGGTGCTCCACGAGCAGGGTGCCCACTGCCAGCGCATGGCCGAGATGGAGGCCTTCCTCGACCGGGTGGACTGGCGCCCGGAGTCGGTGGTGGACGGCTGGAGCCCGCGCTTCTCACGCCAGGCGGCCGAGCGGGCCGAGGCCCTGGGCTGGTCTCCCTGGCCGCGTCAGCAGGTCCACCCCGACGATGCCGTCTACGACTCGCTCTACACCCGGGACATCAACCTGTTCACCGGCACGGCGCGCTTCCTCTTCCACGACCTGGACCGCCTGGTGGACCAGGACGACGCGGGCATGGCCACCTCGCTCCTCGCCTGCCACGACCCCGACGCCCAGGGCCGGATCCTGCGGCGCTGGGAGAAGCGGCTGGACCGCCATGGCCTGCTCGACGAGCCTGCCGTCGCCCGTCAGCCCGACGGCCTCACCGTGGGCCAGCACCTCCGGGTGCTCCGCGCATGGGGCACGGCCCGGGTGGGGCGGCTGCCCGCCGAGGTGGTCCGTCCCCTCGAGGCGCTCCTGGCCGCCCACCCCGACGACCAGGACCCCCGCAACGCCAGCCTGGTCAACCACCTGGACCGGATCGAGCGGGAGGCCGATCTGGAGGACCGCCGGCGCGTCGGGTGGCTCGGGAGCACCCCGGACGCCCTGTGGCGCCGCCTGGAGGCCATCGACGAGGCGTCGGCCCCGGTCGACCTGGACCGCCAGCCGTGGTGCCGGGAGCTGTACGACACCCGCTGGGCCCAACAGGCCCGCCGCCTGCGGGAGCGCTGGAGCGAGGTCCGCGCCAAGGCCTCCGAGCCCATCCACATGACCCGCGAGACCGCCAAGCTGATGCGGGTCATGGAGGGGGTGGGGTGCTTCGCCGACGTGGAGCCCCGCTACACCTCCTTCGAGCAGGCGCGCGACGCCCTCGTCACCGCCCGGACCCGCACCCACCCGGTCCACGGGGACGAGACCCACTGCGACCCGCTGGTCCGCAGCCTCGAGGGCCTGCTCGCCGCCGGGCCCTCCATGCCCACCGGCCTCGTGCTCTCCCTGGCCCTCGAGAACCATTACGCCCTCATCCAGGCCCGCTGCCTCCTGGAGGCCCCATGACCCCCACCCTCCGCGCCTGGCTCGTCCCGCTCGTGGCCGCCCCCGCCCTGGCCGCCCCGCCTACCCTGGTCACCCTGGCCGACGGCCCGGTCACCCGGGCTGGCGAGGCCGTCCCCGACGCCCCCTTCGTCCTGGACGCCGGGCAGACCCTCACCCTGGGGGAGGGGGCCACCGTGATCGTGCTGCACGACGGCGCCGCCACCCGCCTCCGGGGCCCCCGGACCGTGGACCCCGCCGCCCTCGAGGCCCCCAGCGTCGCCGGCAACCCGGCCCAGAGCGCGCTGGGCCAGGTCCTGACGCGCGAGGTGAGCTACCGGCGGGCCGGTGCCAGCCGTGGCGGGGATCTGAGCCTCGTGCGTCCGGTGCCGGGCGGCACGGTGCTGGGCCTGCACGACGTGGCCTGGCGGTGCGAGGGGTGCGGCGAGCAGACGGTCCAGGTCTACGACTTCCTGGCCGACAAGGTGGTGTGGACCGGCTCGGGCGAGGGACGGCTCGGCTACGAGGGCCCCGCGCTCACGCCGGGCCCCTACCTGGTGACGGTGGGCGGACGCGACTTCTCCATCACGGTGGCGCCCGCCGAGGATCAGGAACGACTGAAGCTCGCCCGGCAGGCGGCCGATGAGGCCATGGACGGCCTCCGCAGCCGGGGGATCGACGACATGGCCAGCCTGATCAGCATCCCCGCAGGGCTCTACATGCGCGCCGGGCTCGCCTCGGACGCCCTGTGGGCCGTCGACGAGGCCCTCCGGACCCACCCCGACGACGCGGGCCTGCGCGCCCTGCGCACGCGGCTCGAGCGACAGGCCGGGATCCCCGTTCCGTGAGCGGGGACGACCGGCGCGACGACGAGCCCGGAGCCGCGACCGGCGGCGCGCCGCCCCGTCGTCCACGGGAGCGGAGCGTGACGCGCCCGCAGATCGGAAGAGCACACGTCTGAACTCCAGTCACGTGACACGATCTCGTATGCC
>CAZPJM010000039.1:0-26821 GCA_964586865.1 uncultured Enterobacteriaceae bacterium
GGGGGGGGGGGGGGGGGGGGGGGGGGGGGGGGGCCCGTGAAGGGCGGGAGGGGAGGCCGCAGTCTAATGGACGGCAGCGAGGCGCACCACGGTGGGATACCGCCGCGGTGTCGCGGGGGTCGCCCATCCGAAGCCCCCGCCTGGGAGCCTGCATGTCGCGTCGGGTCGGAATCCTCACCGGTGGGGGCGATGCCCCCGGTCTCAACGCGGTCATCCGCGCCTTCACCCGAAGGGCCACCAAGCAGTTCGGCTGGTCCGTCGTGGGGATCGAGGACAGCTTCGACGGCCTGCTCGAGCAGCCCCGCCGTCTCCGCGAGCTCGACCGGAACGTGGTGAAGGGGATCCTCCAGCTCGGGGGCACCATCCTGGGCACGACCAACCGGGGCGATCCCTTCGCGTACCATCGCGACGGCGAGGTGGTGGACGTGAGCCTGGCCGTGGCCGAGGCGGTGCGCGAGGAGGGCCTGGATGGCCTGGTCATCATCGGGGGGGACGGCACCCAGCGGATCGGCCTCCGGCTCATGGAGGAGCGGGGCGTCCCGGTGGTGGGTGTGCCCAAGACCATCGACAACGACCTGGCGGGGACCGACCGGACCTTCGGGTTCCAGTCCGCCGTCGACGTGGCCACCGAGGGGCTGGATCGCCTCATGACCACCGCCGAGGCCCACGAGCGCGTCATGGTCCTCGAGGTGATGGGGCGGGATGCCGGCCACATCGCGCTGCATGCCGGCCTCTCCGGCGGCGCCGACGTCATCCTCATCCCGGAGATCCCCTACGATCCCACCCGGGTGGCCGCCAAGATCCGCCGTCGCCAGGGCACGGGACGGATCTTCCACGTCTGTGTGGTGGGCGAGGGCGCGCTGCCCCACGACCCCCATCACCCCGACCCGTCTCCCGCCGAGCGGGCCCGGCGCCTGAAGGAGGGCGGTGGGGCCGCCCAGATCCTGCTGGCCCAGCTCGAGGGCCGGGTCGAGGCCGAGATGCGGGCGGTGGTCCTGGGGCACCTGCAGCGCGGGGGCTCGCCGGTGCCCTACGACCGGCTGCTGGCCACCCGCTTCGGCGCCCACGCGGTGCAGCTCGTCCACGAGGACCGCTGGGGCGAGATGGTCTGCCTGCGCGACGAGCGGATCACCTCGGTCCCCCTGGCCGAGGCGGCCATCACCCGCCTGGTGGACCCCGAGGGCGATCTGGTCACCCTGGCCAGGCAGCTCGGCGTCGAAGTGGGCCGGGGCTGAGCGGGCCTGGCTCACCGGAGGGCCGCTTCCGACGGGCGCGGCGCCCCGGCATCGCTACGTCGGTCCTCCAGGAGGCGACGTGCCCTACGATCATCTGCACCGCAGCCCCGACCAGGATCGGGTCCTCACGCACCTGCTCGACCGGGCCCGGGCCGCGGGGCCGTCCGGGGTGGTGGCGCTCGACCTGGACGGCTGCCTCTTCGACAACCGACCCCGGCAGGTCCAGATCGTCCGCACCTGGGCCGCCCGGGAGGGCGACACCCGCCTCGAGGGGCTAAGGCCCGACCACTTCCAGGACTGGGACTTCGCGGCGACCTTCCAGCGGCTCGGCCTGGAGCCGGACGAGGCCCGCCACCTGGCCCTCGCGGTGCGCCCCTTCTGGGAGGAGACCTTCTTCGACGCGCCCTTCGTGGTGCACGACCTGCCCGTGCCCGGGGCCGCCCGCTTCGCGCGGGAGCTGGCGGGCACCGGCGTACGCGTGGTCTACCTGACCGGTCGCCTGGCCCGGCAGGACCCCTCCACCCTGGCCAACCTCCGACGCTTCGGCTTCCCCGTCGACGACGATGGCGAGGTCCTCTGGTCGAACCCGGGGGACTTCCCCCACGACCGGGACTGGAAGGTGGAGGGCTTCCGACGCCTGGTCCGCACCCACGACCTGGTGGCCTTCGTGGACAACGAGCCCGGCCACGTGCGTCACGTCCTCGAGGCCTACCCCGAGGCGCTGGCGGTGTGGGTGGACACGGACCACTCCCCCGGCGCGGAGCCCGTGCCCGACGGAACGCCCACTCTCCGTGGCTTCCTGCGCACCACCGATCGCTGCGAGGCCTGAACGAAGGCGCCCGCCGCGTCGGAGAGACGGGCGGGCGGGGAGGCGGCGGTCCGGGGTCGCGGTGCCGCGGGTCAGTGGTGGGCGGCGTCCAGGCTGGTGACGTGCTCGTCCCACGGGTGGGGCGCCACCTTCGGGTCGGCCACCGGCAGGGCCGGGAGCTGGGACAGGGCGGCGGTGACCGTCAGCACGAAGGCGCCGAGGAAGCCGATCCACACGCCGCCACCGATGACCACCAGGTTGACGATGGGAAACGACGTCTCGATGTGCACGCTCGGGTAGACGAGCAGGCTCCGCTCGAGGAAGACACCCACCAGGATGACCGTCAGGATCCCGATGAAGGGCCACTTCATCTTCTTGATGCCGCGGGACAGCAGCACCGTGAAGGGGATGAGGAAGCACATGGCCCCGACGGTGTTGGCCAGCCAGTACCAGGGGATGGTCCCCGCCGGGATGGTGTCGGAGAGCGGGTACAGCCGCACCAGGAGGTAGTCGAGCTCCTCGGGGAGCTGGCCGTACCAGATGGGCAGGAGCTGGGCGAAGGTGGTGTAGGCCCAGAACATGCAGAAGGCGAGGATGAGCTTGCCCAGGTCGTGCGTCACGCTCTTCGTGATGAAGCTGCCCAGGCCCAGCCAGTCCTTGGCCAGCAGGGTGTAGATCCCCATGGCGGCCATGCTGATCCAGACGCTGCTCACGAAGAACCAGGCGCCGAACATGTTGGCGTACCACCACGGCGACAGGCTCATGAGCATGTCGAAGGCGATCATGCTGAAGATCACCGCGTAGGTGAAGCCGAGGATGACACCCAGCGCCTGCTGGATGTGCTCGGAGCGGTCCATCGTCTTCTGCCAGTCGGTGCCGGCGCCGGCGATGAAGCCCCACCAGCCGGGCGCGGCGTCGCCGAGCTGGGCGCGGGCCCGCTGGAGGTCGGGCTTGAGGCTGAAGAAGACGAAGGCCAGGCCCAGGCCGAAGAGCACCAGGGTGCCCAGCGCCTGCCGGGCGATGAAGAAGCCGGGCTGGAGCCAGATGGGCTTGGTGCGGATGGCGAAGTCGGTGTGCGGCTCGAGGGCGATGGAGCCGGTCTCGGTCAGGTCCATGCCGCTGTTCGAGAGGTCGATGAATGTGTCGGGGTGCCAGGGGTAGAGGCCCTGGCCAGCCAGCAGGAAGACGAGCAGGAGCACCCAGGCGACCGGCAGGAACAGGCCGAAGGCCTCGGCGATGCGCTTGAGGGGGCGGCCCCAGTGGGCCTTGGTGAGGCTCAGGATGGCGGCGAACATGACGCCACCCATGGAGAGGCCCATGGTGAAGACCAGGCCCACCAGCACGGCGCCCCAAGCCCAGTTCCACTGCCCGGTGGCGGCGGCGAAGCCGAACGCTCCCAGCCCCACCAGGATGGCGACGCCCGAACCCGCGAGGACGGGCATGGGCAGCTTGCGATCCTTGACCGCGTCGATCACCGGGGTCATGTCGGGTGCGGCGCTCATTGGTCGGCCTCTCCGTCGGTGGCGTCATCCTCGGCCGGCTCGGGCTCGGGCGGGATGTAGGTGCTGTCCTCGAGGGTCCGGGAGTAGGCGACGATGGACCACATCTCGTCGTCGCTCATGGCCCAGTTGTAGGCGGGCATGATGGCGTTGCCCATGCGGATGGCGCGGTAGACCTGACCGTCGGTCCGGGCCTTCAGGACGCCGCCGTCGCCCGAGAGCATGACCACGCCCGCGAAGCGACCCGGCTGGGCGACGGTGCCCAGGTTCTCGATGACCCCGTTCTCGTCGGGCATGCCGTGGCAGGGCGTGCAGTAGGTCTTGAACATGGTCTCGCCCTGGGACAGCACCTGGGCCTTCACGGCCGGTTCCTGCAGGTCGAGCGGGTTCTCGAGGGCCTTCCAGGCGTCCATGTCCATCTTGTCGTAGGCGATGGTCTTGTAGGCGGTGGGCGAGTGGGGGTGGGCCTGGGAGATGACGCCCTCGGGCAGCGGCTGCATGCCGCGCACGCACACGCGCTCCTTCTTGGTGCCGTCGCCGTCCGGGACCTCCCGGACCTCGTACTGCCAGCATTCGTAGCCGCGGACGGCCTGGCTATCGACCATGTCGACGTCCCAGGGGAGGGCGACGGCCGCGGTGGAGACGAGCACGCCGCCCAGCAGCGCGCCGGCGGAGGCCTTCATCCAGCGGGGGCGGTCAGGCATTGGGCACCTCGTAGATCGTGTCGTCACCGGTGGTGACCTCGATGGCGCCGGACTCGGAGAGGATCCGGGTGATCCGCTCGGCGTCGGCGGCGTGGGCCCGCGTGAAGACGATGCCGAACTTGTCGTCGGAGAAGCGGGGGTCCTGGATGGCCTTGTCGACGAAGAAGCCGGGGAGGCCGGTGTGCACCACCATGCCCAGGCCCGTGAAGAGGGCCCCCAGGAGGATGGTGCACTCGAACATGACCACAGCGTAGGCCGGCAGGGCGACCACCGGCTTGCCGCCCGGGTTGATCATGGGCCACTGCGCGGCGGTCAGCGAGGTGAGGAGGAAGCCACCCGTGAGGCCCGAGAGGGCGCCCGTGAGGGCCCACCAGCGGATGGGCGAGGGGCAACCCTCGTAGACGATGTCGAGGATCTCGTGGCGGGGGAGGGGGGACACCACGTCCCAGCCGACGATGCCGGCCTTCTTGAGGCGGTCGATGCCGGTCAGGAACAGGTCGAGGTGGGCGTAGACCGCCTTGACCCGCGTGGTGGCGGGGGCCTGGGTCGTCGCGCTCACTTGGCCTCCAGGGTGCCCTTGGTGGGCGGCTTGATGAGCTCCTTGATCTCCATGATGGCGACCGCGGGCATGGTCTTGGAGAAGAGGAGGAAGTACATCATGAACCATCCGCCCGAGCCCAGGAGGATGCCGATCTCCCAGATGCTCGGGGCGTACATCCGCCACATGGCCGGGTCGAAGCTGTGGGCGGTGGAGCTGACGACGATGTTGAAGCGCTCCATCCACATGCCCACGTTGATGATGCCGGCGATGATCCAGAGCACGTAGGGGTTGCGACGCAGCGCGGGCACGTACCAGGGCAAGGGTGCCACGCAGTTGCAGAACACCATTAGCCAGAAGGCCCAGGCATACTCACCCGTTGCGCGCCACTGGAAGATCTCCCACTCGTAGGGGTTCTGGCTGTACCACCCGATGAAGTATTCCATCCCGTAGGCGTAGGTCAGGATGCCGCTCGTGAGGAGGCACATCTTGGCGAGGGCGTCGTAGTGCCACTCGTTGACGTAGTCCTTCCACCCGAAGATGTAGGACATGGGCATCAGCAGGGTGATGACCATGGCGCAGCCCGAGAAGATGGCGCCAGCGACGAAGTAGGGCGGGAAGATGGTGGAGTGCCAGCCGGCGGTGACCGCCATGGCGAAGTCCCAGGACACGACGCTGTGCACCGAGAGGACCAGCGGGGCCGCGAAGGCGGCGAAGAAGCCGTAGGCGGCCATGTAGTGCTGCCACTGGCGGTTGGTGCCGCGCCAGCCCAAGGCGAGGAGGTCGTAGACCTTCTTGATGATGCCCTTGCTGTGGTCGCGGACGATGGCGAAGTCGGGCACGAGGCCGATGAAGAAGAAGACCGCCGAGACCGTGAAGTAGGTCGAGATGGCGAAGACGTCCCACATGAGCGGGCTCTTGAAGTTGACCCACAGGTAGCGCTGGTTCGGGTACGGGAAGAACCAGTAGACCTGCCAGAGCCGGCCCAGGTGGAGGACCGGGAAGAGCCCGGCGGTCATGACCGCGAAGACGGTCATGGCCTCGGAAGCGCGGTACACGCCGGTCCGCCACCGCGAGCGCACCAGGAAGAGGATGGCGCTGATGAGCGTGCCGGCGTGACCGATACCGACCCAGAAGACGAACGTGACGATGTAGGTGCCCCAGAAGGAGGCGTTGTTCGTCCCGGCCATGCCCATGCCCCACCAGATCTCGTGGAGCAGGCAGAAGCCCAGCAGGCCCACCAGGCCCACCGAGATGCCGAGGCCGGCGAGGTACAGGACGCTGGGCTTGAACAGGACACGGATGATGTCCCGGTTCGCCGCGCCGAAGCTTGGGGGTCGGATCGCTTCCACGGGAACGCTCCTCAGTGCTCGTCAGCGTCGTGGTGATCGCCGGCCCCACCCTCGTGGTGCCCGGCCTTGCCGTGATCATCGTGCTTGTCGGCGCCGTGCGCCGCGTCCTTGTGCTCGCCCTCGTGGGTGTCGGCCCCAGCGTTGCCGTGGGTGCCGGCCCCCTTGCCGTCGTGGGTCTCGCCGTGGTCCCCGTGACCGCCCTCGGCGTGGTCCCCATGCCCGCCACCGTGGCCGTGGTGCGGCTTCTCGATGTGGAAGCTCGCCTTGGCCAGGTAGTTGATGGCGGAGTGGGTGTTGAGCTCCGAGAGAATGACGTAGCTGCGAGCGCTCTTGCGGGTCTGGGCGGGGACCGAGGCCTCGTCGTTGAGGTTGCCGAAGGTCAGCGCGCCGGTGGGGCAGGCCTCGGCGCAGGCCGGGAGCTGCCGGAGCGCCGCGTCGGGCACGGTCTCGGTGAAGCCCTGGTCGCGGTAGGCGTCCTTGACCCGACGGGTCCGCTGCACGCAGAAGGTGCACTTCTCCATGACGCCCATGGTCCGGACCGAGATGTCCGGGTTGAGCTGGAGGTGGAGCGGCTCCGGCCACACGTAGCTGTGGAAGTTGAACCGCCGGACCACGTAGGGGCAGTTGTTGGCGCAGTAGCGCGTGCCGACGCAGCGGTTGTAGACCATCGCGTTGAGGCCGTCGATGTTGTGGTACGTCGCCAGGACGGGGCAGACGGACTCGCACGGCGCGAGGGCGCAGTGCTGGCACATCATGGGCACGAAGCGCACGTCGCTGTGCTCGTTGCCCTCGGCGTCGGTGACGGTCTCGAAGTACCGGTTGATCCGCAGCCAGTTCATCTCGCGGCCGCGACGGATGAGGCTCTTGCCCACGATGGCGAGGTTGTTCTCGGCGTAGCAGGCGATGGCGCACACACCGCAGCCATCGCAGGCGTTGGTGTCCACCGTCATGGCGAAGCGGTAGGTGGGATGGTCGGGCGGATCGTAGAAGTTGAAGCGGTCCTTCTCGGCGAGTCGGGCATCGCGACCCAGGTGGTGGATGCCGGTGAGGTCGCCGGGGTGGGCCGCCGGCTCGTCCCCGACCTTGGCCAGCTCGTCGGCGTTGACGGCGACGCCCCAGTAGCGGCCGCCGTCCGAGTCGCCACCGAAGGTGCTCACCAGGTCGGCCTTGCGGCCGGTCTTCTTCAGGGTGGCGCCGCCGCCCACCATCAGCACGTTGCCCATGCTGTCGGTGGCCGAGCCGTCCACGAGGCGGAAGGCGTTGACGCCCCGGTCCCTGGCGTAGCGGCCGTAGGCGGTGTGGCCCTGCCCGAAGGCGAGGGCAGCGGAGCGCCCCTTCAGCCCGGGGTAGACCTCGACCCCGAGGGCCACGGTCCCGGCCGGGGTGGTGACCTCGACCTCGTCCTTGTCGGAGAGGCCGAGCTCGGAGGCCAGCTCCTCGGAGACCTCGAGCCACGAGCCCCAGACCATGCCGGTCATGGGGTCAGCGACCTCCTGGGCCCACGGCGAGGCGGCGTAGCGGCCGTCGTAGCGGTGGGGATGGGCGTAGAGGTGGAGCCGGACATCACCGCCCGCCTCGCGGGTGGGCGGGCTGTAGCTCTTCGGGGCCAGAGCGGGTGCGTCGGCTCCGGCCTCGAAGGCGACCACGCCCTTCTGGAGGCTCCGGATCCAGAAGGTCCGGAAGTCCTGCGCCCCGCCGGTGCGGGGCCAGACCTGCCGCTCCCACCGGGCCCGCACGTACTCGCGCCAGGTGGTGGGGGCGAAGCCGAGGGGGATGGTGGAGAAGAGGGGCGCCCCCGCCACATCGGTGTCCTCGATGGCGTCCCCGGCCTCGGCCACCTCGTCCGACTCGGTGACGACGTCGGCGGTGGCAGCGCCGGAGGGGGCACCATCGGTCGCGGCGTCGTCGGGGGTCATGGCCGCGGCGGCGGCCACGCTCGGGGCCTCGAGCTCGGCGGCGCGGGCGGTGGCCAGCAGGATGTCGCCCAGGGAGCGGGTGTCCCAGAGGGGCGAGGTGGTGGGCTGGCGGAGGATGTGGACGTGGCCATCCAGGTCCTCGTCGCCCCAGTCCTCGAGGGTGTCCGCGGTGGGGAGGATCAGCCCGGCCGCCGCGTTGGACTCGGTGGGGTGGGAGGAGAGACCCACCACCAGCCCGACCTGGGCCAATGCCTCGGCGAAGCCGACCGCGGCGGGGAGGCTGTAGGCGGGGTTGTTGTCGTCGATGAGCAGGACGCCCACCTTGCCGGCCTTCATGTCGGCCACGAGCTGGGCCACGTGACGGGTGCCGTGGAGGGGCGCGGCGTAGCCGTCGGGGAACCAGGTCTTGCCGGCGTTGCCGCTCACGATGTTGAGCAGCGCGGTGGCGATGGCCAGGTCGGCGTCCTCGGTGGCGCCCGGGAAGGCGACGGCGGCCTCGGCGCCCGCGAAGCGCTTGGCCAGGGCCTGGAGGGCCTCGACGGAGAGGCCGGCAGCGGCAGCGTTGGCGGCCGGGTCGACCCCGGACAGCAGCCGGGCGGCGGCGCCGGCGTAGCCGCTGGCGTCGGCGACGAGCCGGGCCAGGGCGAAGGCGGCCAGGGCCTCGGTGCCCGGCTTGACGGCCATCCAGTCATCGGCGTTGGCGCCGGTCTGGTCCCGGTGGGGCGCCACGAGGGCGAAGCGGGCGATGAAGTGACCCCGGTTCGGGTCCCGGGCGGCGGCGTAGTCGGCCTCGAGGCCGGTGCCACCCCAGGTGCCCAGGAAGGGCGCGCCGAAGGAGACGACCTCGCGGGCCTGGGCGATGCGGTAGCGGGGGAGGCGGCGCTCCCCGTAGAGGAGCTCGACCGCGTCGGCCTCGTCGGAGCGGCCGAGGGGCTCCCAGTGGTAGGCGTGCCCGTCGGTGAAGTCATCGAGGAGCTGGGCCATGGCGCCCGAGCGGGGCGGGCCGATCCAGGCCACCTGGCGGCCCTCTTCCCGGGCCTTGCGGACGGCGCCGGCCAGGCGCTCCAGGCCGTCCTCCCACGAGAGCGGCTCGTCGCCGGCCATGGGGCCCTTCAGCCGGTCGGGGCTGTAGTGCCGCTGGAGCTCGAGCAGGGCCGCCTTGGGGACGCCGGTGGCGAGCCCCGACTGGCGGTTGGCCCCCACGTTGATCACGCGACCATCCCGGTGCCGACCGGTGACGGGCCAGGCGTCGGGACCGGTGGTCACGGTGGTCGCGAAGAAGGTGGGCGTGCCGGGGGTGACCTGCTCGGGCTTGACCACGTAGGGGAGGATCTCCTCTACCGGGGTCCGGTACCAGTTGTCATCCCAGCCACAGGCCGTGGCGGCGGTGGCGCCGGCCAGGCCCAGCGCCTTGAGGAAGTCGCGGCGGTTCAGGCGAGCCATGCGTGGTCTCCGCTCACTTGTGGCAGGTCCAGCAGTCCTTCAGCTCGGCCCGCCGAAGTTCTGCCTGGTCGCCGTAGTTCTCGTCGATGGAGGGGTGGGAGGCGTGGCAGTCGAGGCACCAGCCCATCTGCATGGTCGTCTCGCGGATGACCACGTTCACCACCTTGTTCGCGTAGATCGCATCCCCGGTCTCGTGGTCGATGCCGACCTGGACCTTCTCCTGCATGCCCTGGAGCTGCATCTGTCCGTGGCACTCGGTGCAGTCCACCCCGGCGCGGATGTGCGGCTTGTGGGCGAAGTACACGAAGTCGGGGATGTCGTGCACCTTGTTCCAGGGGATGCCCTTGGCCTGGGTGTCGGCCAGGGCGGCCTCCTCCGCTTCCGTCAGGGTGCCGCCGTAGGTGACCTTCGACAGAGCGGGCCCGGCGCTGTCTTCCCAGTACTTCGTCAGCTTCTGGATCTCGGGCTGGTCCGTCTTGACCCACTGGTGACAGCCCATGCAGCTCTGGACCGGCGGGATGCCCGAGTGCTTGGACTTGCGGGCCTCGGAGTGGCAGTACTGGCACTCCATGCCCAGGACCTGGGCATGGGTGTAGTGGGGGAACTGGATGGGCTGCTCCAGGGCCCGACCCGTCACGTAGCCGGACCCGATCTGGGTCTCGACCTCGACCCCCGCCTCGGCGCTGAAGTCGGGCGGGAGCGGGAAGGCGTGCGTATCGAGCGGGATGGCCGTGTCGCCCGACACGTCCTCGTACTCGAGACACCCCGTCGCTCCGAGGAGCCCGACCATGGCGGTCATGGCAAAGATGCGGTGATGCTGGCGCATGGACCCTCCGCGCCGGTTTGCAGCTTGGCGCCCGATCGATGGAAGGGGCGGGACTATCGCCGTGGTGGACGGCCTGAAACGCGGCGCAATCATCTGTGGCACCGGTCTTTCAGCCCTGGACGGGCTCCGGTGCGAGGCGGCGCCACCGTCGCCCGGGAGCCGACGGTGTGCAACCCCCTTTCGGACCGGGGCCGGGTGGACTTCAGGATTGGTTGGTCCACAGGCCGATCGTCGCACATCGTTGCACCCGGCATGGGCGGGGTCCGGGCTGGATGGCGGCGGGCCGGCGGTTAGGCGCCTCGCCCGGAGGGCCCATGCGCAGCACCATCCCGTGTCTCCTTCTCGGACTCCTGCTGGCGACGGGTTGCAAGCGCGACAGCGCCCCGCCGGATGCGCCTCCCGCTCCCCCGGCGACCCCGGCCCCCCCGGCAACCCCCGATGGGCCCCCGGCGGCCCCGGTCGCCTCCACGCCCTTGGAGCTCTACCAGCAGTGCCGCTCCCGGCTGGAGGGGCCCGAGATCCCGGACGAGTGCTCCACCGACGAGGACTGCGCCCGCGCCGGCTGCAGCTCGGAGGTCTGCACCACCCGCGCGGCGGCCAGCGAGGTGATGACCACCTGCGAGGTGCTTCCCTGTTTCCAGGCCGTCGAGGCCTGCGGGTGCGTCGAGGGTCGGTGCCGCTGGTCCCTGGCCGACGCCATGCCCTCCCTCGAGCCGCTGCCCGCGCCGCGTCCGTGAGCGGATGCCGGAGGGCCCCATGAGCCGGCTGCGCCTCACCGGGGGCGTGGCGGGGGGGCGGGTGCTGCGCACCCCGGTGGGGCCTGGGGTACGCCCTACGACGGAGCGGGTCCGCGAGGCCCTCTTCTCCATGCTGGGCCAGGACCTCTCGGGGTGGCGGGTGCTGGACGCCTTCGGCGGGACCGGGGTGATCGGGCTCGAAGCCTGGTCGCGCGGCGCCTCGGTGGTGGTGGTCGAGCGGGACGGGCGGGCCCGACGGGCGCTGGGCCGCCGTGGCGCCGAGGTGGGGGCGACCTGGACCGTGAAGGGGGGCGACGTGGTGGCGCGGGCCGCCGGCCTCGGCCGCTTCGACCTGGTCTACGTGGACCCTCCGTGGACCGACCCGGGGCTCTTCACCCGCGCCGCGGCCGCCCTCGCTCCGCTTGCCGGGCGCTGGTACGTGGTCGAGGCGCCGGTCCGACAGGTGTTGCCGGAGATGCCGGGCCTGGTCCTGGATCGACGCCGCGTCTACGGGAGCGCCGTCCTCGCGCTGTTCCGACCGGACACGCCGGCGTCCTGAGCCGGCTCAGACGTCCTGGACGTTCCGGCAGTGGACCGTGGTGAAGGTGCCGCCCGCGTTGCCTTCGCGGAAGACCACGTCGAAGCTCCCCGAGACCGGGTCGTCGATGTCGGGACCGGCGCTGTCGATGGTGAGGGTGCCCTCCTGGATGGTGTCGTACTCCAGCGGGGGCGGCTGGCCCTCGGGCAGGTCGGTGTTCACCAGCACCCAGCCGTCGACGGCCCCGTCGCCCTCCTGGAAGGGGAACGTCCCCACCGCCGGGACCACATCCTCCTCGTTCTGCACGAAGGGGGCTTCCTCCTCGAAGGTGAGCTGGATTCCGGCAAAGGCGGTCTCGCTGGCGGCGGTCCCGCTGAAGTAGCTCCGCTCGACGAAGTTCACGTCGATGCAGTCCACCTTCCGGTCCATGAAGAGGAGGAAGCGGGTGCCGTGGTAGAGCGTGAGTTCGTCGCCGAAGGTGACATCCCCGATGGCGCCGTTGATGGTGCCGTCGCCGTAGGAGCCGCCGCCGCAGGCGACGAGGAGGAGGGGGAGGGCCGTGAGGGCTCGCATGGGCATGCTCCTTGGTGGGTCCCCGTGCAGGGCCCCGCAGCCTAACGCACGATGCCGCCATCGACTGCCCCGACGTCGGGGCGCAGGTCCGGGCCCGGATGCGTTAGGGCGGCCGGGACGAGCCGGAGGCGCGGTGGAGCGGGATCACGAGCGGGAGCTGGCGGTGGCGGTGCGGGCGCTGGAGGTCCTGGCCGAGGAGGTGTCCCCCAGGCCCGGTACGGTCCACCTCGACCTCGAGGGCCCCGTCGCCTGGGTGCGGCTGGACAATCCCCAGGCCCACAACGCCTTGACCGTGGGCATGATGGTGGAGCTGGCCCGGGCGGTGGCCCGGCTGACCCGCTGGTCCGGCGCGGTGGTGGCCGTCCGCAGCGCCCACGGCGGCACCTTCTGCGCGGGGGGGCACCTGGGCCAGGTCCGCGAGGGCCTCCTCCGCCCCGACGCGGCGCGGATCATGGCCGAGGCCATGACCGCCGTGCTGGACGCCCTGCTCGACCTGCCAGCCCTGTCGGTGGCGGTGCTCGAGGGGCCGGCCATCGGAGGGGGGGCGGAGCTCGCCACGGCGTGCGATCTGCGGGTCGGCACCCCCGAGGCGGCGGTGCACTTCGCCCAGGTGGGCCTCGGGGTGGCGTGCGGGTGGGGCGGCGCCCGTCGCCTGCGCCTCCACCTCGGGAGGGGCCGGGCCTTGCGCCTGCTGGCGGCCGGCGAGCGCCTGCCCGCTGCCTCGCTCCAGGCCATCGGCCTCCTCGACCACGTGGGCGAGGGCGATCCGGCGGCGCTCCTCTCGCGGGTCCTCGGCCCGGCCCTCGACCACCCGGTGGCGGCGGTCCGTGCGGTCAAGGCCCAGGTGGTCTCCGCCGACGCGGACGACGCCACGGAGGCCTTCCTGCAGGTCTGGGGGGGCCAGGACCACAGCCGGGCCCTGTCCCGGTGAGGATCCCCTGGACGTCGCCATGAGGGCCATGATGCCGGTCCTTCTCCTGGCGCTCGCCTGCCGGGCTCGGCCGGAGGCGCCGCCGCCGCTGTCGGATCCGGATCCCGCCGCCGGGGATCCCGATGTGCGGGTGACACCCCGTCAGGGCCAGACGCCCCTGCAGATGGGCCCCGGGGTCGTGCGTCCGGGCGGGCTCGTGGTCCCGGTGCCCGACGGGTGGGTGGCCTGGCCGGGCGGGTCGGTGGAGGAGCGCGTGGTCCTGGCGCACGAGAGCGGGGCTCGCCTGACCGTCCTCGATGGGGGCGCCCCCACGGAGGGTCCGGACTGCGGCTGGCGCTTCCGCGACGAGGTGGCCCGACCCCGCCGGCTGCCTCACCTGGCGTCGGTGCGGACGGCGGCATGCCTGCCCGATCGGGCCGATGTCGCCATGATCGAGGCCTGGTGGGGGCGCTCCAAGGAGGGCCCGGTGCGGGTGGAGCTCACCCTGCCTCCCGGCGCCCAGGTGGCGGGGCGGGATGCGGCCGAGCCCGTCCTGGCCGGGCTGGGTCGCTGACCTGGATCAGCGGCGGCGGCGGCGGAGCAGGGCCACGAGCATGGGGAGGGCCACCAAGACGGCGCCGCGGCCGCCCGCGGTGGCGCTGCAACCCTGGTCGCAGCCCTCGCCGCCCGCATCGCCGCAGCCGCCGGCGTCGTTGCAGCCGCCGCTGCCGTAGGGGACCTGGCCGGCGTCGGCGTAGAAGCCGAACCAGGCCCCGGCCGCGCCGGTGGGGGAGGCGTCGAGGGTCTGGAGCCCGAAGCCCGCGAAGGCCGGCACCTGGAAGGACAGGCCGGACAGGGCATCGCCGAGGATGGGGGCTGCGAGCTGGTCGAACAGATCACCCACCCGATCGGGGATCTGCTCGCTGGCCGCGGGCACGAACTCGTTGGTCCGGACCTCGGCCGTCAGATCGTCGCCGGACAGGTCCACCCCCAGGTCGAGGGCCCCGGTGGTGCCGTCGAAGTCGAGCTCGGCCCCGGCGTCCAGGTCCAGATCGATGCCGACCACCAGCGCCTGGCGCCCGTCGAGCTCGGCGTAGAGGTCGAGCGCCAGGTCCCGGGCCTCGACCGTGATGTCCTGGGGGCCGTCGGGGCGGGCGATGGGCGGCGAGGTGGGTCGCACCTCGACCACCATGGGCCGGGTCTCGGGGAAGAGCTCGTCGTAGGAGCCCGGAGCCAGCAGGGAGAGGAGGAGGGTGTTGATGGGCAGGTCGCCCTGCTCGCCCGTGAGGGCAAAGCACAGGCCGCCGCCCCGGTAGGCGGCGTACAGCGCCTGGTTCACGAAGTCCGGGTTGCCGAGCACCGCCACGTCGTGCTCGCCGAGAGGCCCGTCGCCGATGGCCGGTGGCGCGGCACCCTGGGGCACGAAGGGGACGTCGCCCTGATCGGCCACGCAGTCCGCGAGCTCCGCATCGGCGAGGCCCACCGTCTCGAGGCGGAGGCCGGACTCGGTGATGATCACGTCGCTGGGCTCCAGGCTCACCCGGAGGTCCGCATCGTTGAAGGTGAAGGTCTCGTCGAGGGCGAAGCTGTTGAAGGCGTCCTCGAGGGTGGGCTCGAGGTCCGCGACCAGGGCCTGGACCTGGTCGTCGACGAGGCCCTCGATGGGGCCCAGGAGCAGGTCGAACAGGCTGAAGTTCACGAACTCGAGGATGTCGTTGATGGCGCCCAGCCAGCAGTCGTCGGCCTGGAGGTCGGTGCCGCGCAGGGTCCAGGACCAGCTCACCGAGGACAGGGTGGCGTCGAGGGTGCGGTTGCCCTGGGCATCTTCGACCACGTCCAGGAAGACGCGGGTCTCCACGTCGACGGTGACCGGCCGCAGCCAGAAGCCGCAGTCGGCCAGGGTCCACGGACCGCCGAGCCAGCTCGGAGCGTCGTAGACGAAGCGGATGTTGGCCGGATCGGACTCGGAGTTGGCCTGCAGCCCGACCTGGCCCGAGACCAGCAGGTAGCCGTTGCGGGGCACGATCTGCAGATCCCGCACATCGACGTCGATGTCGATGTTGCGGGCGGTGGCGGTCCAGTCGCGCAGGGCGCGCCCCGACTGCTCGATGTCGGGCACGTCGAGCTCGGTGGGGACGAGGGAGGGCAGCGTGTCCGAGAGCGCCCCGAAGCCGCGCTCGGTGACGTCGACGGTGAGCGCGCCCTCGACGGGCTCGGAGGAGGCCAGGGCCGCGGTGGTGGGCAGGGCGCACACCAGGCCGGCGGTGGCCAGGGGTCGGGCGAGGCACGAGAGGAGGCGAGGCATCGGTACATCCCGGGTCCGGGCTCCCGGTGGGAGCAGGTCGACACTACCCGCTCGGCGGGCACTCCACCACCCGCGGCTCACCCGTCGCGCCATCGGGCGAGGGCTCTGGCCAGGAAGGCGGCACGCTCCCGGGCGGCCTCGCGGACCCGTGGGGCCCGGGGACCCACCTGCTCGGCGAGGGATTCCTGGAAGGCCCGGTGGTGCTCCAGGTGAGGGACCAGCCACGGGTCGCCGGTGGTGAGCAGCCGCGGCCCGTAGGCCAGCTCCAGCCCGGTGGCGGACTCCTCGCCGGGCACGGCACGGACGACCTCGGCGAAGCGGTTGCCCTCGGGGGCCAGCCCCTCCCGGTCGATCCGCCAGCCGTGGCTGCCGAGCCAGGTGCGCAGGCGCTGGGGGTCGTCGGGCGCGTGGAGGATGGCCACCCTCGGGCGCGGGCCCCGCTCCAGGATCCCCTCGATGGTCCGGGCCCCCATGCCGGCGATGATGGCCACGTCCACCTCGCGGAAGGGGGTCAGGCCGTCGGCCACGACCCACCGCACATCCTTCCGCCCCCGGCGGTGGGGCATGCGCTCGGTGGCGATGGCCCCGAGAGCCGCGGCCACGTGCCCGTGGTCGGCCCCGACGTCGATGACCCTGCGGCCCGGCGGCACCAGGGAGATGAGGAGGTCCCGCCGGGCCCGACCCCGCTGCTTCACCCGCCCTCCCGTGCCCGGGGCGGGGGTCGTGGCGGGGCCCCCGCCCCAGGGACCTCGGCGGCCCGCACGGCGTCCGTGGCGCGCCGGGTGGTGTCGAGCAGCCGCTCCAGGGCCCCGGACGGATCGCCCGGCGCGCCCTCGGAGGAGGCGCTCTCGATGAGCCGCACCACCTCGTCGAGGCCGGCGGTCAGGGGCTCGGGGTCCGCGGAGCCGTCGGGGTCGTCCGGAGCGGCGGCGAGCGCGCCCACGGCCGCCTCGAGCTCGGAGAGGGCCTGGCGCAGGTCATGCTCGGCCGGGGCGGGGAGATCGGCCGCCGCCAGCCGGCGGCGCACCTCGGTGAGCCGTCGATGCAGGGGGCCGGCGGTCGGATGGGCCTGGAGCGCGGCCCGATCGGCGAGGAGCTCGGCGTGGGATCGGGCGGCGTCCCCGTGCCGCGCGCGGCGCCTCGCCCACAGGACCAGCGGGAGCAGGGTCAGCGCCAGCAGGCCCACCGCGGCGGCTCCCAGCCCCACCGCCAGCAGCGTCGACGCCAGGGCCACGGCCAGCGCGACGACCCCGGTGGCCAGGCCGGCACCCGCCGAGAGGAGCGCCAGCATCGGCAGTCCGAGTCCGGCGGGCGGCACGACCTGCACCGGGAGATCCTCGCGGGTGGCGGCCTGGCGGGCCTCGCTGGCCCGGAGCCCGGCCTCGACCGGGATGGGGGCGCCGTCCCGGGAGCGGGCGCGGATGGCGGCGAGGGGGACGCCCAGCCGGCCGGCCAGGCCGCTCTGTTCCGACGGCGACAGGGCCCGCGCCCGATCCCCCGGGACCACGAGGAGGTGGCGCACGTCGGGGGCGTCGGCGCGCCCTCCGCGGGGCGCATCGGTGGTGGCGGTGAGCTTCACCTCGCCCACCCGGGAGCGCGGTCGCTCGAGGGCGCCGCCCGGGGTGGCGAGGAGCCGGCGCAGATCGGGGATGGGACCGGCCACATCGTGCAGGTCGGCCAGAGCGGTCGGCCGGACCGTGGGATCCGGGTCCAGGAGGGTGGCGATGGCCCGGTCGAGGGCGGGCGGCAGGTCGGGCTTGATGGCCGAGGGCGGTGGAAAGCCGGGGCGACCAGGGTTCTCGCGCGGAGGTCGGCCGGTGGCGAGCCGATGGAGGATCCGCCCCAGCCCGTACAGCGCGGACTCGCCCGAGGGCTCGGCGCCACCGGCCAGCTCGGGGGCCAGGGCGTCGGCGGGGCTGTCACCGAGGGGGGCCAGGACGGGCGCGCCCGCGGCGTCGAGGCGGATCTCGGCGTCGTGGAGAGCGCCGCGCGTGGCGGGGCCCGCCTCGAGCAGCACCGGCAGGAGGCGCGCCCCGATGGCGGCCACCACGGCTGGGGCCTGGGGGCCAGGGAGGTGGTCCAGACCAGGGCCCTCGGGGAGGACCCGCGCCACCGCCCCCGGCAGGGAGGGGAGGGGGGCGCTCACGACCCGATGGGGTCCGGCGGTCAGGGCGGCGTGAGCGGCCAGGAAGGCATCGCATTGCTCGGGGGGCGCGACCAGGACCTCGCCTTGCCGACCCTGGGGGTCACGGGCCCGCCACCGAGCGGCTCCGGCGGTCTCGCCCTCCAGCCGCTCCTGGAGGGTCCAGCCATCGATGGTGTCGCCGACCCGCATGGTCCTGGCGCTAACCCGAGCGGCCCGGGCAGGGGGCGGGTTCCCGGGTCAGCCCTTGCGGGCCACGGCGGTGGGGCCACCGGTCCGCTTGATGACCGGCCGCTTCAGGGTGACGCGGAACTGTCCGAGGCTCGGGTCCTGGGCGATCATCACCGTGCCATTGCCGTCGGCCCGTACGCTGAAGGTGAGCTCGACCGAGCACAGGGTGCCGTCGAGGGTGGGCGCGACCTCGGTGGCCAGCTTGGTGGCCACCTGCCGGATGAGGTCGAGGCTGTTGTCCAGGGCGTCGTCGGGGATGAAGTTCTTCCCCATCCCGCCACCGCCCTTGGAGATGGCGCCGGACGCCTGCCCCTCGAACAGGATTCGGGTCTCTTCATCGAAGTTCACTTCGTAGAACACGCGGCCTCCGCTGTAGCGGGCCCATCCTATGCCGGCTCCGGCGGTCGCGGGTGGGGCTTCAACCCGGCCCGGTCTCCATGGTAGACCTGCGGGCACCCCCGGGAGGCCCGATGGCGGACACCATCACCCTCGAGCACATCATCCACTTCCTGCTCGAGACCCCCATGTTCGGCGATCTGGACGCGGCCGAGCTGTCCGAGATCGTCCACATCATGCAGGTGAGCCGCCTCCGCGAAGGTCAGCACGTCTTCCGAGAGGGCGACCTCGGTGATTCCTGGTACGTCATCTTCGAGGGCGAGGCCGAGGTCCTGAAGGACACGGGCCTCGAGACCCGCTCCATCGCCCGCCTCGGTCCCCGGGCCTGCTTCGGCGAGATGGCCATCCTCGACGGCTCCACCCGCTCGGCCACGGTCCGCGCCCTGACGCCCTGCACCACCTTCCGCTTCCACAAGGACGCCTTCGACGCCCTGCTGCAGAGCGACAACCTCGCCGCCTACAAGCTGGTCTACCAGATGTCCCGCGTCCTGGCGGCGCGGCAGCGCCAGACCACGACCCGGCTCGCCGATCTGCTCGAGCGGATCGCCGAGCCCAAGCCGGTGCGCGAGACCCTCGAGCCCATCGTGGACCAGTCCATCGTCACCGAGTGAGCGCCGCGCGCCCACCGGGGCACGTGAGGATCGGCGTCTCCCCCGGTGGCCGGCCGATGTCGCTCCGAGCCCTTGCGGCCGCCGCGGTGGGTCATTAGTAGGCGGGGGCTCGCGGACGGGGCCCGTCCCGGGCGCGCCGACGTGCCGACCAGGCCGTCTTCAGCGGGGCTATAGCTCAGTTGGGAGAGCGCTAGAATGGCATTCTAGAGGTCGAGGGTTCGATTCCCTCTAGCTCCACCATCTCCTCGGGCGCCGGTCGACCACATGTCGGCCGGCGCCCTTGCTTTTTGCCCCACCCTCGAGGTCCGGGGTCGTTCCCCGGGGTGCGCCGCGGATCAGGGGGCCTCGTCGGCGTCGGGATCGCGCCCCGCTTCGAGGGCATCGATTCGCTCCTGCAAGGCATCGATGCGGTCCCGGGCCCGGACCAGGGCCGGGTGGTCCAGCTCGCCCGCCTCCACCAGGCGGTAGGCCGTCCGCCCGAGGCGGATCCAGAAGGCCTCCAGGTCGCGGTGGGCCTGGCGGAGCTCGAGCTGGTGCCGGCCGCGCTCCGCCACCCGGGTCAGCTCGACCCGCCCCCGGCGCAGGCCCCGACGCAGGAGCGCGCTCATGCGGTCGGACAGGTCGCTGTCGTCCTCGGCCATGGGCTCTCCAGCCGTCCGCCCGGTGCGTAGGCCACCGGCGCGGCCCTCGGGGTGAGGGGAGCGGGCGTGCGGACCGCGGGCGTCCGGACACGCTCGTAGCGCCCCGTCGACGTCGCGCGCAAACCCCGTCCGCGCACCCCGCGCGCCGCGGTCAGGACGCGCTCGGGGACGCAGGCGTCGTCCGCGGACAGGCAGTCCGGGCACTGCGCCCGGTCCTGCGCGCACCGTGCCCGGGAGCGAGCGGTGAAAGTGAATGCCCGGAGCGGGGTTCGAACCCGCACGGCCTTGCGGCCAGGGGAGTTTAAGTCCCCCGCGTCTGCCAGTTCCGCCATCCGGGCGCAGAGGCGTCGTAGCGCCCGTGGGCGCGCCGGCGAGGGGTCAGGGGCTGGCGGCGGCGACGGCGGCCTCGAGGGCGGAGGGATCCACCCGGCCCATGAAGGTCTCGTGGCGGGTGCCGTCGGGTCGTACCACCAGGGTGACCGGCAGGGCGTCCGGGAGGTCGGTGACCTGGGAGGTCAGGTCCAGCTCGCCCTCGGCGGGTCGGACGTGTCCGTGGCCCTGCAGGTCGTGCTCGGCGATGAAGCGCTCCACGCGCTGGCCCACGGCGGCGGGGTGGTCCAGGTTGACGAACCACAGGGCCACATCGGGGTGGGCCTTCCCGAAGGCCGCCAGATCGGGCATCTCGGCCTTGCACGGGCCGCACCAGGTCGCCCACAGGTTGTAGACCCGGGTGCGCTCGCCGGGGGCCTGGACCAGACGGGCCAGCTCGGCGGCGTCGATCCGGACCATCTCGCCGCCCCCGGGGAGGGGCTCGGCGGTGCCACGGGGGGTGGTCTCGGGGGGGCCGGCAGGGGTCGGCGCGGGCTCCGAGGTCTGCGGGGGGCCGGAGGTCCCCCAGGTGCAGGCCGTCAGGAGGATGAGGCTGGAGATGCGGAGAATCATGGGGTCTCCTCGCGGTGCGCCCAGCGGTGGAGGAGGGCCAGGTCGGCCCAGGGCGTGCCGGGAAGGGCGCCGGCCCCACAGAGGAGGCTGCCGAGGGCCACCAGGAGCTCGCCGGACAGGAGGATGGCCACGACGGCGGCGCCATCGCGGGTGACGGCCGAGAAGCCCTCGCCGAGGGCGTCGAGGGGCCCCCGGCCCCCGGCGGTGGCCTCGACCGCCGCGAAGGCGAAGGCGGCGCGGGCCAGGACGCCGAGGATCAGGATCAGGGGGGCGGTCCCGGTGACGAGCAGGGCCGCTCCCCACCAGGTGCCGCGGGCCAGGAGCCACCAGGCCGGGGCGAGGGTCGAGGCCAGGAGCACCCCGACGACCAGCCC
Organism: uncultured Enterobacteriaceae bacterium; assembly: GCA_964586865.1. Taxonomy (GTDB): domain Bacteria; phylum Myxococcota_A; class UBA796; order UBA796; genus REDI01. Next base: position 20,723 of record CAZPJM010000039.1, read on the forward strand.
CTCCACGGCGGCGGCCACGGCCCACACGACGGCCAGCGAGGGGGCTCGGCGCCAGGCGCCGAAGGGACGTGCGAGCTGGCGGGCACCGGCGGCGAGGGCGAGAGCCCGGAACGGGGCAGCCACCACCACCCGGAGCAGGCCGATTCCCACGCCGGCCAGGATGAGCCAGGCGGGGTCGAGGGTGCCCCACAGCCGCTGCACCGCGGCGAGCGCCAGGGCCTGGCTGCCCAGGACGGCGGCGGCCGGGAGCAGGACTCCGACGGGATCCTCGCGCAGCAGGCGCCACCCGCCGGAGAGGCTCGCGATGGTCGACTCGCCGCTCATGCTCCCCTGCTACTCCATCCGCCCCCCGCTGACCCCCCGGTTGGCCGCGACCGCGCGACGGCGTAGTGGGTTCCATGCGCCTCCTCGTCGCCATCGTCGTGCTGACCGCGGGGTGCGGGGCTGCCCAGAAGCGGGACGCTGCGCGCCTCGCTGCACGGTTCACCGCCATCGACCCGGCCCACCGCCCGGTGGACGGGGCGCCGGCCGAGCTGGAGGCCCAGGCCATCGAGGCGCTGCTGGCCAGTCACCCGGACCTCGCGGAGAGCCCCGAGGTGCTCTGGCGACAGGCCCGCTTGCAGGTCCGGATCGGCCTGGAGCAGACGCACCACGGTGCCCGGATCGACCTGTTCTCCAAGGGCCGGGACGCGGCCATCCGCTGCCTGGAGACCGACCCGGCGGTCCGACGGCGCCGCGCCACCAGCGGCTGGCCCTCGGCGCTCGAGGTGCTCCCGCCACGCCTGGAGCCCTGCCTCGAGCAGCTCGGCTGGGCGTGGGCCCGCTGGTACGTGGAGTCGGGTCCGCTGGCCGCCCACGCGGACACGCCCGACCTGGCCGCCATCCTGGAGCAGGCGCCCGTGTCGGAGGGCTACCATGGTGGCTGGGCGAGCGCGCTCTTCGAGGGGTGGCGGCCGCGCCGGGTGGACGAGGGCACCGGAGAGGCCGGGGCGGCCGCCCGACGCGCCGGGTGGGGCGTCCGGTGGGAGCGGGGGCTGGACGCCCTCTCGGAGCTGCCGGGGGACGGGGATCCGGCTTGGGAAGCGGACAAGGCCGCCTTGCGGGCCTATGGAGGCGAGACCGACCGGGCGGAGCGCTTCCTGGAGCGGTCCCGGGAGGGCGAGCTCGGCGACACGGCCCGGGCCCGCGCCGGTCGGGCCTGGGTGGAACGGGCCCTCCATCTCCGTGGCTGGCGGTTCGAGGTGGGCGAGCTGGCCCCGGACGGCGAGGGCGACGGCCCTCGAGGACCGGCCGGGCCCTGAGGGCCTCACGTCGGACGCCGCCGACGACCGGGCGGGTCGACGACGGCGGTTCCGAGGGTCGCACGTCTCCGGGGTGACCGGAGCCGTGGCTTCAGCGCGGCAGCGAGCGGCTGGACTGGCGGGCGGCGCGGCGGGCGGCGCGACGGAGGGCCTTGCGGCGACGCTTCTCGGCGAGGCGCTGCTTGAGGCGGCGCTTCTCGCCGGGCTTCAGGTAGAAGCTGTTCTTCTTGATGTCCTTGCGGATGCCCTCACGCTCCACCTTGCGGCGGAAGCGGCGCAGGGCCTTCTCGAACGGCTCGTTGTCGCGGACGGTGACCAGGATCAAGTGGGACTCCTCGGAAGAAGGGACCGGCCCCGGGGGACCCGGGATGCGAGGCCGGCGGGGTATAGCCGCCCCGGGGAGCGGCTGCCAATGACGGATCGGCCCGCCGGCCGCGTCGTGAGAGGCGGGCCGAGACCGTCCGACCGGGCGCTGGGGCGGATCCCCGGCACCAAACACACCTATAACGGGTGCGATCCGTGCCCGCACCCGGAGGCGCCCCGAATCCCCACGAGGGCGGAGGCCGGCCGGGCCCTCAGAACATCAGGCCGATGGAGCCGCCGCCGTAGATCATGTCCTGCACGCCCCCCTCGAGGCGGAGCACGAAGCGGTCGCCGAAGTTGAAGCGCAGTCCCAGGTTCACGTCGAGGATGGGGAAGACCGGGGGCAGCCGCTTGGGCTCGGGCTCCAGGTTCTCCTCGCGGCTGGCCGGGTCGCCGCAGCGCTCGTAGGAGGGCTGACCATCCCCGGGGCGGCAGAAGTCCAGATCGCCGATGAGGAAGCCCGCGCCGAGGCCGGCGCCCACGAGCATGGACATGCCGAAGTTGCCGTTGGTCTGGCTGGTCTTGACCATGTGCAGCTCGAAGCCGTAGTTGGCGCCGAGGGCCACCATCCCCAGGTCCGGAGTGGGGACGAGGTAGTCGCCGTCCAGCGGATCGGGGGGAGACTCGACGTCGTCGAAGTACCCGGGCTGCACGAGGCTGTCGATCCACTGGACGTAGAAGATGCCGTTGTTGCTCGTGTTGCTGCCCTCCTCGACCTTGCTCTTGACCACGAACTCGAGGCCGACGGTGTAGGCGTGAACCTGGGGCCGGGCCTCGGGGGCGGCGTAGCTCTGGTCCCCCTCGTCGAAGAACCAGATGTCGAGGATCGCGTCGGGCACGAAGAGGTAGCGGCTACGGAAGCCGAGCTCCATGTCGAAGTTGCGGCCGGTCTCCTGCTCCTGGACCTGGAGGTCCTGTCCACCGCTGTCGCCAGCCCCGGCATCCTCGTCCTGGAGGGCCGCGGGGGTGAGGGGGGGCCGGACCTCATCCCCATCGGTGAGGGCCTGCGGAGCGGGGCCTGCATGGGCGGGGAGGGCCGACAGGCCCGCCAGGGTCGCGCACACGAGGACCGCGGGGAGGGAGCGCATCGACGCCTCCGGTGTGGATGCCCGTTGCTACCGTCTGTCCGCCGAGCCTGTCAAGGAGGGCCCGGCGGCCCCCACCCCGGGGGACGCGGTCCCGAGACCGGGCTAGGCGGTGCGGCGCGGGAGGTGCGGATGCCGGCGATCCCGGATGTGGAGCGGGCCCTCGAGGACGGGACCCGGCTGGTGTATGTCCACGGGGACGCGGACATCCTGATCGACCGGGTGGTGGACCGCGCCGAGGCCTGGGGGCGGGAGCGGTGCGGTCTGCCGGGGGTCAACGCCGGCCGCTGGCGGGTGTCCGACGACGGCACCGACCCGGCGCTCACCGCGGCCCGCACCCTGCCCATGATGGGCACCCTGCGCGTGGTGGTCCTGCGGGAGCTGGAACAGGCGCGCACCGACGCCGCCGAGGCCCTGCTCGCCTACTTCGAGGATCCATCGCCCTCGACCCTGTTCATCGCGGTGGCGGGGACCTTCCCCAAGCCCCGGAAGGGCCAGAAGCGGTGGGGGGCCCGCTTCGCCAATGCCGTCAAGCGAAGCGGGCTGCACGTCAAGCTCGACAGCAAGAGCGTGGATCGGATCGCCTTCGCCAGCGAGCACGCCGCCGGGCTCGGCGTCAAGCTGGGCCGTCGCGAGGCCGGACTGCTGGTGGAGCTGGTGGGGCAGGACCTGGGCCGCCTGGCCCGCGAGCTGGACAAGGTGGCGACCTTCGTGGGGGCGGGGGGGCGAATCACGCCGGAGGCGCTGCAGGCCGCCTGCAGCATCCTGGCCGAGGAGTCGGTCTGGGAGCTGACCGGAGGCATCGCCCGACGGGACGCGGCGACGGCGGTGCGCGCCCTCCACCGGCTGCTGCGGGACGGGCAGAACGGTCACTACCTGCTGGCCATGGTGGCGATGCAGCTCCGCAAGGTGCTGCAGGCCACCCAGATGCTCCAGCGCGGGGCTCCGGCCGGTCAGGTCGGCAAGGTGGTGCGCCTGCGGCGTCAGGAGCTCGCCGAGGTCCAGCGCCTGGCGCGCGTCGCGCCACTGGAGCCGGCCCACGTGCTGGAGCGGCTGGCGCGGGCCAACCGGGCCATGAACCTGTCGCCGGCCGGGCCCGAGCGGGTGCTCGAGGCCCTGGTCGTCGATCTCTGCACCGCCTGAGGCGGCGGCGGCGTGGGGCTCGGGCCGGGGCGTCCGGCCCGCCGCGCCCGGGGTCACTGGCCGAGGGCGAGCTTCTTGACGGCCTTGTTCAGGCGGCTGATCCGACGCGCGCCGTTGTTGCGGTGGATGACGCCCTTGCTCACGTTGCGATGGATGATGCTCATCGCGGTGCGGAGCTCCTGCTGGGCGGAGTCCACGTCGCCGGCCTCGATGGCGGCGCGAAGGCGCTTGACCTGGTTGCGCATGCGGCTGCGGTAGTGCCGGTTGCGGGCGCGCCGCTTCTCGTTCTGCTTGAGGCGCTTGATGGCGTCCTTGTGGTTGGCCATGTCGGGTGCTCCAATGGATGATGGCGGGACCGGCGAGGGGCCGTCCCGAGCGACCCGCGCAGTTAACCCAGGTCCCGTGCGTGTCAAGGAACCCCGCCACCCGGCGGTGCGGGCAGGGCTCGCCCTGGACGGATCGGTTAGCCCGCTCGCCTCCCGGACCCGGAGGTCCCGCTTGGACCGCGCTTCCCGCATCCGCAACTTCGCCATCATCGCCCACATCGATCACGGCAAGTCCACCCTGGCCGACCGCCTCCTCCAGCGCACCGGCGCGGTGGCGGACCGGGACATGAAGGAGCAGCTCCTCGACTCCATGGACATCGAGCGGGAGCGCGGGATCACCATCAAGGCCCAGACCGCCTCCATGCTCTACCCGGCCAAGGACGGGAACACCTACGAGCTCAACCTCATCGACACGCCGGGTCACGTGGACTTCTCCTACGAGGTGAGCCGCTCCCTCGCCGCGTGCGAGGGCGTGCTGCTGGTGGTGGATGCCGCCCAGGGCGTCGAGGCCCAGACCCTGGCCAACGTCTACCTGGCCCTCGAGCAGGATCTGGAGATCGTGCCCGTCATCAACAAGATCGATCTGCCCAGCGCCGACCCGGACCGGGTGGTCGAGGAGATCGAGGACGGCATCGGGCTCGAGTGCAGCGGGGCCGTCCTGACCTCGGCCAAGACCGGCCAGGGCATCGAGGAGCTCCTCGAGGCGGTGGTCCGGCAGATCCCCCCCCCGGTGGCCGACGACACCCTGCCCCTGCGGGCCCTCATCATCGACTCGTGGTTCGACAAGTACGTGGGTGTCATCGTGCTCGTGCGGATCTTCGACGGCACCCTGAACACGCGCGAGCGCATCCGGCTCATGGCCACCGGCGCCACCTACGAGGTCCAGAAGCTCGGCGTCTTCACGCCTGCCGCCATCGAGAAGCCGGTCCTGCGCGCCGGCGACGTGGGCTTCATCGTCGCCAGCATCAAGGAGCTCCGGGATGCCAAGGTGGGCGACACCATCACCCACGAGAAGAAGCTGGAGGTCTCGCCGCTGCCGGGCTTCAAGGACATCAAGCCCATGGTCTACTCGGGCATCTACCCGGTCGACTCGAAGGACTACGAGGACCTGAAGGACGCCCTCGACAAGCTCCAGCTCAACGACTCGGCCATCACCATCGACTACGAGAGCTCGGACGCGCTGGGCCTCGGCTTCCGGGTGGGCTTCCTGGGGCTCCTCCACATGGAGATCGTCCAGGAGCGGCTCGAGCGCGAGTACGACCTGGACCTGATCACCACCGCTCCGAGCGTCGTCTACCGCATCGTCATGAAGGAAGAGGAGGAGGGGGTCCTGGAGATCCGCAGCCCCTCGGCCCTGCCCGACCTGGCCCGGGTCGCCCACCTCGAGGAGCCCATCGCCCGGGTGACCATCCACGTCCCCGAGGAGCACCTCGGCGCGGTCTTCAAGCTGTGCAACGAGCGCCGTGGGGTCCAGGTGGACCTGCACTTCCCGAGCCCGACCCGGGCGGTCCTCGTCTACGATGTCCCCTACGCCGAGGTCGTCTTCGACTTCTTCGACAAGCTCAAGTCGGCCACCCGCGGCTATGCCTCGATGGACTACGAGGTGAGCCGCTGGCAGCAGGATGACCTGGTGCGCCTCGACATCCTCATCAACAAGGACAAGGTCGACGCCCTCTCCCTGATCTGCCACCGCGAGGAGGCCTACTACAAGGGCAACGGCATGGTGCGGCAGCTCAAGGAGCACATCCCGCGCCAGATGTTCGACATCCCCATCCAGGCCGCCATCGGCAGCCGGGTCATCGCCCGGTCCACGGTCAAGGCGCTGCGCAAGGACGTCACCGCCAAGTGCTACGGCGGCGACATCAGCCGCAAGCGCAAGCT
>CAZPJM010000040.1:0-26273 GCA_964586865.1 uncultured Enterobacteriaceae bacterium
CCCGGCGGGGGCGGGGGCGGCCCGCGTCCCACCGGCGGCCCGGCCCTGGCCCGTGGCCGCGCCGCGCTGACCAACCAGCCCATCGCCTACCGGGCCACCCTCAACGGCGACGCCGCCGAGCGCTACGCCCCCCAGGCCAACATCCCCCTGGGGGCCACCCTGCCGGCCAACATCGGGCTGCTGCTCGAGGGCGAGGTCTGGCCCGACCGCACGCGGCTCATCGGCCTGGACCTGCGGGCCCGGGTGGGCGCCCTCCGTCTGGGCTTCGGCCCCGAGAAGCGCACCTTCGTCCCCTGGGGGGTGGACGGCGGGGTCCGCTACAAGGCGTGGACCTCGGGGGACTGGTCGGCCGAGGTGGGCGCCGGCGCGGGGGCCATGTCCGAGTTCGTCGTCGCCTACGCCGATCCGGGCCGGACCACCCCGGAGCTCGTCCCCTTCACCCTGGCCGGCGCCCGCCTCGGGGGCGGCCTCCGCGGCGAGCTCGGCCGCGGCCTGGTGGTGGCCGATCTCCAGACCTTCTGGACCCCCCTCCCCTCGGTCGCCCGCCTGGACGTGCGGGCCGACATCCCCCTCACCGAGCCCCTCCTGCTCACCCTGGGCACCGGCCTCGAGGGGCGCGCCGCCCGCTTCCGGCCCGAGAGCCCCGAGGATGCCCGGGTGAACGTGCTCCGCGGCGCCATCGACATCCGCGTGGGGATCGCCGTCGCGGCGTTCTGACCGCGCCGGATCGATCCGGCGATCGGCCCCCTGGGGGCTCCATCCGGCCGTCACCCGACCGAACGGGTCTCGATGCTCGCACCTGCCGCCCGGGTGCGGCACACTGCACCGCGAGGAGGCTTGTGATGACGACCCGAGCGACCCTGGCCCTGCTGCCCGCCCTGCTCCTGGCCTGCAACGGCGGCGACACCGACATCGACGAGAACGGCGACGGCCTGCCCGACTACATGACGCAGATCAGCGGCGACGACCCTCCCTGCGAGGAGTTCGTGAACGACCAGGGCGAGGTCTGTACCGGCATCGAGGGCGCCACCACGTTCCTGGTGGCCGAGGCCACCCTGTCCGAGCCCGACGCCGACGGAATCCAGCAGGTCGAGGGCTTCTTCCGCCTGGTCATCTTCCCGAACCAGTCTTGGACCGAATCGCCGGACTGGACCGGCAGCGACGCCAATGGCCAGGACTCCTGCATGGTCACCTGGCAGATCGCCGGCATCCTCTCCGACGAGGATCAGGTGGGCTGCGGGGCCTGCGACAAGGGCCTGCTCATCGATCAGACGATGGACATGAGCCTCACCGACTGCCCGGAGGGCCGGGTGGACTCCCTGTCCACCTCGGCCGAGGACGTGGGCTGGGGCCTCATCCAGAACGAGGACGGCACCGCCGGCATCTGGGACACCCGGAACAACTGGGGGACCAACGGGGCCTGGAACGAGGACGGCTTCGTCGTGTGGAGCGACGGCCAGTGCGAGTGGTACGGCACCGGCGAGTGCTCCTGAGGGGCCTGCACGAGGCCCCCGGAGCCCGAGGGGCTCCAGGGGCCGGGTGGCTCGACGGGGGGTCGCGGCGAGGGGCCCACGCCCCCCGTCAGGGCGGGGCGACTACAGCCGGTCGGTCACGTCGGCGACGTAGAGGAAGCGCCAGTCGCTGTCGTTGCTCGGCAGTGCCGTGTAGGCCAGCTTCACCCGCCCCCCCTGCTGGGTGATCGCCGGATCGGCGCACGAGGTGTAGCTGGTGGGGATCTCGATCTCCTTGCCGGTCTGCAGGTCGACGATCCGCACGCTGTCGTGCTTGGTGGGGTCGGAGTAGACGAAGGCCACGTAGCGACCATCCGGGGTGACCGCCGGGCGGGCCCGCTCGGGCAGCTTCACGCCCTTGGCGAGCACCTTCTTGCCGCTGCCGTCGCGGTTGACCACCGCCAGGTCCCAGTTCCCCTCGCCCCGCTCGGAGGTGAAGTAGACGACCTTGTCGCCCGCGTAGATGGGGCGGCTCTGGTCGCCGCGCCCCGAGGCCACCTCGCGGGTGGTCCCCGCGGACAGGTCGGCCTCGTGGATGCTGGCGGCGTCGCCCTTCTCCATGTAGAGCAGCGTGTTCCCATCGGCCGCGAAGTAGGGGAAGGTCTCGGAGACCCCGTTGGTCTTGGTGACCTGGGAAATGGTGTTGCTGGACCGGTCCCAGGACATGACGTCCCCGTCGCCGGTCTGGTCGCTGATGTAGCCGAGCAGGTTGCCGTTGGGCGCGACCACCGGGAACTGCAGGTTGCCGGGGGCCTTGCTGTTGTCCAGCATCTCGGCGGCCATCGCGCCACCCGGCTGGGCGAAGTAGAGGCGGAACTTGCCGCCCGAGTTGCTGCCCTCGAAGACGGCGAGGCCCTGGGGGTGCCAGGTGGCGTTCATGACCACCTGCTGACCGCTGTAGGGGCCGCTCGAGCCCGGCAGCTTCACCTTCTGCACCTTGCCGGCCACGTCACCGTTGACGTCGGCGAAGTACATGTCGATGCCGTCGCCCCCGAAGGTGTTCACCTCGAAGGCGAGGTGCTTGCCGTCGACGGACCACATCGGGTTCTGGGCGTGCCCCCGCTCGCCGAAGTCGACCTTGCCCGCCAGGGCCGCCGGCGCCGCCAGGCCGACGGCCAGGCCGGCCACGGCCGGGAGCAGGTTGCGGGTCCAGCGCGTCACGGATGCCTTCATCGTTCAGACTCCAGAAGAAGTGCGATCAGAAGATCAGAAGCTCGGGATCAACCCTCGAAGCGGTCGATGGCAGGCACGATGCCGATGCGGATGCCCGCATTGATGATCTGGCGCTCGCCATCGGTGGCCCAGGAGCCACCCAGCTCCACAACCCCGAGGAACGAACCGAATTCCAGAAAGCCGTAGCCCACCGACAGGGCCGCGCCCGGCGCCATGGAGATCCCGCGCCACTCGATGGCGTTGGGCTGGAACTCCTGCTGGCTGGGGCGCAGGCAGGGGTTCTCCGGGTTGTCGTCGGGGCCCGCATCCCAGACCTCGCCCGGGGCGAGCTCGTACCAGCACGCGACGCCGGCACCCTGGCCATAGTAGAGGTTCCAGGTGGGTCCGGCGGCGATGCGCAGGTTGCCCGGGCGGAGGGTGCCCGCGAGCCAGGCGTTGAGCCCGTGGAAGGTGCTCGGGCGCTGGGCATCGGCGGTCTTGCCGCCGTACATGCCGGTGTAGCCCAGGGCCGCGGCGACCCCGAACATCTGATCGGCGCCGTTGAAGCCGACCTCCCAGCCGCCCATCACCGAGATCCCCGAGCCGTTCACCGACTGGGCCTGGGCCTGGAGACGCCCCGGGTCCACGTCGCTCATCACGGGGTCGGAGGGGGCCAGGTTGGCCATGAAGTTGTAGCCGACGAGGGCGACCGGCCCCATGTAGCCCACCACGCCCTGGGTCAGCTCGCCGACCGCCTCCTCGCCCAGGCAGGCGGCCAGCTCCTTCTTGGAGGGCTTGTCGATGGGGATGGTGAGGAAGTTCTCGCCCGCCACCACGTCGAACTCCTGGCAGGCGACCGTGTACTTGCCCGCCGGCAGCATGCCCTTGAAGGAGCCCGTCTCGGACATGACGGTGCTGGCCCACTCGATGCTCTTCTGCTGGTCGGGGGCGAAGGGCATGACCTCGGGGACGATCTGGGGGAGGAAGCGCTCCGAGCCCTTGAGGTCGACCCGGCCGTAGGCGGCGTCGATGGCGTCCAGCTCCTGGCGGATGTCCTCCGTCTCCTCGATGTCGGCCGCGCGCTCGAGGCGCAGGTACTGCTCGTAGGTCTTGCCCAGGTACCGCGCCGACTGGGCGCCCAGCAGGTGGTCGTCCTGGGGCAGGGGGATGTCGAGCTCCATCAGCTCGCCGTACTTGCGCTCGACCCCGGACCAGGCGTTGCGCTGGGCGAGCTTCTTCATCTCCTCCTCGAGGCGGAGGCGCTCGGCGGTCTTGTCCTGGGCGTGGGCCACGACCGGGACGAGGACCTGCGCGGCGACGGCGCCGGAGAGCCCGAGCAGGGTCGAGAGCAGCAGGGTGCGGGTGGCGCGCATGGAAACCCCTACAAGGCGGTGGACTGGGTCAGGTCGTGGTCGCCCCACGGATCGAACAACATCCGAGCATACGGGTGCGTCGGTTGTCCATCGGGGAAGGACAGCTCCTCGATGACCCGCCCTTCGAGCATGACCATCGCCCGGTGACACCAGGCCCGGGCCTGCGCCATGTCGTGCGTGACCAGGATGCACGCGGCGCGCTCGGGCAGGTTGGCGATGAGATCCTCGAGGACGCTGTCCTGGCGGTCCGGGTCCAGGCCGCTGGTGGGCTCGTCGGCCACCACCAGGCGCGCCTCGAGGGCGAAGACCCGGGCCAGGGTCACCCGCCGCTGCTCACCGCCGGACATCTCGCGGGGCAGGGCGTGGAGGCGGTGGGAGAGCCCCAGGTTGTCGAGCATCTCGCGGGCTCGCTGGCCCGCGGCCTCCCCGTCGACGCCCCCCAGCACGGTCAGGGACTCGACCACGTGCTCGAGGGCGGTCTGCTGAGGGTCGAGGGCGGACAGGGCATCCTGCGGGACGTACTGGTAGCGGATGCGCTTGCCGCGGCGCTGGCCCTCGGGGAGGTCGTGCCAGGCCTGCCCCTCGAGGAGGATCCGGCCGCCGGTGATGGGCTCGAGGCCCAGGATGCACCGGGCGAGCGTGGTCTTGCCCGAGCCGGACTGGCCCACCAGCGCCACCACCTCGCCCTCGCGCAGGGTGAGGTCGACCCCGGCGACGGCCTCGACCTCCTTCACCGGGCTCCAGGGCCACGCCCCCCGGATCTGGAAGGTCTTGCGGACCTCGGTGGCCTCGACGACGGGGGCTGCGGTGTCGGTCATGACCCCTCCGCGGCGCTGGCCCGGGGCGAGGCGGGGCTGCCGTCCCGCGGCCGGCCGAGCGAGTCGTGGGTGGAGGTGGGCTGGGAGAGGGTGACGACCTCGTCGGCGACCCGCTCGACCGTCTCCATATTGTGGGAGATGAGCATGAGCGCCACCCGATGGTGCTGGGCGACCTGGATCATCAGCTCGGTGACCACCCGGCGCAGCACCGGGTCGAGGCCCGTCTCGGGCTCGTCGGCGATGAGGATGCTGGGCATGGGCGCGATGGCGATGGCCACGGCGGCGCGCTGGGCCATGCCGCCGGAGAGCTCGCCCGGGAGGGAGGCGGCGGCCCGGGAGGGCAGGCCCACCTCGTCGAGGATGCGGTGGATCTCGCGGCCCAGATCGGCGGGCGGCTCCTTGCGCCGGGCGATGGCGAGCTGGAGCTGCCGCCCCAGGGTCCGTCCGGGGTTGAGCGCCGAGGAGGCGGACTGGGGCGAGTAGGTCATGTAGCCGCCCCGCAGGTGGCGGCTCTGGCGCAGCAGACGGCGCTGGGCGCGGACCCCCAGGCCCCGGACCCCCTCGAACCAGTCCTTGTCGCCGGTCATGGCGGGGTAGCGCAGCGTGCCGCCGGTCAGGCCCGGGACCACGTCGATGACGCCCATGGCGGCCCGGGCCGAGAGGCTCTTGCCCGAGCCCGAGTGGCCGATGACGGCGGTGCAGCGGCCGGAGCGGATCTGGATGTCGACCCCGTCCACGAGCACCCGCTGGGGCGTCCGGATGGAGAGGCCGCGCAGGTCGAGGAGCAGATCGTCGTCGCTCATCGCTGCCTCGCCGCGAGCCGGAAGGCCTGGGACATGAGGGCCACGCCGGCCACCAGGGCGAGCCCGAGCACCATGGCGTGGAGCATGGACCGGTCTCCGAACCAGTCCCCGCCCGCCACGGTCTGGAAGCCCAGGTAGAGGATGCTCGCCCAGGACTGGATCTCGGCCGGGTGGGTCAGGTCGGGCTGCACGGGCGGCACCTGGACCAGGTAGGACAGGGCGATCTCCAGGAAGACCACCTGCATGAGCACCTCGGCCGCCTGGCGGACCAGGACATTGCGGAGGTTCAACCAGGTGATGTGGTAGACGTAGATCCGCCAGGCCGAGAAGCCGTGGGCCCGGAGCGCCTCGACGAAGCGGGCGCCGCCCAGTCGCCCGGCGGCCGAGGCGGCCTCGTCCATGGCGCCGGGCGCCGCCAGGAAGGCCCACGCCACGGCGATGGGGACCAGGCTGGTCCAGGCCCGGGGCGTGGCCAGCGCCACCACCAGGATGACCACCATGCGCGGCAGGGCGCCCATGAGCTCGCTGAAGACCTGCAGGACCGTGTCGAACCAGGTCAGGCCAGCGCAGCGGGCCAGCCCGGCCACGGCGGCGAAGCCGGCCACGATGACCCCGGCCAGGGTGGCCGGGAACACGACGATGGAGGCGCCTTGCAGGGCATAGGCCAGCAGGCTCCGCCCCAGGTCGTCGGTGCCGAGGGGCGGCACGACCCAGGGAGGCTGGTAGGTCTGGCCCAGGTCGGCGTTGGGGAGCTGGCTCGGGGCCAGGAGGGCCATGGCCAGGAGGGCCGCGAAGAGCACGGTCCCCACGGTGAACCAGCCCCGCTGGGCCAGGCTGCCGGCCCGACGTGCGCTCCCCGCGCCCGCGGAGCTCATGCCGCCTCCGGGGTGGCGTCGGGCAGGGTGTCCGGGACGGCGGGGGCCTGGCGGACGATCATCTCGACCACGACCTCGGAGAGGGCCTGGAACAGGAGCAGCACCGCCGAGAGCAGCGCGAAGCCCCACGCCGAGGCCAGCACGATGAAGTAGTCATTGCCCAGCGTGCCCCGCCAGAGCAGGTCGCCGAGGCCGTCGACGCCCAGCACCACCTCGACGATGACGGTGCCCGACAGCAGGTGCAGCACGCGACCCCGGAGCTGGCCCACCATGGTGGGCAGCACGTTCGGCAGGGCATTGGCGAGCACGCCCTCGCCGCGGAGGACGGCGATGCCGATGTAGCGCTGCTTCACCTCGGACTCGAACACGGAGCGGGTCCCCACCACCGCCCCCGAGAGGGCGCCGTCGGCGAGGCCCAGCACGAGGCCGCCGAAGAGCAGCTTCAGGGGGGCGATGTCCCACGGCACCCCATCCGCCAGCTCCATCGAGAAGCTGGTGGGGTCGGTGGGCCCGAAGTTGATGGTCAGGGCCGCCACGGCGAAGAGGGCGAACAGGACCGCCGGCACCACCCCGATCCCCTGCAGCACGCCGTCGAGCTGCCGTGGCAGCCACCCCAGGGCCGCCAGCAGGGTGCCCACCAGGATGGGGACCAGCGCGATGAGCAGCACCAGGCTCGTGTTGGGGATGGAGCTGGCGAGCAGCTCGCTCACCTCGAAGCCGGCGAAGGTGACCGGGCTCTTCCCGAAGTCGAGGAAGACGGCCTTCGACAGCCAGGCCCCCAGGAACTGGAAGGGGCCCTCGAGGGAGTAGGACTCCACCAGGGCCTCGCGCGCCCGGTCGGGGCAGGTCACCGGCGGACAGATCGTGGTGGCCGGATCCCCGGGCAGCGTCCAGATGATCATCGTGATGATGGCCGGGACGAGCACGGGGAGGGCCAGCGCGGCCAGGAAGCGTACGAGCGGTCGGATCCACCAGGCCAAGGCCTCTCCAGCTCCCGGTCTCGGAGCGCCGCCACCATAGCACGGACGCCCCAGCGTGCGACAACCCCGCTGCAATCGGGATGGAACGGGGCTCTGCACCCGGCCGGGCCAGCGGAGGGAGGCCCGGAATCGCGAGGGCCGGTCCCCGTCCGAGGACCGACCCCGACCCCCCCGCGGGCGAGGCCCGAACGGGGGAAGACCGTTGGTTCGCTACTGGAGCGTCCAGCCGTCGAACTCGGTGAAGTAGTAGTACGGCGCGATGGTGTTGTTCCGGACCTCGTTCCGCCACGCCGACTTGGTGTCGAGCTTCCAGAGGAAGATGTAGGGCAGCTCCTCGGCGAGCTTGGCGTGGAGGTCGTGGTAGGCGTCCCGGGCCTCGGTGTCGGTCCGGGCCGCGTCGAAGCGGGCCAGGATCTTGTCGACCTCGGGGTCGCTGTAGTTGAAGATGTTCAGCGAGCCCTTGCCCGACTTGCGGGTGTGGAAGAGCGGGTTCACGTACTCGACCAGGCCGAAGGACCACTTGCCGATCAGCAGGTCGTAGTCCTCCATCTGGCCGCTCACGACCTCGCGGTTCCACTTGTCGGCGGCGACCTTGTAGACCTGCCGGTCGAAGCCGCCGGCCTGGAGCTGGTTGCCGATCTGGTTGAGCAGGTCCTTGGCCTCGGTGTCGAGGGGGGCGTTCATCCCCAGCTTCAGGTTGACCGGGGCCCCATCGATGGTCCAGCGCCCGGCGGCCTTCTTGGCGCCGGCCTTCTCCATGAGCTGGCTCGCCCGCGCCCGGTCGGACCGCTCGACCACCTTGACCTGGCGGTTGTAGTAGGGCGAGGACTGGACGAATGGGCCCGAGATGAACTCGCAGGGGGGGTTGGGGTCGTTCTTGTCGACGCCGATGGTGAGCTCGCGAAGCTCGGCCCGGTCGAGGGTCAGGTCGATGGCCTGACGGACCTCCTTGCGGGCGAGGCCCTTGCTCTTCGTGTTCACCGCGATGAACCACCACGACCGCAGGTCGTAGCTCTTGAGGGCCACATCGTCCGAGGCGGCGACCTCGGGCCGCAGGGGGGGCGCGACGGAGATGACGCCCTGGACACCCGCGTTGATGAGGGTCCGCACCTGCACGAAGGGGTCGCCGCCCTCCTTGAGCTGCATGGTCGTCACGTTGGTCTGGTGGTGGGCGTTGGGGACGTGGGTGAAGGAGACCTCACGGCGTCCCTTGCCGCCCTTCATGGCCCCCGTGCCCACCGGCCGCAGCGAGAAGTCATCGTCGGGCGAGATGGTCGCGCTGTCGAAGGCGTGGGCGGGCAGGATGTGGAAGGCCACCCGCTCCCGAGGGTTGTGGTAGATCTTCCGGAAGGCGACGGTCGCGGCCCGCTCCTTGTCGTCGGCCTCGCACCCGGCGAGGGACTCCCGGTAGTCCTTGCTCTCGTTGGACGGGTTGTTGGGGTTCAGCATCGCATCGACGCTGAAGCAGACGTCGGAGGCCTTGAGCGGCTTGCCGTCGTGCCACTTGATCCCGTCCTTGAGGGTCAGCTTGATCTTCTTGCCGCCCTCGAGGATCTGGTACCGCTCCACCACCCGGCTGCGGAGCTCGTTGGTGATGGCGGACCGGTAGAAGAGCCGGTCGAACACCAGCTCGTGGCTGCGCCGATCCACCATGGTGCGCGCGTAGAGGGGGTTCATCGTGGAGGGGAGCTGCTCCTCGAAGTAGTCGATGCTGCTTCCGGAGAGGAAGAGCGTACCGACCAGGCCCGCGCCGATCAGGAGGTGTCGAAGTCGACCCATGGAGTCTGTCTCCTACATGCCGGGGGTGCCGCCGCTCCGGGACCGTCCGACACGGATGCCGATGAGGTCCAGGGCGGTGCGCACCACCTCGAGAGAGGGGGCCCGGCGGGCTTGCTGATGGATGATCTCTGCGCCGCGAATGGTCATCTGGTTGTCGGCGTCCCAGGCGGTGAGGGCCAGTAGACCCTCGGGGGCCGCCGCGGCTTCCCGCTCGATGTCGCGGGCCGCGATCCGGAGCTTGCCCGACACTTCCCGGTCGCCCTGGACCTCGGCGACGAGCGCCGCGTTCCGGTACAGACCGGCGACGGCCACGTCCGCGAAGATGGGGTGGTGGTTCTCGTGGAGGCCCGCCTTGCTCGCCTGCTCCTCCTTCCAGGCCATGCGGAGCTCGTTGGCGGCGTCCACCACGGCCACGTTGTCGATCTTGCCGGAGTCGTCGCGGCAGGTGGCGAGCACGGCGGCCAGGAAGCTGCGGTCCTTCCAGGCGTCGATGGCGTCAGCGCCCTTGGCCCCCACCACGTCGGCCATGAAGGCGCCGTCCTTGACGTGAAGGAAGCCGGTGCCGAAGCGGAACTCGAGGGGCAGATCCCCCTCGGCGGCGACGTCCGGCTCGACGGGCAGGCGGTAGCGCGCCCCGTAGAGGTCGACGATGGCGGCCTTGTCGCCGGCGGCCTTCCTGGCGGCGGCGTCGTGCCACAGGGCGAGCTGGAGCAGCAGCGCCGGGTCGTCGAAGGAGAGCTGGCCATCGCCGGGAGGGAGCTCGGAGACGGTGTAGGAGGGCCGCTCGGTGACCTCGGGCCAGGTGCCCGGGGTCGGCGGAGGCCGGGAGACGGGCAGGCCGGAGAGGTCCGGGGGCCAGGTGGCGCCCGCCTCGTACCAGGCCAGCCAGGGCGCGGCCCACGGCCGGACCCCGCTGGTCTCGGGAAGGGCCTTCACCGCATCCAGGTGGCTGCGGGCGCCGTCCAGGTCCCCCTTCAGGGTCTTGCCCACCATCAGGAGGTGGACCTTCTCGACCGGGTCGTACTCCTGGCCCATGGGCGGGTCGAAGTACTCCACATAGCTGTTGCCCGTCGCCAGGGCGGCCTGGCGGAAGAGGGCGGCCGCATCGGCGTGGAACCGGGCAGTGGCCAGACCCGGCGTCCCGTCCGAGCGACGGACCGAGGCCCGGTAGTCCCGGTCCAGGATGTGGGCGACGAAGGCCATGCCCTCGTAGGGGGCGCGGGCCTCGGCGTCGACCACCTGCATGGGCCAGGTCTCGTCGAACAGGCCCTTGTCCACCGGGATGGTCTCGACGGCCGGCGGCTCGGGCGGCTCGGAGGTGCCGAAGCAGCCGGCCGGGGAGAGCAGCCCGAGGAGCAGCGGCAGCACGAGCCCCCATCGGCCGGGCCAGGCCGGCCCGCCCCGGGGGCGATCGGTGGTGTGGGAGACGACGACGAACGCGTCGGGAGCCATCAGGAGGCCTCGCAGTAGTCCTCGGTTCCGGCCGCGGAGATGCAGAGCGCACGCGCCTTGTCGGCGTTCTTGCCAGCGCTCTTGGCGTACTCGTACCACTCGCGAGCCAGGACCTTGGTCTTGTTCCGGGCCTCGTCGCGCGCGGCGCGGTTCTCGTCGGAGGCGTCCGAGGAGTACTTGGTCTCGGCCGACTGCCACAGGCGCTGGGCCGCCGCCGCCCGCAGCTTGTAGAGGCTGTTCACCCGGTTCGTGTAGGTGGAGCCCGTCCACACGGTGCGGTTCTCGAGCGCCACGTCGGACCAGCGGATGACCCCGTACCAGGCGCCCTTCTTGGAGAGGTGCAGGGCGTACTTGTAGCAGATGTCGGGATCGGAACGATCGATCTCGTCCAGGTGGCGCTTGACCAGGCGCTCCCACTCACCCTTGTCCCCCGAGGACCAGGCGTTGGTCATGAGCACGCGGGAGATCTTGTCCTTCGTGGTCTGCTTGGGCGCTGCCGCGAGCTCGCCCTCGAGGCACTTGGCCTGCTCGGGAGAGAGCTTGCCGAGCATGGCCTTGGGCTCGAGCATCTTGATGTTGGAGCAGTCGCCGCTGCCGGCCGCGGCGGCGGGCTTCTCCTTGAGGGAGGCCTCGATGATGGCGTTGGAGGTCTCTTCACCACCCCCGTCGGCGGTGCCGCCGGAGCCCCCGCCGGAGAGCTGGGCGATGCTCACCCCATCGCCGCCCTCACCGCTCGGCTGGGCCGTCCCGCCAGCGGAGCCACCAGACCCGCCGCTGCCGGACCCACCGGAGCCCCCGCTGCCGGACCCACCGCCGGACGCCATGCCCCCCGAGGAGCCCCCGGTGGAGCCCCCGCCGGACGAGCCGCCGCCGGTGTTGCGGACCGGAGGAGGCGGCTCGGTGGGCTCGAAGCCGCCGCCGTCGTCCATCCCGTCATCCTCGGGCGGGTCGGCGTCCGCCACCGCGGGAGGCTCGGTCGTCTGGGGCAGCTCACCCGAGTACTGGGACAGGCTCGGGTACGGCGAGAACGAGGCGGTGGGCTCCAGGGTGAACCACGACACCCGCAGGTCGGCGGGCATGGGCGCGCCGTTGTCCCGCATGTCCGGGTTGACGACCTCGCCGTCCACCACGCAGCCGGCCCAGCCATCCTGGCAGGGCATGACGGGGAAGGCGGACTCGAAGTCGCTCCAGGAAGCGGCGAGGGCCGCCGTGGAGGCGAAGCCGAGGGCGAGCAGCCCGGCGATGGATGCAACCTTGCGCATGGTTCGTGCTCCTCTGGGCCCCCTCGCCCGGGCGGGGCGGGGGGTGCGAGATGAGGCTAGTCGATGGGGCGACCGCCGATGGGCTTGTCGCGACCGAACTGGATGACGGGATCCTCGTCCTCGAAGTCGTCGATGCCGAGCTTGAGCTTCTCGAGCTGGACCACGACCTTGTTCTTCCGCTTCCGCATCACGTAGGTGATCTTGCGGTTCTTGTAGCCGGGGGCCGAGACCTCGAAGGTCAGCTCCATCCCCTTGTCGAAGAAGACCTCGGTGCCGTCGGGCAGGTAGAGGACATCGCCCTCCCAGGTGCCGTCGTTGGTGCGGACCGAGTGGGGCTCCTTCTCCTGGGGGTTGCGGACCTTGGCGGTGGACAGGGGCATGCCGTCGGGCCCGAGGACCTGGATGGCCAGCGGGATGCCGCCGTCGTCGTTCTTCTTCTTGGCGTGGGCGACGGCGGGCGCGAGCGTCAGGCCGGTGGCCACGGGGGCCGCGGACAGGGCGAGGCCGAAGAGGGCGATGCTGGCGAGGGTGCGGGTCATCACAAGGACTCCAGGTAGCGCGAGTAGGTGCCGGACGGCACCGCGTCCTTCGCGGCCGCGGTGGCCCCGGCGGCCTGCAGACCCCTGGCGATGGCGTTGGATTTCACCCCCGAGGCGATCTCCCGCGCGAACTCGGCGTCGCCGGAGATGGCCGCGGCGGTGGCCAGCGCATCGGCGAGCCCGTCCGCCGGAGCGCCACCCTCGCCCAGCGCGGTCAGGGTGGCCTTGGCCGTCTCATAGTCCTCCTTGGCCACGGCGATCAAGGCGCGGGTCGCCTGGACCCGCCAGACCTGACCGTCGGGCGCACCGCCCATCTCGTCGAGGAGCCCCTCGGCCACCGCCGGGCGGCCGGACGCCACCGAGCGGCCGGCCCACAGCAGGAGCAGCTCGTCGCGGGCGCTGTAGTCCACCGGGAGGAACTTGAGGAGCTCCTCGGCGGTCTCGCAGGCCTCCTCGCGCTGGCCGAGGGCCCACAGGGCGGTGGCCTCGGCGAGCTGGGCCCGACCGGTCTCGGCGTCGTTCAGGTAGTCCAGGTAGGTGCTGGCGGCCTGCCCCACGGCGCCGCCGGCGCTGGCGGCGTCCTCGAGGAGGGGGATGGCCGAGTCGGTCTCGGCGTCGGCCAGGTAGACCTCGGCAGCGAGGACTTTGCCCGCCGGCAGGCCGGAGGCCTCGGCGTACTTCTGGATGTTGCCCAGGTTGCCCTCGCGCAGGGCGACGATGGCCCGGCGCAGGTTGATCTCGGCCTTGGCCGCCTCGTCCAGGCCCTCGATGGTGAGGGCGTCGGCGAGGGTCTTGTCGGCGGCGCCGTAGTCGCCCGCCAGGAGCTGCATGTAGGCCAGGCCCGTGTGCACCTCGACCACATCGGCGTGCTTGTCGGCCAGGGCCTTGTACTCGTCGTGGGCGCCGGGAAGGTCGCCGGCGTCCAGCGAGTCGCGGGCCGAGGAGACGATCTCGGCCGGGTCCTTGGCGCCGCCGAGGGAGATGCCGGTCATCTCCTCGATCTGGTCACAGCCGGACAGCAGCAGGAGGGGGGTCATTCCGAGCAGGAACGGCGCCATGCGAAGCAGAGACATGCGGGTCCTCCGGGCGGGGTCACCCCACCAGCGAGCGGGCCTGTTGTGCCACACGCGCCCGGGGGATGCAAGGCGGTTCCGACCGCCCGACCGGGGCCTAACGCCAATGACACCCAGGTGTGGATTGGGCGTCTCGGATCGGGTCGGGGCGGACGTGAGCACCCGTCCGGGCGGCGCGGCGCGCGGGGCATGCTACCGTCCGGGGGCCTCGCCGGGGCTGCCGCCCCGGTCCTCCCGGAGTCCCCTCCCCTCCCCATGACCGAGCCCCGACCCGCCGAGCGCGTGGATCGCACGCCCGAGGACGGCGCGGTACGCCTCCTGCGCGAGGTGGCGGCCGGCCCCGTCAGCGCCGTCTTCGCGGGCGAGCGGACCACCCGGCTGGGCACCCGCCGGGTGGCGGTGAAGCTGCTCCGCGAGCTCCCGGAAGAGGGGGTGGATCGCCTCCTCGACCTGCGCGACCGGGCCCGACTCCTGGACGCGCTGGGCCATCGCCACCACGTGGCGGCCCTGGACGTGGCGCGGGTGGACGCCCGCTTCGCCCTGGTGAGCCCCTGGGTGGACGGCATCGACCTGCTCGACTGGGTCGACGTGCTCACCGAGATGGGGCGGGTCCTCCCCCGGCGGGTGTCCTGCGAGATCGTCCGCGCGGTGGCGGTGGCGCTGGTGGCCGCCCGGGAGGGCCTGCCGCCCGGCGCCGACGCCCCCCTCGCCCAGGCGCACCACGACCTCAAGCCATCCAACGTGCTCATCACCCGGGATGGCGAGGTGAAGATCACGGACTTCGGCACCGGCTTCACGGCGCTGGCGGGCACGACGGCGCGCACCGGCGCGCTCAAGAAGGGCCTCGTCCGCTACCTCTCCCCCCAGCGACGGGACGCCCCCGAGGAGCGGGACGGCCCCCTCGCCCACGCCGACATCTACGCCCTGGGGGTCCTGGCCCTGGAGCTGTTCCGCGGCCGATGGCTGAAGCGGCTCCGCTCCTCCAATCCGCAGCACGATCGTCACCTCTCCGATCTGGTGGCCCGCCTGGAGGACCTCCAGATGCGGAGCGACTCGGACGACCGGATGCTCCGCAACCTGCTCCTGCGGATGGTGCGCTTCGAGACCGAGGCTCGCCCCGACCTCTCCGAGGTGGTCTCCACCTTCCGGGCCCTCGCGGATCGCACCGAGGGGCCCTCCCTCGAGGCCTTCGCCGCCGACCACGCGGTCCCGTGGCTCGAGGCGCCCCCGGACGCCCCCGACACGGCGCTCCAGGGCATCGAGGTCCTGGTGTGCGAGCGGGGGCGTCCCCTCCCCGCCCCCCGGCCCGACACGCTCACCGTGGTCACCCTGCCGGACCGCTACGATCAGCAGCTCGCCAACGCCGACAGCACGGGCGAGTTCCCGGTGTTCGAGGCCGAGGTGACCGACCCGCGGGTCCGGGTCGCGGCGGCCACCCCGACAGGCCCGCCGGCGCCCACCGAGCCGGCCCCCGGCGACACGACGCCCCCCGCCGAGCCGCGGCGCGAGGGCGCCCGGGGGGCGACGGGGCCGGTGCCGGTCGAGGTGGTGCTGGACGAGCTGTCCACCGGGAGCTCCGAGCTGGACGAGGCCCTGGCCCCCGAGAGGCGCCAGCCCCCGCCCGGGGCCGAGGCCGACGAGGGGCTCCCGGAGCTGGAGCTGGACGAGACCCCGGCCCCCGCGCCCATGGCCGCCGTCGCGGTGGTGGCCGAGGTGGAGGAGGACGAGGAGCACGACAGGGAGGCGCCCGGAGCAGCGCCGGTCCGCCCCGTCCGCTCGGGCGAGCCGCGGTCCGAGGGCGAGGACGGCTGGGGGATGGTGCCCCTGGTCCTGGTGGCGGGGCTCGTGGGTCTCGCCGCCGGCGCCCTGGCCCTCGGGCTGGTCGTGGTGGCCTGGGTCTGGCTGCTCTGAGGCCGGGGCCCGTCAGCCCGCCAGCGCCACCGGAGGCTCGCCGGCCTCGAGCCGCGCGAAGTGCGCCTCGATGTGCGCGATGGCCTCGTCGGGGGTCTGGCTGCGGAGCACCCGGAGCTTCAGGTCCCGACCATCGCGGATCCCCTCGACGAAGTAGCGGGCGATCTTCTTGAAGCGGCCGAGGGCGCCCTTCTCGGTGCGGAAGGTCTCGCGGATGGCGTCGAAGTAGGCCAGCAGGACCCGGCGCCGCTCGGCCTCGTCCACCACCACCGGGGGACGGCCGTGCAGCGCCGCGCCGATCTGCCGGAACACCCAGGGATCCCGGATGGCGCCCCGCCCGATCATCAGGCCGTCCACGCCGGTCTGGCGGAGCACGTGCAGGGCGCTGTCGGCATCGACGATGTCGCCATTGGCCAGGACCGGGATGGAGACCGCCTGCTTGACGGCGGCGATGGTGTCGAGGCGCATGGTGCCCGTGTACTTCTCGGTGCGGGTCCGCCAGTGGACGGCCAGGGCCTCGGCCCCCTCGCCCTCGGCGATCCGGGCGAGCTCGGGGGCGTTCTCGTGGTCCGGGTCCCAGCCGGCCCGCATCTTGACGGTGAAGGGCAGCTCGACCGCGGCGCGCATGGCGGCGATGATCCGCCGGGCCAGCGGGGGATCCTTCATGAGGGCCGAGCCGCCGGAGTGGGCGCACACCCGCTTGCTCGGGCAGCCCATGTTCAGGTCGAGGAGGGTCACGCCCAGGTCCTCGGCCACCCGGGCCCCTTCGGCCATCACCTCGGGGTCGTTGCCGTAGATCTGGAGCGCGATGGGCCGCTCGGCCTCGTCGAAGGTGGCGGTGAGCAGCTCGCGGGCCCCTCGCCGGGCCAGGCCCCGAGCCGGGATGAACTCGGTGTAGGTGAGCCCGCAGCCGCCGATCTGCCGCACCAGGCGGCGGAAGGTCACGTCGGTGACGCCCTCCATGGGGGCCAGCACCAGCCCGGGATCGATGACCAGATCGGGGCGGATCCGGTAGCGGATCGGCAGCCCCAGCGGTCCCAGCACCTCGTCGTTCACGTCGCGCCCCCGGCTTCCCCATCGCCCGCGGGGTCCCCCTGGGGCGCCACCGGGACCGCCGCCAGGCGGCGCAGCAGGGCGGACTCGAGCGCGTCGCACCCGGCGTGGTACCAGTGCTTCACGTAGTCGCGGTCCAGGAGCACGGGCACGCCCTCCTGCTCGGGGACCTCCAGCTCGGCCAGGCGCTCCCGGAAGGCGGGATCGTCGGGGTAGGCGTAGAGCAGACCGTCCTGATCCAGGATCACCTGCTCGCCCATCAGGCCCCGCACCCAGACCTCGCACCGGGCGTCGTGCCAGATCAGGTCCCCGGCCTCGGCGAGGGCGGCGCGGATCTCGTCGAGGGGGACGTCGGGGGCGATGAAGTCCTCGGGTGGCGTTCCGTTGGGGCGAGGGTCCTGGCGGTTGACGCAGCGGCGGTACAGGACGGTGAGGGGGGGACCGAGGGCGCCGAGCAGGCCCAGGTGGACCCGGCCGAGGGCGTCGGCAGGCACGCTGATGAGGAGCCGGGTGTCGCCGCCGGCCCCCACCTGGCGCTCCCAGCCCAGGCCGGGGGTGAAGCCGTCGTCCTGGCCATCGGCGGTGACGGAGGTGGCCTTGGGGGTGAGGAGGCTCATGCGGTCCTTTCGTCCAGGTAGCGTCGCAGGTGCTCGGTGACCTGCTCCAGGTTGGGGGTGATGAGGCTGACGAGGAAGCGCTCGAGCCGCGGTCCCACCCGGCGCGCCACCATGCGCGGGACGCCGGGCACCCGCTGGATGTCGATCTGCAGCTCGCCGTCCAGCACCAGCCGCGTGCGGTCCTCGCCCACCGGCTCGAAGCGGTTGCGGCCCCCGCACGAGACCTGGTCGGTGAAGACCCGGGTGGCGATCCGCCAGTCCACGGCGCGGTCCTCGTCGTCCCAGTCGGCGTGGTCGTCCCAGCGCAGGTGCTCGGGTCGGATGACCTTGTCGACCAGGGGCGGCAGGCGGGCGCTGCTGATCCAGACATTGTGGATGCGGACCCCGCCCTCGCGCGGCTCGCGCGAGAGCTCGCGCACCTCCTCGATATCGGGGATGGTCCGCGCGATGGAGGGCAGCTCGTCCCGATAGGCGCGGTAGACCACCTCGACGGGATGGTCGATGACCGAGGCGCTGCGGATCTGCATCGGGGGGGCTCCCGTCGGGTAGGCTGACCGGCCGTGTAGCACGACGGCGCGGGCCTCGGGAGGGGGCGTGGACGTGGAGCGACTCACCGAGCGGGACGAGGCGGCCCTCGAGGAGCTGCTCGACGAGGACCGCCTGGTGAACCTGTTCCTGCGCGGCTTCCTGGCGGCCCAGCCCATGGACGCGGGCACCTGGTACGGGGCGTGGGCCGGTGACCGCCTGGCCGGGGTGGTGCTCCTGCTGCCCGGCCGGCTGACGGTGCCGTGGAGCCCGGATCTGACGGCGGCGCGCCACCTGGGGTACCACCTCCGTCGTCGCCATCGCCCCACCATGATGGTGGGCCCGCGCAGCCATGTGGACACCCTGTGGCAGGCCTGGGCACCCGATCTCGCGACCCGCCGCTTCCACGATCAGCGGCTCTACATCTGCCGCCGCGCCCCGCCCGGTCCCAGGGTGCCCGGCTTCCGCAAGGCCCGGCTGGCCGACGCCGCCGTGCTCGTCACCCACGCCGCGCGCATGGAGTTCGAGGACCTGGGCCGGGATCCCTCCCTCGAGGATCCGGAGCTGCACGCCCGGGTGGTCCGGGACCGGATCAAGCAGGGCAAGACGCTGGTGGTCGAGCGGGGCGGTCGCGTGGTCTTCCAGATCAACGTGGGCACCATCACGCCCGACGGGTGCCAGGTGGGGGGCACCTACGTCCCGCCCCGGTTCCGGGGGCAGGGCCTGTCGGTGGAGGGCATGCGGGCCACCCTGGCGCACCTCCTCGAGCGGCACCCCGCCGTGACCCTGCACGTCAACGAGGACAACCGTCCGGCGGTCCGCTGCTACGAGCGCGTGGGCTTCATCCGGGCCACCCCGTACCGCCTGCTGACGGTGGGCTGATCGGGCCCGCGGGGTGGGCTACCCTCGCCCGCGTCAGGAGGACCGGTGCTGCACACCGATGCGCGCTTCCACACCGCGGTCGAAGAGGCGGTGGGCCGACTCGAGGAGACCACCGACGCCGAGATCATCGTGGTGGCCGCCCGCAAGAGCGGGAGCTACCGCGACTTCTCCTTCGGCGTCGCCAGCGCCGTGGCCGTGCTGACCCTGCTGGCCCTGCTGGCGGTCCCCTACCCGGTGCACCCGTGGCTCCTGCCGGTGGAGCTGGTCGTGGTGTGGGGGCTGGTGGCGTGGGGGACCAGCGACGGCCCCGTGCTGCGCGCCATCCTCCCCGAGAGCCGCCGGGCCCGACAGGTGCGCGAGGCGGCCCACGCCGAGTTCCACCGGGAGCAGGTCCACGCCACCCCCCACCGCACCGGGGTGCTCATCTACGTCTCGGCCCTCGAGGGCCGGATCGAGGTGCTGCCCGATCTGGGGCTCGAGGGTCGGATCCCGGGGCCGGTGTGGCGCGAGGCGGTCTCGGGCTTCGCCCAGGACGACCTGGACGCCTTCCTGGCGGCGCTGGACCGCCTGGGCGCGGTCCTGGCCGAGCACATGCCGGCCCTCGAGGTGGACCTGGTGGACCTGCCCAACGCCCCCCGGGTGCGGGCATGAGGCGGGCCACGGGCTGGCTCGTCCGGTGGGGTCCGGTCCTGGCGGTCTGCCTGGTGGCCCTCCTGGTGGCGGCCGACGCCGGCGCCCGGGTGGGCGGCGGGCAGAACTTCAGCACCGGCGGCTCCTCGGGGGGCGGCTACTCCGGCGGGGGCTCCTCCGGTGGCGATGGCGAGCTGCTCTTCCTGCTCATCTGGCTCATCATCGAGTATCCGGCCATCGGCATCCCGGTGGCCGTGGTGGTGGGCGCCTTCTTCGTGGTGCGCTTCATGGCGAATCGCGATGGCGAGCGGATGGTCTCCCGGACCCACCACCACGACGGCACCGAGGCGGTGGCCTCCCCTCCCCGGCGCGCCGGCCCGGTGCCCGGCCTCGACACCCTGCGGGCGGCCGATCCGGGCTTCTCCGAGCCCGTCCTCCGGGACTACATCCAGCTCCTGCACCGGCGGGCCACCGAGGCCGCCGTCACGAGGGCCTGGGAGCCGCTCCTGCCCTTTGTCGACGTGGCCGCCCGGGAGGCCCTCGAGACGGCCCACCGCGGCGTGACCGAGGTGCGCGACGTGACCCTCGGCGGGCTGCAGCTCATCCGGGTGGACCGGCAGGGCGACCGGTTCCGCCTCCAGGCCCGGCTCCAGGACACCCGCCGCGAGACCCTCGAGGACGGCAGCACCCGCTTCGTCTACGTCGAGGAGAGCTGGACCCTCGACCGGGCCGCCGACGCGGAGAGCCAGGCGCCCGAGGCGGTGCTCCGCATGGGCTGCCCCTCCTGCGGCGCCGCCATCGACACCGACCGACAGGGCCGCTGCCGGAGCTGCGGGACCCCCATCGTGACGGGACTGCTCCAGTGGACCGCCACCCGGGTCTCCCTCGCGGCCCGGCGCGCGGTGGAGCCCCCCCAGGTGGGCTGGACCACCGGGGGCGACGAGCCCAGCGTCCACGTCCCCACCATCGTGGCCCCCGACCTGCCCCAGGCCTGGCGGGCCTTCCGTGGCCGGCACCCCGGCTTCGACCCGCACGCCTTCCAGGCCCGCAGCCGCGACATCTTCCTCGACCTGCAGCGGGCCTGGTCGGAGGGACGCTGGGAGACCGCCCGCCCCCACGTCACCGACACCCTCTACCAGACCCTCCGCTTCTACCTGGAGCAGTACTCCGAGCATGGCCTTCGCAACCGGGTGGCGGACGTGGAGATCCTCAAGCAGGAGATCGTCCGGGTCCAGCAGGACGCCTGGTACGAAGCCATCACCGTGCGGATCACCGCCCGGGCGCGGGACTGGGTGGAGCGCACCGACGGCGAGGTGGTGGGCGGCAATGCCAAGATCCCGCGACGCTTCAGTGAGTACTGGACCTACCTTCGCGCCATCGGCTCGGGCGACACGTCGAGCGACGGCCAGCACTGCCCGAGCTGCGGCGCCCCCCTCGACCGGGTGAGCCAGGCCGGCGTGTGCGGCTACTGCGACAGCAAGATCACCACCGGCCGCTTCGACTGGGTGCTCTCGCGCATCGACCAGCCCCAGGTCTACCGTGGCTGACGGGCCGGACGACTCCCTGGCCACCCTCACCGACGAGGCGCGTCGCTTCGTCGAGGAGCGGGACTGGGGGCGCTTCCACGGCCCGCGGAACCTGGCCATGGCCCTCACGGTCGAGGCCGGCGAGCTGCTCGAGCTCTACCTGTGGAGCGAGGACGGGGGCCCCCAGCCGCGTCGACCGGCCCAGCGGGAGCGGGTGGCTCACGAGGCGGCCGACGTGCTCCTCTGCCTCCTCAACTTCTGCCGCGAGGCCGAGATCGACCTGGCGGAGGCCTTCCGGGAGAAGCTCGCCCTGGCCCGGGCCCGCTACCCCGTCGAGAAGGCCCGCGGGCGCGCCGTCAAGTGGGACGAGCTGCTGGAGGAGTCCCGCCCGGAGACCGGCCCACGCACCGGAGGAGCGGCGGAAGCCCCGGCCCGGGAGCCGGACCAGGACCCGTAGCGCCACCATCGCCCCGTCCCCCGCGGACGAGGCCCGGCGGCCCCGAGCCACCGGTGGGGCGAGGTTCCGCTCGGGTCCAGGCATGTCGGCATACGCCACCCCCCCTACCTGGATCGGGTTGGTGGCTTCCCCCATGCTGGGGAACCCCCACACGATGACACCCCGAGACCGCCGTGGATGACGCCCCGTCGCCTCTCCGCAGCCGCAGTCCCCTGCGCGCCCTCCGCCGGGGCACGCCACCCCCGGTGGATCCCGACCGACACGCGGCCCTCCTCCGGGACCTGGACGCCACGCTGGTGATGGTGCGGGCCCACCTGCACGAGGTGTCGCGCCACCCCGGGGCCCCCACCGACCCGCTGGACCGGTCCATGCAGGGGCTGGAGCTGGCCCGGCTGCTGGTCCGGGCTCTCGGGGGCGAGGCCGAGGATGGGGAGGGCCGGATCACCGAGGCCCTCTCGCTGGTGCTCGACCTGCTGCGCCCGTCCTGGCCCCCCGATGTGGAGGTGCAGGTCGCGGTGGATGCGGGGGTCCCGCCGGTCGAGGTGCCGCCCCTGGCCCTCCAGCGGGCGCTGCTGCACCTGATCCAGGACGCGGCGGCGGCCCTCGAGGCCTCGGGCGGCGGGACCCTGCAGATCCGGCTCGACCGGGTGCGGGGCGGCGCGGCCCGGCTGGTGCTGGCGGTGGAGGCGCCGGTCCCGGAGTCGTGCGACGAGACCCGGCCTGGCGCCGCCGTGGCGCGGACCCTCCTCGAGCCCCACGGCGGGCGCCTGCTCCTGTCCCCCGGCGAGCCCGACGGCTGGATCCACACCGCCCTCCTGCCGGTGGAGCACGGCACGGGTCGGTGAGCGGTCAGGGCTTCCGGAAGGCGAAGACGTGCTCCCACCGCGTGCTCTCGCGCGCGTGATCCGGGCGCAGCAGGCTGGCGCGGGCCACCGGGGCCAGCCCGGCCTGGCGCGCCGCGTCCCGGGAGGCGGCCACCGTGTCGATGGGGCCCTGGGGGGTGAGGCCGTCGCCCACCACCACCACCAGGTGCCCGCCCGGCGCGAGGGCCTCGGCGGCGGCGGCGGTCCAGGCGGTGGTGTCCGCCAGCCAGCGACGCCGGGCCTGCTTGTGGGAGCGCCGCCAGTCCCGACGGGGTCCGATCTCGCGCCCGTCGTCCTCGGCGGGGGGCGAGCCCAGCCAGATCCGCCGCAGGTGCTGGAGCGGCAGGTAGTCGTAGACCGCCGGGTAGGGCGGCGAGGTGAGCACCAGATCCACGGGCTCCCGCAGGCGGAGGGACCGGGCGTCCTGGAGGTCGAGGGCGGTGGGCGGGGTGCCCTCGGGGATCCGCTCCCGGAGATCGGCCTGGCGACGGGCCAGCTCGCGGCACTTCTTGTGGAAGAGAATCGCGGTGGTGCCGGGCTTGCGGTCGTGCTTGACCCGGCGGGCCGAGGTGTCGGAGCGGCGCCAGCTCACCTTGACGAGGATGCTGCTGAAGCAGGCCTCGAGGCAGCGGCGGGTGACCACGTCCTCGATGGCCTCGATGTCGCTCCGCAGGGACCAGAGCTCGCGGATGGCGGTGGCGGCGTACCAGTCGCGGACGGCCAGGAAGAGCTCGTGGGGCGCCTTGTCCTGGGAGGTCCGGGCGCGCTCGGTCATCCGCCGGGCCGCGCTGCGGAAGGCGGTGAGGCCCTCGTCGGTGGGGGTGGCGACCCGGGCCCGGCTCACCCGCAGGGCCACCGCCGAGAGATCGCGCCCGTGGGTGGCCCGGCCGGCGATGCGCCCCTCGACGAGGACGGTCCCGCCGCCGCAGAACGGGTCCAGGACCGATTCGCCCGGGAAGGCCTGGAGCAGGTCGCGGGCCGCGTCGGGGTGGAGGCCCGCCGGGTAGGTGTGGAAGCCGTGGGTGGCCCGGTCGACGGGGCCCTGGCGGCCCAGGGCGGCGGCCAGGGCCTCGGCGAGGTCGGAATCCCCCTCGAGGTAGCGGTCGAGGGTCTCGTGGCCCTCGGTGTCGCGGCGATCGGTCATGCCACCCCCCGAGCCAGGAGCTTGCGCACCGCCCGGCGCACCGAGTCGTCGGTGCCGGCGTCGGGGACGCGCTCCAGGGGGACCCAGCGCACCGCCAGGGCGTCGGAGCCGGCGGTGGCCCGACGGTCGGCGGCCCGCAGCAGCACGCGCACGTCGAAGTGCTCGTGGGGCCCCTCGCCCTTGCGGGGGTTGTCCGGGATGGGGTGGATGTCCACGTCGAGGAGGTCGGGAAAGCCGGGGGCCCGGGCCAGCTCGTGCAGGCCGGTCTCCTCGGCGACCTCGCGGCGGGCGGCGGCCACGATGTCCCCGTCCTCGGCGTCCACGTGGCCGCCGGGCTGGAGCCACAGCCCCAGCTTGGCGTGGTGGATGAGCAGCAGCTCGCGGCCGGCCGGGTCCAGCACGAAGGCCGAGGCGGTGATGTGGCCGGGGCGGGTCTGGCGCCGGTCGAAGGGGCGATCCGTCGTGCGGAGCAGCTCCCGGGTGCGCGCCACGTGCCCGCGCTCCCGGTCGTCGGCGGGGCGGTGTCGGGCCAGCAGGGCGTCGAGGGCGGCGGGATCCACGGGGCCTCCGG
Organism: uncultured Enterobacteriaceae bacterium; assembly: GCA_964586865.1. Classification (GTDB taxonomy): domain Bacteria; phylum Myxococcota_A; class UBA796; order UBA796; genus REDI01. The sequence continues at coordinate 23,797 of CAZPJM010000040.1, forward strand.
AGCCGCCCCGGTAGCGCGCCCCGCGAGACCGGTCGAGATGCGCCCGTCCCGTCCATCCCCCCTTCCCGCGCCCCCCTCCCGGCGCTAGGCAAGGGCCATGACCCGCCTCCTCCCCCTGCTGTTCCTCCTCGCGGCCTGCCCGAAGCGCGTGCCCGAGCCCCCGCCCGAGGCCCGGGCCCTGCTCTCGGCCCCCGATGGCACCGAGCTGGGGCGCCTCGTGGCCCGGCCGGGCGACCAGGGCCTCGAGCTGTTCGCCCATGCCTGGGGCCGCCCCCCCGGCACCACCTGGCACATGGTCCTGCGCGCCGGCGAGGCGTGCTCCGGCCAGTCCTTCTCCGGGGCCGGGCCGGCGTGGCGGGCCCCCGGCGCCGCGCACCCGGCCCGGGTGGTCCTCGAGGCCAGCGAGCGGGGCGTCGCCAAGGGTCGGGCCACCGATCGCGGCCTCACCCTGGTCGGAACCGCCAACGGCGTGCTGGGGCGCCCGGTGCTGCTCCTCCCCCCGGGCGAGGATCCGGTCCCGGTGGCCTGCGGCGTGCTCCAGGCGCCTCCCCCCACCGAGGTCCAGGTGGGCGGCGATCAGCCCGAGCTCACCGAGGCCTGGGAGATCGACTGACCCCCCCGGCGGCGCTGGCGGCTCACCCGGACACCAGCGCCCGCAGCCGCTGACGGACCGCGTCGGGCCCGCTCACGTCGTCCACGTAGTCGACCGGTCCGTGGGCCTCCCGGATGCGCGCCCACCGGCGGGGCTCGGCGCCGAAGTCGTGGGAGACCAGGGCTGGGAGCCGATGCCCCGCCTCGCGCAGCGCCGCCAGGATCCGCAGCCCCTGGTGATCCTGGAGGAAGGCCCGCGCCTGGACCGCGTCCCCGTTGAAGCGATCGGCGGTGGCGGCCAGATCGCCGAGGAGGACCGCGTCGTCGACGCGGTCGAAGCGCATGTCCAGGAAGACCGCGTCGAACCCCTCCGTGGACAGCCGCTCCAGGGCCTCGGGGCCGCTCCCGGCCCGCACCCAGGTGAGCTCGGGCAGGAAGCGCCCCAGGGTCTCGCTGTACTCGAGTCCATCCTCGACGATGAGCACCTTCATGCATCCTCCGGGGGTGGGGGCGCCTCGACCACCGGGAGCCGCACCACCACCGCCTTGGGGTGGTCCGGATCGTCCTCGACGTGGATGGCGCCGCCGTTGCGGCTGATCAGATCGACCGTGAGTCCCAGGCCCCGGTCGATGTAGCGGCTCCGGATCATCCCCGTCGAGATTCGACGCGGGGCCGGATCGGCCACCCGGATGGCCACCCGCTCGAGGAAGGTGATGGGGTCCTCCTCCACGACAAGGCGCACGGTGACCGCGCCGCCCCCGTGCTCCAGGGTGGCCTGGGCGGCGTTGCGCAGCAGGTTGACCAGGATGTCCAGGCAGTCGTCGCGCCAGATCCGCAGGTGGACGGGTGGACCCGGCATGAGCACCTGCAGGTCGGGGGGGCGGCGCCCGTCGAGGGCGGGCTCGTCACACACCCGCTCCCACGCCTCCCGGACCAGGTCCTCGTCGAGCCGGAGGACGGCCAGCCGATGGATCAGCGCGCCCAGCGCCGGGTAGGCGCGGGCATGGAGGAGGGCGCTCACGGCGCGGAGCTCGGTCGCGGCGCCGGCCCGCCCCCGCGCCAGCGCCCCGACGAGGCGCTCCAGGCGGTCCAGGCCCTGGACCAGGGGCCCGAAGGTGGGGTCGGCGGTCAGGTTCAGCGGGACGCCGCACCGTCGGCCCAGCTCCCGGAGGCGATCGAGCAGGCGCCGGGCCCGCGCCAGCGCCCCCTCCTCGCCCGAGAGGCGCTCGGCCGCCCACGCCGCCGGGGTCGGATCGCCGGCCTCGAGGGCGTCGGCCACCGCGTCCAGCACGCTGGTGTGGTGCTTGAGGATCTCGTGTCGGACGGTGCCGGCCAGCCGGGCCACCTCCCGCCACGCCCCCGGGTCCCGGGCCAGCAGGTCGTCCACCGTGCCCCGGCGGCGGCGCGCCAGCCAGAGGGCGAGGGGCGCCCCCAGAGCCAGGAGCAGCCCGCCGCCCCCCGCCGCCCCGGCCTGGAGGAGCCGGCGGTCGATGGCGGCCTCGAGGGCGCCAGCCCGATCCCGCAGGGCCTCCTGCAGCACGTCCGGCGTGGTCTCGGCCCGGTAGGCCGCCAGGTGACGGCGCGCGGCGAGGGGATCCCACCGGGCCCAGGCCTCCTCGGCGAGGGGCACGTGGGCCGCGGCCCCGCCCGCACCGGGCCGCCGGACCGCCTCCCGCCACGCCGCCAGGGCCCCCTCCCGATCGCCGGCCCGCTCGCGCAGGTGTCCCAGGTGCACCAGGATGCCGGGCTGGTCCGGGTCGAGCGCCAGGCTCTCCTCGAAGAGGGCCACGCTGCGCGCGGCGGCGGCGGCCTCGCCCGTCCGCTCGGCGCGGCGCCGGTAGATCGGAAGAGCACACGTCTGAACTCCAGTCACGTGAAACGATCTC
>CAZPJM010000041.1:0-24387 GCA_964586865.1 uncultured Enterobacteriaceae bacterium
GACCCACCAGGCGCGCGGCCGGGCCGGGGAGGCGGTCGGTCACGCGGCGCACCGTGCGGCCGCGGCGCTCGGCGTCGGCCAGCAACTCCCGGTGGAGCTCGCGCAGATCGGCGCCGGCACAGAAGCCCCGGTCCAGGCTCGAGTGCCAGATGAGGGCCCGGGCCCCGTCGGCGCCGCGCTGGACCACGTCGGCCAGCAGCTCCAGCTCGCGGAGCGCGGTGGTGCCGATCTCGTTGGCCGGCGCCCGGCACAGGCTCACCTCGAGGGCCGGGCCCACCCGGCGCCAGGTCAGGGCCCGTCCGGTGAAGGCCGACGCCGCCGCATTCATGGGTACATCCCGGCGATGGCGTCGGCGAAGTAGGCCTCGACGGCCTCGCGCCGGACCTTCTGGTTGGCGGTGAGCAGGCCGTTCTCGACCGTGAAGGGCTCGTCGGCCACGTGGACGTGCCGGATCCGGCGGTAGTGCGGGAGCTCGGCGTTGATGGCGTCGAGGCGGGCCTGGAGCGCCTCCCCGTCCACCGCGCCGGTGAGGATGGCCGAGAGGAAGGGTCGGCCGTGGCCCACCACCAGGGCCTGCTCGACCCCGGGGATCCGCTCGGTGAGGAGCTGCTCGAGGGGCTCGGGGGCCACGTTGTGCCCGCTGGTCGGCACGAGCAGGTTCTTGACCCGGCCGATGATCCGCCAGTTGCCGTCGTCGTCCACCTCTCCCCGGTCCCCGGTGCGGAACCATCCGTCCTCGGTGAAGGCGGCCCGGGTGGCGGCGTCGCGGCCCCAGTAGCCCTGGAAGATGTTGGGCCCGCGGACCTGGATCTCCTCCTGATCCCCGAGGCGCACCTCGACGCCGCGGAGCGCCGGGCCCACCCGCCCGGGCACCACGCGCCCGCCGGGGGTGTCCATGGTGACGATGGCGGTGGTCTCGGTGAGGCCGTAGACCTGGTAGACGGGGATGCCGAGCATGCCGAACCAGCGCTGGGTGTCCTCGCCCAGGGGGGCCGAGCCGCAGATGAGGCACCGCAGCCGGGGCCCGATCCGGCCTCGGATCCGCTGGAAGAGCACCCGCCGGGCCAGGGCCAGCGCCAGGCGATCCCGGTTGCCGGCCCGCCCGTCGGCCTGGGCCTCGAAGGCGCGCCGGCCGCGCTCGTAGAGCCAGCGCACGGGCGCGGGGCGGCCGGCGAGGTCGGCCTCGACGCCGTTCTTGATGCGCTCCAGCAGCACCGGCACGTTGAGGAAGTAGTGGGGCTCCACCCCGCCCAGCTCGGCCTGGAGCTGGTCCAGGTCGGTCGAGAGGTGGATGGCGTTGTTGCGGTACAGGCAGGTCCACAGGACCACCCGGCTGCCGGCGAAGCAGAAGGGCAGGTAGTGGAAGACCACGTCGTCGCCGTCCACCGGCTCGCCCAGGGCCATCATCCGGGTGAGGGCGGTGGCGGTCTGGGGGAGCATGTAGTCCACGTTCGCCACGGTGGTGACGACCCCCTTGGGCTCGCCGGTGCTGCCCGAGGTGTAGACGATGGTGGCGGCGGCCTCCGGGCCCACCTCGAGGGGGGGCTCGTCGACGGGCTCGCCACCGAAGGCCTCGTCGAAGGTGGCCAGCGGGGCGTCCTCCCAGTGGGGGCGGATCCGGGCGGCCAGCACCGCGTCGGCGACCAGGATCACCCGCGGCTCGCAGTCCTGCATCATGCCCACCAGCTCCTCGGGGGCCTGGCGGGCGTAGAGGGGCACGCACACGGCGCCCTCGGCCAGGATGGCCAGATCGGCGGCCACCCAGCGGGCCGAGTTGGGCGCCAGCAGGACCACCCGATCGCCGGGCGCCACGCCCCGCTCACGGAGGAAGCCGCGCACCCGCGCCGAGAGGCCCAGCAGGCGGGTGCCGGTGGTGGGCTCGCGGCGCGCGCCGAAGCACTCGACCAGGAAGGGCTTGTCGGGGTGGGCGCGGAGGTGGCCGTGGATGGTGGCGACGAAGGACATGCGGCGGGTCCGGGGTGGGGGTCAGGCGTCGAGGGGGTGCTGATCGAGGAGCTCGCGGATCCGGTCACCCATGGGCGGCAGGTGGGCGAGGGGGTCGCCGTGCTCGCCCAGGTCGGGGTGGAAGGGCATCTCGGGGTGCCGCTCCCGCACATGGTCCACCAGGATGCCGCCCATGCGGCCCAGGGTGTGCAGGTTGCGGACCACGCAGGCCCCGATTCCCGTGCGGAGGGCGGCGCGCTCGGCGTGGACGCGCTCGACCGCGGCGGTCAGGCGGGGCCCGAGCTCGGGGTCGTCCACCTCGAGGGCGAGCTCGGGGGTGCCCCGGTCGATCATGAGGTTGCGGATCCGCTCGTCCATGGTGACGCCCACGCTGACGGGCTGGCCGGCCATGGAGCACACGATGGCGTGGTAGCGGCTCGACACCACCACGTCGCTGGCCCAGAGGAGCGAGACCATCTCGGGGTGATCGTGGTCGTCGGCGACGAAGGTGGGGGTGTCGCCCCCCAGTCGCGCGTCCAGGGCGTCGCAGGCCCGGCGGTCGAGGGCCTCGGAGCCGTAGAGGACGACGAAGGCGCCGTGGCGGTCCCGGAAGGCCCGGGCGGCCTCGGCCAGGCCGTCCAGGTAGGCGTCCTGCCTGCGGGTGACCTCGGGCCCCGCGGCGTGGAAGTAGAGGCTCGCGTAGTGGGCGTCGGCGTGGGCGCCGGTGAGGGCGCGCTCCACCGCCTTCCGCACGTCGGCCTTCACCGGCCACCAGAAGGCGTTGATGGGCGCCACCACCAGCACGGGGGCGGTGCCATCCCAGCCGGCGCGCCGGAGGAGGCGGGGGCCGGCCTCGGCGTCCCGGGGCTGGTAGGTCCAGGCCGTGTCGGTGCCCGTCCGGCAGGGGATCCCCAGATCGCCCAGGATCCGGGCCGAGGCCTGGTTGCGGCAGATCTGCAGGGTGTCCCGACAGGCGCGACCCACCAGCGCCTCGAGGGCCGGATCCATGGCGCCGGCCTCGCCGCCATAGCCCACGGCCACCTTGTTCTCGGCCGCGGCCAGGCCCAGCGCCCCCGCCATCATGGTGGACAGGGCATTGGCGAACTTGGACTTGAACATGGAGCCCTCGACCGCCAGGACCCCGTGGTGCTGTCGCACGGTCTGGTACAGCCAGGCTGGAAAGATCTTCGGGAACTCGAGCTGGCGGACGGTCGGGAAGTACCCGCGACTCCCGGGCGCGTCGATGGTGAGGAGGGAGAGCTCCAGGTGCTCGTCGCCCCACAGGTGGCGGAGCTGGCGGATCATCTCCTCGACGCGGACGTCGGCGCCGGTGTTGCGGGTGCCCGAGTAGCCGGCGAGGAGCAGCTTGTAGGGCTGCCCGGGCCTCCAGCGATCCCCCGGATCCACGGCATAGCGGGTGGCGGCCAGCTCGATGAAGCCAGCCATGCTGGCCTCGAGGGCCAGATCGGCGTCCAGATCGGCCCCCCCCTCGCCGAGGCGGGCGACGGCGCGGCGGGCGCGACGGGCCAGGCGGGCCAGGGGGCTCATGGGGCCCCCACCGCCGGCCGCTGCGCAGAGGTGGGGCGCCCCTCGGCGCGCACGGTGTCGAGGTGGAGCGTGAGGGGCGGGTCGCTCGGCGGCTCCTGGCCCCACAGGAGCGGGATGCTCCAGGTCCACAGCCCCGGGTATTCCACGTCGTACCAGTAGTGTCGCCAGTCCAGGGTGTGGTCGTCCCAGCCGAAGGCGTCCCGCTCGTCGGCGGGCAGGCCGTCCGAGAGGGCTCGGATCCGGCCGTTCTCGAAGATCTGATCGTGGTCGTGGGTGAAGGGTCGGTACTGCTCCAGCATGGTCTCCACGCGCCGGAGCATCCTCGCGGCCTCGGCGGCCTTGCGGGAGCCGCCGCGGGCGTGGCGCCGGAGCGGCTCGCCCAGCAACCGGTGGACCGGACCGGGCAGCCGCGCCCGGGAGCCGTCGTCCAGGAGCCGCTTCAGGCCCATGCTGGCGCGGTGGAGCCGGGAGACGTGCCACAGGGGCCGGCGATCCGCGTCGGTGGCGATGGGGTCCAGGTGGGCCACCGCCCGGTCGAGGGGCGAGGCGTCCGGGGACTCGCGCAGGCGCCGCCGGTTGGCCAGCCCGGTGAGCTCGATGATCCGCCCGAAGGTGACCGGGTGGCTGCCGGAGGTGCCCAGGTGCATCACCCCGCCCCCGCGGCCGTCGAGGGCGGCGGCGGCGGCCAGGGTGATGCCGCGGGAGACCAGGTCCACCGGGGCGATGTCGAAGTGGTGGTGGGCCCGGCTCGGGAAGTCGCGGAAGGCGGTGGAGATGAGCCACGCCAGCGGCGCCGAGGTGTTGAGGCCCTCGTTCCAGCCCGGGAAGGGGAAGCGCCGGGCGCACTCCACGATGGTCGGTCGGACCACCGTGACGTCGAGGTCTTCGTCCAGCAGCAGGAGGCGCTCGGCCAGGCCCTTGGTGAGGGTGTAGATGTTGGGCCAGCCCAGCCGCCGGGCGTGGACCATGGCCGCCTCGACCCGCTGGCCCCGGGCGGCCCGATCGGCGGGCAGGTGGGCCAGGTCGGCCTCGAGGGCGTCGAGCAGCGCGGCGGGCTCGAAGGTCGCGCCGGAGGGGGCCACCCGCGGGTCGAGGGTCTCGGGGATGCGCCCGTCGACCCGTCCGGCCACGTAGGCGGTGCTCACGTGCACCATCGGCACGCCGAGCGCCGTGGCCAGCTCGGCGGCGTGGAGCGCACCGCGGACATTGGCCGCCACGGCCTGGGTCGGGTCGGGCTGGAAGTCGGTGAGGCCGGCGCAGTGCAGCACCAGGTCGACCCGGCCCCGCAGGGCGTCCAGGGCGTGCTCGGCCACGCCGCAGCCGGGCTGGCCCACGTCGCCCGGGAGCACGTCGAGCCGCTCCGCCAGCCACCCGGGGAGTGCGGCGCCGTGGGCTTCGCGCAGGGGGCGGAGGGCCGGGGTGCGGGCGAGGAGATCCGCCAGCCGACGATCGGCGGGGGTGCCGCCCCTTGGCCGGACCAGGGCGGTGATCCGCAGCCCGGGCAGGCGGTGGAGGGCCTCGAGGGCCCAGACCTTGCCCACGAAGCCGGTGAGGCCGGTGAGCAGGACGTGGCGGCCACCGAGGGTGGCCCGGACCGAGAGGGGGGTGACGGCGCGGGGGGGCATGGGGCTCCTCAGTCGACGACGACGGGCCAGTCGAGGTCACGGGCCATGCGGCGCAGGCCCGGATCGGGGTTGACGGCGACCGGGCGGCCCACCGAGGCGAGCAGGGCCCCGTCCTCGGCGCGGTGGCCGGCGGCAGCGCACGCGGCGAGGTCGAGGCCTTCCCCGCGGGCCCAGTCCTTCAGGGGGCGACCCCCGGTGAAGCCGCCCACCACCGGGTCCAGCAGGCGGCCGGTGGCCCGCCTCCGGCGCAGCTCCAGGCGGTTGCAGAGCACGGCGTCGGCGCCGATCTCGTCGGCCAGGTGGCGGACGATCACGTCCAGGCTGTCCGAGACGAGCACGATGCGCTCCCCCCGGCCCCGGGCCCGCTCCAGGAGGCGCTCGCCGGCGGCGGTCCGCGCCGGTGCCATGTAGGCGCGGTACCAGGTCTCGCCGAGCAGGACCAGGCGATCCTCGGAGACGTCACGCAGGCCGGCCCACGCCAGGCGGGTGGCGGTGGCGCGGTCGGCGACCGGGGTGCCCGGCACCGCGAGAGGCGCGGCGGCCAGCACGGTCCCCAGCCCGAACAGGCGCTGCCCGAAGGTCTGGGCATTGGCGGCCAGCCAGGCGGGGGCGGCGAGCGGGGGGCGGCGGACCAGCACCCCTTCGACCCGGAACAAGGTGGCCGGACGGGTCTCGGACGCGTTCATCGGGCTCCTTGGTAGGTTGAACTGACATGTCAGTCCAACGTGCCCCCGGGGTGTACCCCGAACGGACGGCGGTGTCAGCCCGGGTGACGCACGGCGACAGGGGCGCCGGCGGGGCTCGGCAGGGAGGCTCAGCGGGCGGGGGCGTAGCGGCGGAAGCCCCACAGGCTGGCCAGGCTCAGGCCGGCCACCACGTGCCAGATCCCCCACCAGGCCGCCACGATGGCCATGCCACCGAGGCCGTCGAAGAAGTTGAAGATGAGGATCAGGCCCAGGCCGCTGTTCTGGATGCCCACCTCGAGGGTCACGGCCCGCCGGTCCCGGAAGGGCAGCCGGGCGGCGGTCCCGGCGCCGAAGCCCAGGAGGAGGGCGCCGGTGTTGAGCACCAGCACCGGCAGGAAGACGGTGGTGACGTGGGCCAGGAAGTGGTCGAAGTTGGCCCGGAAGGCCAGGGCGATGAAGGCCACGAAGAACACGATGGAGAGCCACTTGAAGGGGCGGCGGAGCCGGGCCGCCACCTTGGGCAGGTAGCGGGCGGTGGCCATGCCGGCGGCGAGGGGGATGCCCAGCAGCACCGCCACCACGAAGAGCATCTGCAGAGGGTCCAGGGCGAAGCTCCGGAGCAGCTCGGCCGTGTCCGGGTCCAGGCTGCCCCAGAGCGTCAGGTTCAGCGGCGTGGTGACGATGGCCGCCGCCGTCGAGACCATCGTCATCCCCACGCTCACCGCCGTGTTCCCCCGGGCCAGGTGGGTGAGGAAGTTGCTGATGTTCCCGCCCGGGCAGGCCGCCACCAGCAGCACCCCGAGCTGCAGGCTGGGCGCCATGTCGAGGAGGCTCACCACCCCGAAGGCGAAGGCCGGCAGCAGCACGAACTGGGCCACCAGGCCCACCAGCGGCGCCCTCGGGCTCTTCACCAGGTCCACGAAGTGCTCGACCTTCAGGTCGAGGGCGACCCCGAACAGCACCAGCCCCAGGACCACGTTGAGGATCTGGAGGGTCGCCGGATCGAAGGCGAGCCGAACCTGGTCGATCTCGGCCAAGTCAGCGCAGGCTCGCGCAGTCGATGGCGCCCGTGAGCCCGCCGAAGCTGGCCTCCACCGTCTGGCCCGGCTCGAGGGCCCGCCACCGGTCCTCCGGCAGGGCGCAGGTGTGGGTCTGACCGCGGGGGTCCTCCACGATCACCTCGTAGGTCTCCTTCCGGGCGCCCTCCCGCTCGGCGCCCGGCCCCGACGCCGGCCCCGACAGGGCGACCTCCGGCCAGGAGGGGCTACGGTCCTCGCCGGCGGCCTGCTCCTTGCGGGCGTCGGTCCAGGCGTCGACGGTGTAGGTGCACTTCTCGGCCTTCACCTTCTCCTCGCGGTAGGTGGGCTCGCACTCGCGCACCTCCTTGAAGGTGCCGTCCCCCAGGTCCTTCTTGCGGACCTGGCACTCCTCGCCGTCCTGGACCTTGCGGGTCTCCCGGACCTCCTGCCGGCACCGCCCCACGTCGGCGCCCCGGGGGAGCTCGTCCCTCCAGGCCTTCTTCTCGACCGGGCCGTAGCGCTCCACCTGGATGGTGCGCTCCCACCGGTGCCCCTGGACGGTCACCGCGTCGGAGGTCTGGAAGACGAAGGAGAGGACCAGGAAGCCCACGCCCAGCACCGCCGCCAGGGCCACCAACCCGAGGCAGCCCCCGGCGATCCAGCCCATGCCGCCCTTCTTCGCCGTCGGCGCATCTTCCTCGGCGTCCGTGTCCTGGCCCGCCAGCTCGGCCCGCCGTCTCCGCTCGGCCTCCTGCCGCTCCTCCCGGGCCTCGGCGCGGGCATCGGCCACCGTCTCTCCGGCGTCGGCCTCGCCCTCGGCCACCACCCGATCCTGGCGGGTGGCGGCGGCATCGGCCCCGTCGAGGGGCGAGCCGCAGGCCTGGCAGAACTCGGCATGGGCCGCGTTGGGGCTGTCGCACGCCGGGCAGATCCGATCCGCGCCCTGGTAGGGGTGGTCCTCCACCGCCACCTTCTGCGAGTCGCTCGGGAAGTAGCGCTGCTCGGGGTCCTGGGGCGCGCCGCACGCCGGACAGAACTTGTGGTCCAGGGCCAGCAGCTCCGAGGTGCCGCAGGCGTCGCAGTCCCACAGCATCTGGTAGCGACCTTCCTCGTCGGCCATCCCGATCCCTCCGCGTCTGGGCCCGTCCGGCCCGGGCCGACGGAGCCTACCGCGACTCGGCGGGGGATGCGCCCACCGCATCGGCCCCGGGGAGCGCGCGGGCCTCGGGACCGCCCCACAGGGCCGCGTTGAAGGTGATGTACTTGTGGGAGGCGAAGTTGAAGACCACCACCACGAAGCTGGTGGCCACCACGCTCGCCATCTCGGGCAGGCCCAGGGTCTCGACCCCGAGCCAGGTCAGGCCCACCGACATGGCCAGGCTGATCCCCACCAGGACCCAGTAGACCAGCATCTTCAGGCCCTCGCCGCGCAGGCCGTGGTCCTTGAAGGTGAGCCACTTCTGGAGGCCGTAGTTGAGGAGGCTGCCGATGCCGTACCCCACACCCACCGCGATGCGGTAGTCGACCTCGACCTGGAGCAGGAGCCAGCAGAGCACCCAGTACAGGCCCGTCGTGAAGGTCCCGATGACCAGGTACGTGAAGACCTGCCGCACGGTCTCGACGATTCGGGAGAGGAGGTCGTCTCGGCTCATGCCGGCTCCCTACCCCGCGGTCCCGGGGCGGGCCCGTAGCCTGTCCTGCGGGCCCCTTTCGCCAAGGTGGCCACGCCCGTCCAAGGCGGGCACGATGGTCCCATGCCCTCCCGTCCCCAGGCTCCTCCGCGCACGCCCCGTCCCGGCGGGTTCGCCGGGGCCGCCTTCGGGGTGCTGCTCCTCCTCGGGGTGCTGGGCAGCCTGGTGGCGGCCGGCGTCTCCCTGGTCGGCCTGCTGACGCCCTCCCCGGTGGTGCAGGACCTGGTGGAGCGGGGCGTGGTGCCGCCGGGGGCCAGCGTGCAGGCCTTCCACGATCACAGCGCGGCCGCCGACGGCAGCAGCGGCTGCCTCCTGGCCGACGACGTGGTGGTGCGCTTCGATGCCGGCGCGGTCACCGGGCGGGTGCCGGCGGCCGGCGCGTCCGTCACGGTGGTCGAGCGGCCCCTGTCGGTCCGCGTCGCCGGCCCCGAGGGAGCGGTGGACTGCCCCTTCGGCCTGGGCGAGGGGGCCGACACCTTCGCCGGGGTGGTGCGCAACGCCGCCGAGCGGGCCCGGGCCCAGGCCTGGCGCCCGGTGGACCCGCGGGTCCGCCACCTCTATGGCTCCGAGGCCCCGGACTGAGCGGGCCCGGCCGGGGCGTCCCCGCCCACCGGGCCCTCCACGGGCTCGGGGGCGTCCATGGTCACCCCGGACAGCAGGCTCTCGGTGATGCCCCCGACGATGAGCGGAGGCTCGGCCTTGCCGCCGCTGGCCTTGATGAGCCCGTCGATGGTGGGGATCAGGTTGAGCACGACCAGGAAGAAGAGGGGCGCCGCCATCCCGCAGGTCAGGAAGGTGAGGAAGAGCAGCACCACGGTGAGGATCAGGCTGCTCACCCAGACCACCAGCGCGTGACGGGCGTGGTAGAAGGCGAAGCGGTTCTCGCGCTGGACGATGGGGATGAAGGCGAGCGGAAAGCCCATGAAGACGCCCAGGTAGCAGAGCAGGGCCAGGGTCTTCCCCTTCTCGATCTCGTCGTCCGTGAACGTGCTCGGGTCCATGGGGCCTCCGGGGTGCGTCGACAGCGTAAGGCGAGGGGGACTCCCATGCGCTAGCCTTGGGGGCGCCCATCCCGTGGAGGCCCCGTGCGCGTCCCGTCTCTCCTTCCGCTCCTGGTCCTGCCCGCCTTGGGCGCGGTGGCGTGCGGTGGCCGCACCAGCACCGACGGCCCCGAGCACTGCGGCGCGGTCAGCGACCAGATCTGGGCGCGGGACATCAACCCCCACGACGTCACCTGCGACGTGACCGTGACCGGCGATCTGATCATCGGCGAGGGGGCCCGGGTGCGCTTCGCCCCGGGCACCTCCCTCATCGTGCAGGGCAACCTCATCGTCGAGGGCACCGACGAGCGGCCCGTCCGCTTCGAGCCCGCCGAGGAGGGCCTCGGCTGGGTGGGCGTGTGGGTGCGGCCGTGGGACACGCCCGAGGACACCAGCCCCCGGCCCCTCAACTACGAGATCATCTCCCAGAACCCGGCGGACGTGACGAGCCTCCACCCGAACCTCCCCCAGGGCGAGGTGGATCTGTCGGGGCTGGTGATCAGCGGCGCCGGCATCGCCGCCCAGGCGGGCGACCTGACCCCGGCCAGCCTCATCGTGGAGCGCAGCCCCGTCCGCATGGATGGCGTGACCATCGAGGACAGCCGCTCCTGCGGCCTCTTCCTGGGCGAGGCCGGTCGCTTCGCCACCGAGGAGGGCGGGCTCACCATCACGGGCAGCACCGAGACCGACCTGTGCATGCACCCGGCGGCGGTCACGACCCTGCCCGAGGGCTTCACCCTGGGTGAGGGCGGCGTGGAGGTCTCCGGGGGCCGCCTCACCGGAGAACACGTCTGGCGGGATCTGGGCTTTCCCTACAAGGTCGAGGGCACCGTCTCCCTCGACCACGGCACCTGGACCCTCGAGCCGGGCGTGGCGCTCCAGGTCGGGCCTGGGGTGGCCTTCGAGATCGGCGGAGCGGTGGTGGACACGGACTACGGCGTGGCCCAGCGCGGTTCCGAGGGACCCCTGGAGCGGGCCGCCCGCGCCGAGCTGCGGGTGGCCGGCACCTCCGACGCCCGGGTGGTCATCGGCCCGGACCCCGACCAGGGGGTGGGCGCCCAGTGGGACCGCATCGTGGTGGACGGCGGAGGCACGGCGGTCGCCCACGCCGTGGTCGAGCACGCCACCATCTCGGCTGGGGGCTCGGGCGTGACCCCGGACCCGGCCACGTTCGAGGTGCGGGACGGCGCCACCGCCACCCTCACCGACACCACCCTCGAGGCGGGGGGCGGGGCCGGCCTCCGGCTCGCCGAGGGCGGGCTCCTGGTCGACAGCCGCGACCTCACCATCACCACCCACGCCTACCCGGCGGTGGTCACCCCCGAGGGCCTGCTCAGCCTGCCCTCCGAGGGCAGCACCTACACCGGCAACAACGCCCCGGCCTCGACGGGCGCCCGCCCCAGCGGCGATGTGATCTACGTCGAGGAGGGGGTCATCGACACGTCCGGCACCTGGCGCGACCACGGGGTGAGCTACGCCTTCGACGGCAGCCTCCAGGTCCGGGCCGGCGTGGACGGCAGCGTCACCGACCTGACCATCGAGCCGGGCGTCACCGCCAGCTTCCCCCCCGGGGCCGAGCTCGAGACGGGCAGCGGCGGTCCGGTCCGCGTGGTGGTGGGCAGCGCCGGGGGCGACCCCGTGGTCTTCCAGGCCCCCGACAGCCAGACCTGGGAGGGGATGGTCCTGGGCCCGGCGGTCCTGGACGGCAGCCGGCTCGAGAACACCGTCATCCGCCGCGGGGGGAGCGGGGGCTACGCCCTCGACGTGGTGGCCTCCGACGTCTTCATCGACGGGCTGACGGTCGAGGACAGCGTCGACGTGGGCATCCGCATCCGGGGCGGCTTCACCGACGACAGCCGCGGTCTCACCGTCACCGGCTCGGGCAGCTACCCGATCTGGGTCCTCCCCGACACCGCCGCCGCCATCCCCGAGACCGATGCCGATCTGACCGGGAACGGCCTCGACTATGTGCGGGTCGACGGCAACTCCATGGCCTCCTCGGGCACCTGGGGGCCGGTGTCGGTCCCCTACTACGTGGAGCGCCAGCTCCGGGTGACCGGCACCGTCGACACCGACGGCGGCGTCATCCCCGCCCGGCTCACCGTCGAGCCCGGCACCCGGATCCACTTCGGGTGGCTGGGGGCCCTGCGCACCGAGGGCGTCACCGGCGATACCGGCGAGGACCACGGCTCGGTCTGGCTCCTCGGCACCGAGGACGACCCGGTCGTCCTGGACCAGTACACCCCCGACGACGAGGGGGCCGGCGCGCGGGACCACTGGACGGGCCTCATCCTCACCAACGAGGACGACCCGGCCATCCCCGAGACCTCGAAGAGCCGCCTCGCGAACGTGCGCATCCGCCGCGGCGGGGGCGGCGACGGGGCGCCCTACGCCCTCATCTTCGACAACTCCACCCCCCTCGACGTCTCGGGCGTGCGCATCGAGCAGAGCCGGCAGTGGGCCATCGGTCTGCTGGGCACGTCCTACGTGGACGTGCGGGGCTCCGAGGGGGCGCCGGTCCTGTGCGACCGCTTCGACCTGTCGCCCTACACCTTCGTCGACCTGTGGACCAGCGATGGCGAGCCCGCCGATCCGCGCGTGGCCGACGAGCGGGGCGAGTTGGTGCCGGGCACCGACCCCTCCTGCCAGTGAGCCGGAGGGCCAGTGGGCCCGATCAGCGCTGCATCAGGCTCGCCGAGACGTGGAAGAACTTGTCGCGCATCCGGTACATGGGCATGTCCTCGATCTCGAAGGTGACCGAGGCCGTCACGATGCCGCGCGAGTGGTGCAGGTTGTAGTTGGCGCCCACGATGAGGGCCGGCAGCGAGATGGTCTCCACGCCGAAGCGGGTGCCGCGCACGTTCTCCTTGAAGCGTCCCGCGACCATGTTGCCCAGCTCGCAGACGCAGTCGAAGAGGTCGTCGTCGACCTCCGAGATCTCCTCTCCCAGGAAGCCCCCCGCCAGGTGCAGGGCCGCGTGCCGGGAGAGGTTGATGTACATGCTCCCGGCGTAGTCGCCCCACAGGCTCACCAGGACGCTGAACTCCTTGTCCCCGGCCAGGAAGCGCGAGGCCCCCACCGGCGTGGGGGCGATGCCGGTCATCTGCAGCCCCTCGCTGGTGCTGCGGATGGTGGCGTCGAGGAGGACTTCATCGATGTTGAGGCGGCTCTCGCCGGTGTCGACGGTGGAGTGGGCGGCGGTGAAGGCCATCGTGGATCCTCCGGCGCGCGGCCTCGGAGGGCCACGGGGTTCAGCCCTTCTCTCGGACCATGCGGCGCGCCGCTTGAGGGGGGGCGGAGCGGGGGAGGCACCCCGCGGTCCGCGGCGCCCGCGGGTCCCGACGGCACGGCTTGATCCGGCGCCCGCGCTCCGGTAGCGTCCCCCCACCCTGCGGAGGGGCCATGGCCGACGAGGAATACCAATACGGCTCCGGCAACGGTGGCCGGAGCTGCTTCGGGCTGTCCTGCCTGGTGGTCATCGTCGCCACCGTCTTCCTGTCGGTGCTCTACGCCGTGCCCTTCTTCATGGGGCCGGTCATCGACAGCGGCGGAATCAGCCTCTTCCATCCCTACTCCGACGTCTGCGGATGGAGCTGCTGCTGCCTCGGCACGGCGGGGCTCATCACGGGGATCGTCCTCATCTTCATCGACGACCCCGAGAAGGCGAAGCGCAAGAAGATGGAGCGGGCCCTCGCCAAGAGCCGGGCCCGGCAGGGGCGCTGACGACGCCCCGCGGACCGGGGCCGGTGACCCGCGCCCTCGGCTGGCTCGGCAGCCGGGTCCGCCTGCTCCTCGCCCTCCAGCTCTTCCTCGTCATGGGTGTGCCGGCCGTGGTGGGCGGCTCGCTCGGCCTGCGGGGTCCCGTCACGTGGATCATGCAGCGATGGTGCCGCTGGACCCTCCGGCTCATCGGCGCCCGGTGTCGCGGTCATGGGCTCGAGCACGTCCCGGCCCGGGGTGGCTTCGTCATGGCGGCCAACCACGAGAGCCACATCGACGGCGTCATGCTGGTGGGCCGGGTCCCGCGCCCCCTGCACGTGGTGGCCAAGCGGGAGCTCTTCGACACGCCGGTGGTGGGCACCGTGTTCCGGGCCCTGGACTTCATCCCCCTCGACCGGCGGCGGCGGCACCAGGCCCGGGCGAGCCTGAGCAAGGGCACCGCGCGGGTGCGCGACGGCGAGGGCGCCCTCATCTTCCCCGAGGGCACCCGCAGCCCCGAGGGTCGCCTCCTGCCGTTCAAGAAGGGCGCGGTCATCATGGCCATCCAAGCCCAGGTCCCCCTGGTGCCGGTGGGGATCGCGGGCTCCTACGAAGCCTTTCCGCCCGGGGGCCTGGACCTGCACCCAGGGCCGGTGCGCTTCCGGGTGGGGCCGCCCATCCCGACCGCAGGCCTGACCCTCGACGATCGGACCCAGGTGCTCACCGCCCTCGAGACGGCGGTGGGGGAGCTCCGAGAGCGGGCCCATCACGAGCTGGGGCTGGCCCCATGAGCCGATCCTTCCTGCACCCGGTCACCATCCGCTTCGGGTGGTGCGATCCGGCGGGGATCCTCTACTACCCGCGCTACTTCGACCTGTTCCATCAGGCCATGGAGTCCTGGTTCGGCGCCGCCCTGGGCCTGCCGTACGGGGACTTCATCCGCGGGGGCCGCGGGGTGCCCTCGGTCCATGCCGAGGCCGACTTCGTCGCGCCCTGCACCCTGGGTGAGACCGTGCAGGTGGCGCTCACGGTCGAGGCCGTCGGCCGGTCCTCCCTGCGCTTCGCCTATCGGGTGGTGGGTCCGGACGGCGGGGAGCGGGCCACCGGCCGCGTCGTGACCGTGCTCATGGACCTGGACCCGGCCTCGGAGACCTTCCGGCGGGCGATCCCCATCACCGGGGACTTCCGGGACCGGGTGATGGCCTGGCGCGCGTCCACGGCAGACGCCGGGGTCGCGGGCCCGACGGAGGGCAGCTAGCCTGCCCCATCCCGGAGGTGGCCATGACCCGCGCACTGCTCCTGATGCTCCTCCTCGCGGCGTGTGGAGGGGAGGAGCCCGACACGGACGTGGTGCCCGACGACACCGGGGACACGGGCGAGGACATCCCGGACAGCTTCCTCGGCTTCACCGAGAAGCCCTCGGACGTGGAGCGGCCGAGCGGGCTGCGCGCCGGGCTGCTCCCCCTCACCATCGAGGAGGACGGCAGCTGGACCGTCGAGGAGCCCCTGGCGGGCGGCGGGGTCTCGGGGACGGGGAACTTCGGCATCGAGCTGCCCGACGGCCCCATCGAGGGTGTGGTGGACCTGCCGGGGGGGCGTCGAGGGGCCCTCTTCCTCCCCATCATCTACCAGGACGCGAACAACGACGACACCTTCCGGGAGAACACCGGCGAGTCCCTGCTCGGGTACGCCCACGACCGGTGGGCGGTCTGGCTCGAGACGGCGGCCGAGGGGGAGCCGACGGGCTGGGTGGTGGTCGATCCGACGGTGGATGGCTGGACCATCTACCGGCGCACCGAGCAGGCGGTGATCCGCCTGCTCGGCCTGGGGGCTGTGGGGCGGCTCGAGGGGCTGTACGGCGGCGCCGACCAGGGGCTCGGGGTGATGGGGATCGACGAGCGTCGCCTCACGGGCGGAGAGGCCTCGGACTGGGTGGGCTACGAGGCGCCGGTCGAGGCGGACAATGGCAACCGCTTCGTGGCGGTGGCCGATGGGCGTCCCCCGGTGGGGGCCTTTCAGTTCCCGGACGGCGGCCTGCGCTACGTGCGCCTGGCCACGGTCTTCTTCGAGGATCTGGACGGCGACGGGGCCCACCAGGAGGGCGAGCCGGTGCTGCCGCGGGCTGTCTGCCTCGATGAGCAGCCGGTGGTGGCCCGCTACAGCGACACCCCCGAGACGGTGGCGGTGGCCCGTGAGCTGGACGCGCTGGGCTGGACCAGCGGGTGGCGCTTCGTGACGGGCCCCCCCGGGGCCGAGGTGGAGCTGGACCGGGCCGAGATCCGCTGGACCACCTACGGCGACGACTGCACCTTCAGCTGGCCGGACTGAGCCGCTGCCCCAGCCACCACGCGGGCGCCGCCGCCAGCGGCAGGGCGATGGCGAGGCCCAGGGCGTGCCCCACGTCGGCGGCCAGGCAGCCCCCGCTCCCGGCGAGCAGGGCGGTCAGGCCCAGCCCCGCGAGGAAGGTCCCGGGATGGGCGCGGCTGGCCCGGAGACCCCCCAGGGTGCCCAGGCCCACGCCCACCCCGACGGTGAGGGTGGAGCAGGCCTGCATGCACTGCTCCATGGGCAGGGCCGCGCCCCAGGTGGCCATGAAGGTGGCGGCCAGCAGCGGGGCCAGCACCCCCAGCAGCCCCAGGCGCGCCCCGTGGAGCAGGGAGGTCCGCCAGAAGCCGGCCCCCACCAGGATCGCGGCGAGCAGGAGCACCACCGCGGCGGTCCAGGACGGCGAGGCGCCCAGGGAGAGGAAGACCAGCCCCACCGGGACGGCCAGCAGGCCGTGGACGAGCCCCAGCCGCAGCCGCCCACCGGCATGGGCGCGGCGCAGGGCGGCGAGGCGGGCCTCATCCATCATGGAGCGACCTCCAGGCGGCCCGCAGGCGGGTCAGGGCCCGCTGCCGCCGCTTGCGGAAGGTGGCGCCCGGGACGGGGCGCTCGTCCGGGGGGACGTCCGAGAAGGCGAGGGCGAGGGTCTCGCGGTCGGTCTCGGAGAGGGTGGCGACCGCCTGGCGCGCCATGTCCAACAAGGCGGCGTGGATCGCCCCGTCCTCGGGGGAGCGGGCGGGATCGACCAGCGGATGCAGGGCCGCCAGATCGGTCTCCCGGCGGCGACCCTGGCGGCGCCGCACGGTGCGACACTCCCACGCCACCAGGGTGAGGGCCCACGGCACCACCGACCGGCCGGGGTCGTAGCGATGGGCGGCCTCGACCAGGCGGATCAGGGCCTGCTGCGCCGCATCCTCGCCCAGGACCGGGTCGCGCAGGATCCGAACGGCCAGATCGCGGCACCGGGGCCACAGGCCGCGGTACAAGGGGTCCAGGGCCCGGCGATCCCCCTCGGCGAGGCGGGCCATCCAGGCGTCGAGGTCGGGCGCGTCGGACATGGGCACGTCCTAACCCGGCGGCGCCGTCAGACGGCTCCGGGCCCGGTTCGCCCGTGGAGGACCAGCGCCTCGAGGAGCAGGCGGCGCCACCGCGCCTCGGCCGAGGGCGGGCGGGGCTCGATGGGCACCCAGGCCCCCCAGCCGGCGTCGTCGTCGACCCCGAGGACCACCCGGGTGCGGAGCCCACCGCAGCCCGGCCACTGCTCGATCCGGGCCCAGGATGCCTCGGCGGCCAGCTCGGCGACCCCGCAGGGCTGCCAGCGGGCCCCGTCCCAGCGGGCGGCCCCGAGGGTGACGCCCTCGTCGCGGGCCCGGTGGGCCACCCACGGCAGCCACGCCACCGGCAGCGGGCAGCGGGGTCGGATCACGGGGGTGCGCGTCGGCGCGATCATGACCACCTCCAGGCGAGAGACCCAGGGACGATCCCGCTCCCCGCCGACCGATCCGTGAGGCACGCCGACCCCCGTGGGAACAGCGCAGACGGCGACGGGGAGGGGACCGTCGGGGAGGGGAGGCCCGGCCGGGCCGGGATGAAGATGAAAATCATTTTCATGCGGGCGGGGTAACGCGGGTCGCGGAGGCGTCAAGCCCGCCAGGTGTCCCGGCTCCGTCACGCGCATGGGTACGTCGGCCGCCATAGGCTGACCGCGTGGAGGCCCCATGGGCGAGACCCCCGTCGATCTGCGTGAGCACCTGCTGTTCGAGGTCCTCGACGAGGACCGGGATGGTCGGGTCCACCGCCGCGTGCTGGTGGAGGCCCTGCACCGGGTGGGCCTCGACCCGGCCGACGATCGCCTGGCGGCCCTGTCCACCGGACTGGCCACCTGCGGGGACGCCCTCGACTTCCCCGCCTTCCGCGAGCTGGTCCGGCCCAACCTCCTCCTGGTCGAGAAGGCGGTGCGCGGGGACGTGGTCATCCCGGACTGGCCCTCCTTCTCCCGGACCATCGAGGGCCTGTTCCGGGAGGTGGCGCTGGAGGACGGCGGCGAGGTGGCCGACTACATCCCCCAGCTCGGACGGGTGGATCCGGCCCGGTTCGGCCTCGCCATCTGCACGGCGGATGGCCAGCGCCTGGCCTTCGGCGACGCGGACGTCCCCTTCTGCGTCCAGTCCACCTGCAAGCCCGTCAACTACGTGACCGCCCTCGAGGAGTGGGGGACCGAGGTGGTGCATCGGCACGTGGGGCGGGAGCCCTCGGGGCGGGGCTTCAACGAGCTGACGCTGGACTTCGACGGCAAGCCCCACAACCCCATGATCAACGCGGGTGCCATCATGACCTGCAGCCTCATCCGGCCGGGGCTGAACATGGCCGACCGCTTCGACCACGTCATGACCCAGTGGCGGCGCCTGTCCGGCGGGCACGAGCCGGGCTTCAGCAACGCGGTCTACCTCTCGGAGCGCGCCACCGCCGACCGGAACTTCGCCCTCGGCTACATGATGCGCGAGCGAGGGGTCTTCCCCGAGGGCACCGACCTGGTCAAGACCCTCGAGTTCTACTTCCAGTGCTGCTCCATCGAGATGACGGCCTCCTCGATGGCGGTGGTGGCCGCCACCCTGGCCCGGGGCGGCCAGTGCCCCCTCACCGACGATCGGGTGCTCGGCGTGGACACGGCCCGGGCCTGCCTCTCCCTGATGCAGTCCTGCGGCATGTACGACTTCTCGGGCGAGTTCGCCTTCTCCATCGGCCTGCCGGCCAAGTCGGGGGTCTCGGGCGCGGTGATGGTCGTGGTGCCCAACGTGCTCGGGCTCTGCATCTGGTCGCCGGCGCTGGACCGGCTGGGCAACAGCGTGCGCGGCCTGGCCTTCTGTCGGCGCTTCGTCGAGACCTTCGCCTTCCACCCCTTCGACGACCTGACCGGGGGCTCGGCGCGCCGGGACCCCCGGATCCGCGAGTCGGAGCGGGCCACCGACTCCCTGGTCCAGCTCACCTGGGCGGCCTTCAAGGGCGATCTCTCGGCGGTGCAGCGGGAGCTGGCCCGCGGGGCGGACGCCAGCGGTCAGGACTACGACGGCCGCACACCGCTGCACCTGGCCGCCGCCGAGGGCCACCTCGACGTGGTCCGCTACCTGCTCTCCCACGGGGCGCGCCCCGACGTGGTCGACCGCTGGGGTGCCACCCCCCTCGACGATGCCCGTCGCGGGGGTCACGAGGCGGTGGTGGGCGTTCTCGAGAGCATGGTGTGAGGGCCCCGGTGGCCGGGCCGGATCCCCTGGAGACGGCGCTCTCGTGGCAT
This sequence comes from uncultured Enterobacteriaceae bacterium, assembly GCA_964586865.1. Lineage (GTDB taxonomy): Bacteria > Myxococcota_A > UBA796 > UBA796 > REDI01. The sequence goes on from CAZPJM010000041.1 coordinate 18,870, forward strand.
CGGGAAGGCCACCGGGTGGCCCTGGCGACGGTGGTCCGGACCTGGGGCTCCTCGCCGCGGCCGGCGGGCAGCCACCTGGCCATCCGCGAGGATCTCTCCTTCGTGGGCTCGGTCTCGGGCGGCTGCGTGGAGGGCGCGGTGATCGAGGCGGCCCTCGAGGTGATGGACAGCGGCCGGCCGCAGCTCCTGGAGTTCGGTGTGGCCGACGAGACCGCCTGGGAGGTGGGCCTGGCGTGTGGCGGGCGCATCGCCGTGCGGGTGGAGCCGGTGGCATGAAGCGGGGGGTGCTGGAGGCCCTCCAGGAAGCCCGGGCCGCGGGGCGGGCGGTGGCGGTGGCCTTCCCGGTGGAGGGTCCCGACGAGGCCCGCCTGGTGGCGCCCGAGGGCCCCGATCCGCTCGCCGAGGCGGCCCGGGAGGCGCTGCGCACCGACGTGGCCCGCACCGTCGAGGACGCCCGCGGCACCTGGTTGGTGCGCCCCTATGCCCCACCCCTGCGCCTGGTGGTGGTGGGCGCCGTCCACGTGGCCGGGCCCCTGTCCACCATGGCCCGCGCGGTGGGCTACCGGGTGGTGGTGGTGGATCCCCGGGCGGCCTTCGCCACCGTCGAGCGCTTCCCCGATGACGAGCTGCGGCGGGACTGGCCCGACGAGGCCCTCCGCGCGCTGGCCCCCGATGCCCGCACCGCCGTCGTCACCCTGACCCACGACCCCAAGCTGGACGACCCGGCGCTGCGCGAGGCCCTGCGCACCCCGGCCTTCTACGTCGGCGCCCTGGGCAGCCGACGCACCCACGCCGCCCGCCTGGAGCGCCTCGGCGCCGCGGGGGTCCCCGCCTCGGAGCTGACGCGGATCCACGGTCCGGTGGGCCTGGCCATCGGGGCCCGGTCCCCCGCCGAGATCGCCGTCAGCATCCTGGCCGAGATGACGGCGGTGCTGCGGGGCCGGGCGCCCGGGGGCTCCGGTGTCCCCCGCTGAGGCCGCGCCTCGGGTGGCGGCGGTGGTGCTGGCCGCCGGGGCCTCCCGCCGCATGGGGCCGGCCCACAAGCTCCTGGTCCCCCTCCACGGCGCGCCGCTCGTCCGCCACGCCGTCCGCTCCGTCCTGGGCCGCGGGGCGCAGCCGGTGGTGCTCGTGACCGGCCACCGGGGCGACGCGGTGGCGGCGGCGGTGGCCGATCTGCCGGTGCAGCGGCTCCACCACCCCGGCTGGGCCGCGGGGATGGGCAGCTCCCTGGCGGCCGGGGTCCGCGCCCTCCCGGACCACCTCGACGGGGTGCTCATCATGCTGGGGGACATGCCCCTCGTCCCCGGCGCGGTGGTCATGCGCCTGATCACGACCTGGCAGGCGCGGCCCCAGGCCATCGTCGTGCCTCTGCACCAGGGCCGCCGGGGCCACCCGGTGCTGTGGCCGGCCGACCTGCGGAGCGAGCTCGAGGCGCTGGACGGCGAGGTGGGGGGGCGGGGGCTCCTGGCGCGCCACCGGGAGCGGATCAGGGGGGTTCCGGTGCGGGCCCCGGGCGTGCTGGCTGACGTGGACACGCCGGAGGACCTGTCGGGCCTGCCCGCGACCACCGCCGGGGGGGCGCCGGGCCTTCCCGCCGCCGCCGCAGGGGCCTACGATGGCGGGGAGGACGACCACGGAGGCCCCATGTCCGATCCCGCCGACCGCCTGGACCCCCAGACCCGCCTCGAGGTGGAGGCCGCCGCCTTCCGCGCCATGGTGGCGCACTTCCGGGAGCATCCCGAGGTGCAGAACATCGACGTCATGAACGTGGCCGGCTTCTGCCGGAACTGCCTGTCGCGCTGGTACGCCGAGGCCGCCGCCGAGCGGGGGGTGGATCTCTCCAAGGCCGAGAGCCGCGAGATCGTCTACGGCATGCCCTACGAGGCGTGGAAGGCGAAGCACCAGACCTGAGCCGCCTCAGCGCAGGTTCACGGCCGCCACCACCTCGCCCTCCGGCAGGACGCCCTCGCCCATGGGGATGCACGCCAGGGCATCGGCCTGCAGGAGCGAGGACATCATGGCGCTGCCCTGGCGGGGCCAGGGGTGGAGTCGGCCCTCGACGAGGGCACATCGGACGTACTCGGGCCGGCTCCGGTTCCGGCGCACCGGTCCGGCCAGCGGCGCCTGGAAGTGGGGCCGGTCCACCTGGGCGAAGCCAGCGAGGGTGCGGACCATGGGGCGACCGAAGAGCTCGAAGCCGACGAAGGCCGAGACCGGGTTGCCGGGCAGGCCCAGCACGGGGACCCCACCGAGCCGCCCGAGCCCGAGCGGCTTGCCGGGCTTGAGCCGGACCTTGTGGAAGGCGAGTGCCCCGTCGGCGCCGAGGGCAGCGCGGGCGTGATCGAAGTCCCCCACCGACATGCCACCGGTGGTCAGGACCAGATCCGCGCGGGCGGCGGCCTCCCGGAGGGCGCGGGTGAGGGCCTCGAGGTCGTCGGGAACCGGATCGAATCGGAGCGGCACCCCGCCCGCGTCCATCACCTGGGCGCAGAGCATGAGGGCGTTGGTGTCCGGGACCTGGCCGATCGCGGGCTCCACGTCGATGGGGACGAGCTCCTCGCCGTTGGGCACCACCGCCACCACCGGCCGACGCCCCACCGCCACCCGGGACTGACCCTGGGCCGCCAGCATGGCCAGCCTCCCGGGGTGGAGGACGGCCCCGGCGTGGACGAGCAGATCTCCCTCGACCACGTCCTCGCCCCGGCGTCGCACATTGGCGCCGTGGTGGGGGATCGACTCGAGGACGACGTCATCGCCGTCCCGCCGGGCGTGCTCCTGGACGACCACCGTGTCGGCCGCCTCGGGCATGGGGGCGCCGGTGTAGATCCGGGCGGCCTCCCCCGGGCCGAGGGGTCGTCGGGGACGGGTGCCGGCGGGGATCTGGAAGGCCACGCGCAGCCGCACCCCGGGCACCAGGTCGTCATGACGCACCGCGTAGCCGTCCATGGCGCTGTTGGTGAACCCGGGCAGGGCCCGCCGGGCCCGCAGGGGGGTGGCGGCGGCCCTGCCCAGGGCCTCGGCGAGGGGGACGGTCTCGGCGGCCAGGGGGGCCAGGCCCTCGAGGGCGAGGCGGCGGGCTTCGGCGGGCGCGATCACGGCTCCTCCACGGGGGTGTCCAGGGCAGCGGCCAGCGCCTCCCAGCCGAGGGTCGCACAGCGGCGGCGGCTCCGGGCGCGCCGGGCCACCTCCAGGTGGTCCACGGGGGGAGTGGGGGGCGGGGAGGACGGATCCACCGCCTCCCGGGCCCGATCCACCAGCTCCCGCACGGCGGACCGGTCCTGGCCCTCCACCAGCTCGGTCATGCGGGAGGCGCAGGCCACCGCCACCGCGCACGCCCGCCCCTCGAAGGCCACCCGGGCCACCCGCGCCCCGTCCAGCACCAGCGAGACCTCCAGGCGGTCGCCGCACAGCGGGTTGTCGCAGCGGCCCCGGTGGGTGGCCCCGGCCAGGGGGCCGTGGTGGCGCGGGTGGCGGCTGTGCTCCAGCACCCAGTCCCGGTACAGCGCCCGCATCAGGGCCTGCCCAGGAGTGCGCGCACCGCGGCGAGGCCCGCCACCAGCCGGTCCACCTCGTCGTGGGTGGTGGCGGCCCCGAAGCTCGCCCGGACGGTGGCCTCGTGGCCCAGGGCGGCGAGGGCGGGCTGGGCGCAGTGATGGCCGGCCCGCACCGCCACCCCCTCCTCGGAGAGGAGCCCGGCCACGTCGTGGGGGTGGATCCCATCGAGGGTGAAGGCGACGAGCGGCACCCGGGGGGTGGCGGTCCCCACGCGCACCAGGCCGGGGACCCGGTCCAGGGCCTGCTCGGCGTGGACCCGCAGGGCCTCCTCGTGGGCGCGGAGCGCGGGCCAGCCCAGCTCCTCCAGCCACGTCACCGCCGCCGCCAGGCCGATGGCCCCGGCGATGTGCTGGGTGCCCGCCTCGAAGCGGTGGGGTGGGGGGGCCCAGGTGGCGTCGTCGAGGCGGACGCGGGTGACCATCTCGCCGCCCACCAACCAGGGGGGCAGGGTCTCCCACAGGGCGCGCCGGGCCCAGACCGCCCCGATGCCCGTGGGCCCGTAGAGCTTGTGGCCGCTGATCACGTAGGCATCGACCCCGAGGGCCTGCACATCCACCGGCGCGTGGGGCGCCATCTGGCAGCCGTCCACCACGCAGAGCGCCCCCACCCGCCGGGCGGCCCGGGACAGCTCGGCCACGGGCAGCACCGTGCCGAGGGCGTTGCTGGCGTGGCTCACCGCCACCACCCGGGTGCGCGGCCCCACCGCCTCCGACAGGGCCGCTGGGCAGAGGGCCCCCTCGGCGGTGAGGGGCAGGGCGCGCAGCCGGGCCCCGCTCCGCCGGCATGCCCGCTGCCAGGGCAGGAGGTTGGCGTGGTGCTCGAGGGCGGTGACCACCACCTCGTCGCCCGGAGCCAGCCCCTCCCCGAGCCCGTAGGCCAGCAGGTTGAGCCCCTCGGTGGCCCCCCGCACCCACACGAGCTCGGCCGGATCCGAGGCCCCCAGGAAGCGGGCCACCCGGGCCCGGGCATCCTCGAAGAGGGCGGTGGCCCGCTCGGCGCGGCGGTAGACCCCCCGGTGCACATTGGCGGCGGCCTCGGTGTAGGCGCGGGTGAGCGCGTCCAGCACCGCGCGGGGCTTGGGGGCGGTGGCCGCCATGTCCAGGTAGGCCTCGTCCGGGTCCAGGCCCGGGAAGGCGGCGCGCACGGCCGAGACGTCGAGGGGCGGCGGGGTCATGGCCCCGGCCTAGCCCGGAGGGAGGCGCGGGCCTTCCTGGGACGGTGGGATCGGTAGGGTGGGCCGGGCCGGCCGGTGCCCGGCCGCTGGGCGATCAGCGGTCCTTGACGCAGCGAGCAGAGAGGCCCTGGAGCGGCTCGGCGCGCTCCCGCCACACCCCGCCCGTGGCCATCAGCTTGCGACGAAGGGCGCTCCTCGAGCTCCCCTCCGAGGTCCAGAAGTGCGCATCATCGGACCGGCCGAAGTCGTACAGTCCGCTGTTCCCGCCGAAGGGGAACAGGGTGAGCCCGGCGGGAGGCGCGTCGAAGCCGGAGCTCCCGCCCTCCATCAGCCGGCGGCCCTGATCGGTACCCCGGGGGGCGTTGCCCGAGTCATCGTCGATGTCGGCCTCCGACATCCCCAGCTCGCGCTCGAGGGCCTTCCAGTCATCGTCCGTGGAGACATGCCAGCCCTCCGGGCAGATCCCCCGCGGCAGCCCGCCGTGTCCGGTCAGCTCGGCCCACTGGTAGAGCCCGCCGTCCGCCTCGCAGGAGGCGTCCCGGTTGTCGAAGCAGAACCGCTCGATGGTGCCGTTGTCCGCCTGCACCTCGGCGGCGGTCCCCGGGTCGACCGCCACCGTGACGCCCACCCTCAGGTTGGATCCCATCCAGCAGTCGCAGCCGAAAGCGATGGTGTCGTAAACGTTGCCGTCATCATCCGTGACCGTGGGCGTCCCGTCGCACGCGGGGCACGGCTCGGTGTCGGTGTCGGTGTCGGTGTCGGTGTCGGTGTCGGTGTCGGTGTCGGTGT
>CAZPJM010000042.1:0-24185 GCA_964586865.1 uncultured Enterobacteriaceae bacterium
GTGTCCGTGTCGGTGTCGGTGTCCGTGTCGGCGCCGGTGTCCTCCGGCTCGTCGCCGTCGTTGCAGGCCACGAGGGCGAGGGCGGCCAAGGGGATCATGAGGGTCGCGAAGCGCATGGGTCCTCCATCTGTGCGGCCGCAAACTACCCCGCCTTGTCAGGCACCTCGGCGACAACGAGGTGACGGCTGCTTGTCGGTGTCGTCGGGCACGACGTCGCCGCTCGGTATCGTCGCCAGGGGTGCACGGCGTGTTTCTGCCGTGACGGCTTGCCGGAGGCGCCCCGGGGGATGAACTGTGCGGCCATCGAGCCCACACCCTGGAGCAGCCATGCGAGCCCACCTCATCCCCGTCACCGTCCTCTCCCTCGCCCTGTCCGCCTGCGTCGAAGACGTGGGCAAGGGCAAGGTCAAGGCCGAGGTCAGCGACGTCCCTGCGGCCGAGGCCCAGCCTGCCGAGACCCCGAAGGCCGCCCCGGCCGGCGCCACCGTGCTGAAGGTGGACCCGGCGAAGTCCACGCTGAAGGCTCTCGGCGCCAAGATCACGGCCACCCACCCCATCGACTTCAAGGAGTTCGAGGGCATGGTCACCGTGAAGGGCGACGAGGTGGCGGTGGTGACCTTCACGGCCCAGATGGAGAGCCTGGTGGCGGATCACCCCAAGCTGACCGCCCACCTGAAGAACGAGGACTTCTTCCACGTCTCCGAGCACCCCACCGCCACCTTCGAGAGCGTGAAGGTGGAAGACGGCTGGAAGGACGGCGGCGACTGGACCCACACGGTGACCGGCGACTTCACCATCCGCGGCAAGACGAAGCGGGTGGTCTTCCCCGCGAAGATCCAGGTGGGCGAGGGCGAGGTCACGGCGTCCACCGAGTTCGTGCTGAACCGGCAGGACTTCGGGATCACCTACCCGGGCAAGCCCGACGACCTGGTGCAGGACAACGTCCGCCTGAACATCGACTTCGTCGCCCCCCGGAGCTGACGGGGGCGGACGAGCCTGGCCCGGCGCCATAAGCGCGACCCGGAGGTGGTCGTGAGCGAGGGGTCCGGGCGCAGGCCCATCGGCATCGCCGTCATCGCCATCCTGCTGGGCCTGTGGAACATGATGGGCTGCCTCACCGCCCTGGGCAGCCTGTCGGATTCCTCCGAGGTGCCGGACAACCCCTTCCTCTCCTCGGCCCAGAACCGGGCCGTGCAGGAGCTGGCCGCCTCGGTCGAGGCCTACGAGCCGGTGACGGGCGCCCTCTCGGCCCTCACCGCCCTCTCGGGCCCGCTGCTGCTGGTGGCTGGGATCCTGCTGGCGGTGGGCCTGGCGCACGCCCCACTGGTGGGACGGGTGGCGTTCGGTGCCAGCATCGTGGTGGACGGCCTTCAGGCCATCTGGTCGTTGATCTGGTACGGCCTGACCTGGCGGCCCATGACGCGCTATGTCGAGGCGATCTCCGCCTCCCTGCCCGACCCGCCGCCACCCGACATGACGGGTGCGGTCACCGGGACCGCCATCGCCATCGTGGCGGCGATGGGACTGGCCTTCTTCGCCGTGAAGATCGCACTCGCCCTCGCCGGCCTGGCCGTCACCGGGCGCCTCGACCGGCACGAGGCCGAGCCCGCCTTCGCCCCACCCCGCGACCCCGGAGAGGAGGGGGTCGGCTGGGCTGTGGACCCGGACTGAGGGCGGTGGACCCGGACTGAGGGCGGCGACCGCCTCGAGAGACGATGCGTCAGCGCGGATGGTGGGGTCGGGGGGAGTCGAACCCCCACTCCTCTCGGAACTAGATCCTTAGTCTAGCGCGTCTGCCAATTCCGCCACGACCCCGGACCCATCCAACGATGTCGCGCCCGACGGGGTCCCCCCCGGCGAGCCCCCGCCCCATAACCGGTTGACGCGAGGCGCAACAAGAAAGCGGCGGACCCGCCCATATCGGTCCTTTCCCGTCGACTTCACGCCTCTCCGACCGTGCCGGCGCGGCGCCGGAGCCGTGCCACGTCGGCGTGCCGGTCGAGCAGGTCGCCGCGGGGAGAGGCATCCCGACACAGCCGGCGCGCCCGCACCGCCCAGGCGGCCCGGCGCACCCGGACCGGGTGCGGGTCGAGCAGATCCTCCACCAGGTCCTCCACGCGCCGAGGTCGGCCGACCCGATACCGCTGCTCGGGGTCGAGCTCCGCGCCCACGGTCCCGAAGAGCAGCCCGGCCCGGCGTCGCGTGGCCGCGTCCAGGTTGCCCCACCGGTCGTAGCCGCACAGCTCCACCGGCACCCACCGGCCGGTGAGCCGCTCCAGCACCCGGATGGCCTGATCGGCCGGGTTGTCGTCCAGCCGCGGGCCGCGGGCGTCCAGGTGGCGGTGGATGACCGCCGCCAGGGCCCGCACCACCTCCCCGGTCGCGACCCCCTCGGCGGCCTCGATGCTCCAGGTCAGCGCCGGACCGCGCGCTTCTTCCAGGAGATCCACCAGGTCCTCCGACGCCCCGGGCCAGTCCAGCTCGGACAGGGCCACGTGGGCCTGGGCGGCCACCTGGGGGTCCGGGTCCCCGGTGCGCTCGTGCAGCCAGTCCAGCGCGAAGGCGTCGCCGTCCACGGCCAGGCTGCGGGCCGCGGTGATGGCGGCCGGGACCAGGGCCGGAGGATGGGCGTCCGTCCCGTCGACCCGGTGGAGGAGCCCTCGCAGGACCTCCGGTCGACCCCATCGGCCGGCCTCCTCGATGGCCGCCTGGGCGAGCAGCGGGTCGGGGCCCTCCAGGAGACGCCCCAGGAGCAGGCGGGCGGCAGGACGATCGTGGCTGACCAGCGCCCGGGCCAGGTGAGGGCGAAGCGGCTCGGGGGCCCCGGCCAGGTGTCGGACCGCGTCGGGGGGCAGCGGGTGTCGACGCGCCAGCCGGACCAGGTGCGCGGGGGCCAGCCACTGGCGCCCGGCGTCGACGTAGCAGGCCAGCAACAGCGGAACGTCCTCGGCGGTGCCGATGTGCGACAGCAGGCGCGCCGCCCCGTTGCGCCGCTGGGTCTGGCCCGCCGTGAGCTCGCTGCGGAGGTAGCCTCGCGCCCCGGCGCCGGCCGTGGAGAGCCGCTTCGCCACCTCGGCCCAGGCGTGGGCGGCCCGGAGCCGCTCGGCGGGGGGCAGCTCGGGGCGGTAGACGGCGACGAAGTGGTCGCGCACCGCCGCGTCCAGCCACTTCTCCCACTGCAGATCGTGCATCGGCGCGCCCCGGTCCAGGCCCGCCCCATCGGCCGGGGCCCGCGGGACCGTAGGGCAGGCTGTGCGGACGGCCTCGCCGCCCGCCTGCCGCGGGTTCAGCCGGCCCGAGAGACGGGGGTCGGCCCGGCGGCAGCGCCTGGCTCGGCATCCTCGGCGCGGGCCACGTCCGTGTCGGCGTAGACGTACCCGAACTGGTAGATGAGGGCGACCCACCACGCCTTGACGAAGCGGAACGACAGCAGCGTCACACCCACCGAGACACCGATGATGACCCACTCGGAGCCCGCGGCGAGGCCGTTGACGAACCAGAGTATCACCATCATGGCGACGGCGGTGGCGGCGCCGATGCCGTAGCCGAAGGCGGTGGGGGCGGTCCAATTGCCCGGATCGCGGAAGTAGCGGGCGCCGCAGGCCTCGCAGGTGTCGTGCAGGGTGAGCCAGCCCTTGAAGAGGGCGCCCTGCCCGCACGCGGGGCACCGGTTCATGCCCATGGCCAGGTGGTAGGGGTCCATACAGCCTCCTCGTCCAGACCATAACGACCGGCGTGGTCGGGGCCATGCCACCCCCCGATGCGCCACGGCCCGATGCACCGCGGCCCGAGGCCGGCCCGTCAGCGGAAGCGCCCCCGCACCCCCACCCCGCCCGGGCCGACCACCGGATCGACCTGCAGGGCGGGCGCCGGATCGAGGCCGAAGCGCCACCGCAGGACGCGGTCGTGGTGCTCGAGGAGCAGACGCGCCTCCTCCTCGCCGTAGAAGCGCGCGGGGCGCGTGGGCGAGGGGTCGCCGAGCATGCCCAGCCCGGCCACCGCCACCCCGGCGCCCAGCACCCCGGTCACCACGCCGGCCGCCCGCAGGTAGGGCGCCGTGCTCGGGCCCTCGCGCGCCGCCCGCTCCGCCCCCATCAGCATGAGGACGGGTCCACCCAGGAGCATGGCGCCCCCCATGCCCCGCTGGAGCCGGCGGGCCCGTCGGATACGCGCCTCGCGCTCCCGATCCCCGAGCCGATGGGCGAAGCCCTCGGCCGTCAGGCGCCGACCCCACACGTCCACCACCTCGAAGCCGGAGCCCTCGGGCTCGAGGAAGAGCCGACTGCGCTGGTAGGCGATCCGCGCCCCCGGATCGGCCGGGGGAGGCTGGACCCCGGAGCTCACCGGGGGCCCGGCCCCATCGTCGGCGGCACCGGCGTGCACGACCGGGCCGAGGCCCAGACCCCACAGGCCCAGGAGGGAGATCGCCGCGAGCGCCAGCCGCCGAGCCCGGATCCGAACCTCCCGCCCCGGGGGTGCCGTCGCCCGGGCCGATCTCGACGTATCCTGCCGCCATGACCGCCCGCGATGCCTCCGGTCAGATCCTCGGACAGCGCTACGTGCTGGCGGCCCCCATCGGGCGCGGCGGCATGGGGACCGTCTACCGTGCCCGCGACCTCCAGGGCGGGCCCGACGTGGCCATCAAGGTGCTCTCGGCGGCCGGCGCCCGGCGCCGACGCGGCGGCGACCGCTTCGAGCGCGAGCTCCAGGCCCTTCGCCAGGTGCGCCACCCCCACACCGTCGAGGTCTACGCCGATGGCACCACCGCGGGCGGCGAGCGGTGGTTCGCGATGGAGCTCTGCCCCGGCCGTCCCTTGTCCCGCCACATCGAGGCGCCGCTCCCGGCCGAGGAGATCGCGGTCATCACCCGACAGATCCTGTCGGCGCTCGCGGCCATCCACCAGGCGGGCCTGGTCCACCGGGACCTGAAGCCCGGCAACGTCATGGTGGAGCGCACCCCCTCGGGACCGGTGGCCCGGGTCCTGGACTTCGGCATCGTGCGATTCCTGGATCCGGATCCGCAGATGAGCGTGCTCACCCGCCGGGGGACGGTCCTCGGCACGCCCGAGTACATGGCCCCCGAGACCTTCACCACCGGCACCTCGGGCCCGGCGAGCGACCTGTACGCCGTGGGCCTGCTCGTGCACACCATGGCCACCGGCCGGCCCCCCTTCCTGGGCCCGGACGCCCACAGCATCCTGCGCGCCCACGTGGAGCAACCCACCCCCGACCCCGACCGTCCGCGCCAGACGCCCCTTCCGCCCCACCTGCGCCGGCTCCACGATGCGCTCCTCCAGAAGGACCCCCGCCGCCGCCCCGCCTCGGCCGAGCGCGCCCTCGACCTCCTCGACGGCCGTGGCCTGCCCCCGCTGCCCCGGGGGGCGTGGGTGGGGCTGGCGGTGCTCGCCGCGGCCATCCTGGGGATCGCCGGCGGAATCGCCGCCCTCTCCCTTCTGGATCGGTGGTGGATGACCGGGCCCTGAGCCGGCGGTCGAATAGCGGTGCCCCCCCGCGCGTCCCCAGGATCCACCCCGCGACCTGGAGAGGCCATGCGCACGACGACCCTCCTGGCCCTGATCGCCCTCGGCGGCACCGGCTGCATCATCATCCGCGACGTGGACCCCGGTCCCCGCCCGGGCATGTGTCACCGCGACATGGACTGCGACGGCCTCCTGGACGACGTGGAGGACTGGCTCGGCTGCGATCCCCGCGATCCGGACAGCGACGATGACGGCCTCCTCGACGGTGAGGAGGACGCCGACGGCACCGATCCGCTGGACCCCGACAGCGATGATGACGGCCTCCTCGACGGTGAGGAGCTGGACGAGGGCTGTGATCCGCTGGACCCGGACAGCGACGACGACGGGGTGAACGACGGCGACGAGGTGGAGGCCGGCACCGACCCGGTGAGCGGCGACTCGGACGGGGACGGCCTGAACGACGGGGCCGAGGCCGGCGCGGGCACCGATCCGCTGGACCCCGACAGCGACGGGGATGGCCTGGACGACGGGGACGAGGTGGCGCTGGACTGCGACCCCCTGGACCCCGACACGGACGATGACGGCCTCGAGGACGGGGAGGAGCTGGATCTGGGCACCGATCCCATCTACCGCGACACGGACGAGGACGGCCTGGGCGACGGGGACGAGCTGGACCACGGCACCGACCCGACGCTGCCCGACACCGACGGGGACGGCGCCGGCGATGGCGACGAGGTGGACTGTGGCACCGACCCGCTGGATGCGGGCGATGTCTGCGAGGATGCGCCGCCCATCGACGACACGCCGGTCGAGGGCCCGCTGCGCCCCGGGGACGGCGACGCGGCGACCGACGACGGGGAGCTCCCCCCCGAGGGCTGCAGCGGCTGCAACGCCACCGCCAGCCCGGCCTGGGCCCTCGGGATCCTGCCGGCCCTGGGCCTGGTGCTGCTGCGCCGTCGGCGACGCTGACCAGGCCCGCCGGGGCCCCCACGGGGTTCCCGGCGCCACCCGGGACCGCGGCCGGTCAGCCCTGGCGCTGCTCGGCCGCCGCGCACATGCGCTTGACGTAGGCGCCCATCTGCTGGGGGATGGCGGCCTGGACCACCGGCTTGAGGACGCCGGCCAGGGCCGCCGCCACCTCGATGTCCAGGGTCATCTCGGCCACGTAGTGCAGGCGGGTCGTTCCGGGCGCGTCGCCCGGGGCGACGGTGAGGTGCCCCGCGGTCTCGACGTTGTCGCCGGGCTGGGCGTCCACCGAGCGCCACTTCACGCCCTGCTCGCCGTCGGCCTCGTAGTGGCAGGCGTAGCGGCCCTGGAAGGTGAAGACGCCGTGGTTCTGGGCGGTGAGCAGGAAGCGGAGGGTGCCGGGCGCCACCTCCTCGCACGACTCCAGGTCACCGTAGTGCTGCTCCACGGCCCCCAGGTCGAGGAAGACGTCACGGACGGTGCCGGGCTCGGCAGCCACGGTGTGCACCGCATCATAGGTGCCGGTGTAGCGGGCCATGGGATCTCCGGGCGGGGCCGCGCGGTGGGCGCGGCGGGTCCGATGGATGCGCCTAGTAGGCGTCCATCTCCTCCATCTCGGCCCGGGCGAGCTGCGACTGGCGCCGGAGGCCGAAGATGATGAGGCCGAGGATGAGGAGGAGCACCACCACCGCGGCGGCGGCAGGGCCCAGCACCAGCGGGCTGGTGGGGCGGTAGGTGATGTAGTAGCGGACCTGCTCGCCCAGATCGGGGGGCTCGGGCGCCGCGAACTGGTGGGCCTGGAGGGTGGCCTTGGCCGCCGATGCGGCGGCGGCGTCGTCATTGGGGGCGCGGACGATGACCTTGGCCAGCCCGCCCTCGACGGGGACCGCGCCCACGTGCACCTGCTTGGTGCCGAGCTTGGTGTCCCACCAGAAGGCCAGGCGATCCCCGAGCTGGATGGGCTCGCCCACCATCTCGTTGCCGATCCAGGCGTCGCGGAGCTCGGCCTCCTGGTCGGCGAAGGTGAGGTCGTCCACCACCGGGAAGTCGTGGTTGGTGTCCTTGCAGGTGACGAAGACATCCGGGTCGTCGGCCACGACCGGGTTGAGGGCCACCCAGCAGCCGCGCAGGCCGGCGACGCCGATCTGCTGCACCCGGCGGGTCAGGACCGCCATCTCGTTCTTCACCGGCGGACGCCAGTAGTCACCCAGGTCGGCCTTCAGGGTCGGGTTCTTGCCCGGCACGCTGATGGTGCCGCCGAAATCCAGCGCGGGCGGCTCGGCGGTGAGCTCCATGCCCTCGATGAGCTGGTCGAGGAACTCCTTCGCCCCTTCCTTCTGGGTGGAGGCGCCGATGGTGCCCAGGTGGAAGTTGCCGCCGGGGACCTGGAAGCCCACGGCGTACATGGTGAGCTCCACGTCCTCCGAGGTCTTCATGGAGATCTCGAAGGAGGTGGCGGTGCGGCCCTTCACCTCGGTGATGGAGCTGGCCACGACCGCGGGCTCGAGGAAGCTCTCGGTGCTCGCCTTGTCGGTGTAGATCTTGGACCACTTCTCGAGGTCCGCCTCTTCGATGGGGACCTGGTACGGGGTGGTCCACCCGACGATGAAGCCGGCCTCGTTCTTGGCGGAGAGGTCCTTGGGGCCGACGTTCAGCTCCCAACCCTCCTCGGGCACGGGCACGCGCACCCCGATGTCCGTCAGGGTGCCGCGGGGGGTCTTGGGTTCCTCCTCGGCCGCCCCCTCGGCGTCCGCGCCCTCGGCGGGGGCGTCGTCGCCGTCGTCCTGAGCGAGGACGAGGGTGGGGGTGGCGAGGAACAGGGCGGTGATGAAGGTCAGGGTACGCATGGCGCCGGTTTACACGGCGGCCGGCATTTCTGCGCGGCCGAGATCGCGGTACTCTCGCTGACCAGCGGATGATCGCGGTCCGTACCGGGCCACCGAAATGTCAAGCTCGTGTCGGTTCCCGGCTGTTCGCAGGCAACTGGCACGGCGTCGCGGTTCACGACGCCTCTCCATCCAGCCCCGAACGGGTCAGCAGGTCCTGGACCAGGGCCTCGACGTGGGCGCGCGCCCTCGCCTCGCCGTCGGCGAAGGGCTCGTCCTCGGCGATCTCCAGGCGCGCCTCGCCGTAGAACTTGATCTTGGGCTCGGTGCCCGAGGGTCGGACCAGCACCCGGCTGCCGTCGGCGAGGGACCAGGCGAGGACGTTGCTCCGCGGCAGGTCGAGGGGGCGCTCGGCGCCGGAGGCCAGGTCGCGGATCACGCCGGCCTGCACGTCGGTGAGGTGCACGGCGCGGACCTCGGCGATGGTGGTGGGCGGATCCTCCCCGAGGGACGCCAGCGCCCCTTCGATGCGGGCCCGGCCCTCGGCCCCGGGGAGCTTGACGCTGCGCTGGAGGCTCTGGTGGACGCCGTGCTCCCGGGAGAGGGCCTCGAGGCGGTCGAGAACGGTCTGGCCGGCGGCCTTCGCGGCGGCGGCCAGGTCGAGGAACAGGAGGATGGCGCTGATGCCGTCCTTGTCGCGGGCCACGTCGCCGGCCGAGTAGCCGAGGGCCTCCTCGTAGCCGAGGACGAAGCGCCCCCCATCGGCCTCGTGGGCGAGGGCGGCCTTGGCGATCCACTTGAAGCCGGTCAGGGTCTCGGCGTAGGCGGCGCCGTGCCGGTCGGCGATGCGCTCCAGCATCCGCGAGGACACGACCGTGGTGGCCACCAGGGGGGTACGCCCGTCCCAGGCCTGGTGGGCGAGGAGATCATCGGCCAGCAGGCAGCCCACCTCGTTGCCGGTGAGGGGCCGCCAGCCGCCCCCCGGCGCCGGCACCGCCACCGCCAGCCGGTCCGCGTCGGGATCGTTGGCCACGATGAGCTCGGCGTCCACCTGCTCGGCCAGGGCGATGGCCAGGTCGAGGGCGCCGGGCTCCTCGGGGTTGGGGAAGGCGACGGTCGGGAAGTCCCCATCGGGGTGCTCCTGCTCGGCCACCACGTGCAGGTCGGTGTGGCCGGCGGTCTCGAGGACCTGGCGGACGGTCTCGGTGCCGACCCCGTGGAGGGCGGTGTAGACCACCCGCACGCCGGTGGCCTGGTGGACCCGCAGGGCCTGGACCCGGGCCAGGTAGGCGACCTGGACCTCGTCGGGCACCTCGCGGACCCGGCCCTCGGCGCGGTGGGCCTCCAGATCGCCGACCTCGCGGGCGTCGAAGCCGTCGAGGGCGGCCACGGCGGCGCTGATCCCGGCATCGTGGGGGGGCACGATCTGGGCCCCGTCGGCCCAGTAGACCTTGTAGCCGTTGTCGCCGGGCGGGTTGTGGCTGGCCGTGACCATGACGCCGGCGCACGCACCGAGCTCGACCACGGCGTGGGCCAGGCAGGGGGTGGGGAAGACGCCGTCGCGCAGCCACACGGTGAAGCCGCGATCGGCCAGGAGCGCGGCGGTGTCCTCGGCGAAGGCGCGGGAGCCGTGGCGGCCGTCCCGGGCCACCACCACACCGCGCTCGCGCGCATCCTCGGCGGTGTCCAGGAGGTAGTCGGCCAGGCCGGCGGCGACCCGGCGGACCAGGGCGCGGTTCATCCGGTTGGGGCCGGGCCCCAGGGCGCCGCGGAGGCCGGCGGTGCCGAAGCCGAGCCGGTGCCCGAAGTGCTCGGCCAGGGCCTCGGGACGGCCCTCCGCGAGCAGGGCCTCGGTGGCGGCGCGGGTCTCGGGGTCGGGGTCGGTGGCGAGCCAGGCGCGGGCGGCGTCCTTCAGGGCGTCGACGTCGTGGGACATGGGGCCTCCGGGGCAGGGCGCAGCCTAGCGCGGGTCCCCCCGCGGCGGGGTGCGGGCACCGCGTTGTCACCGGCGTGCCCGACGGGCGGGCCTCCCGGGCGCGAGAGGCCCGTCGGGATCTCACCCGCCGCAGCGATCGGGCCGCGGGGAGGACAGGCGACACAGCTCGGCGGCCCGGGGGCTCGGGCGGCCGGCCTCGCGGGCATAGTCGCGCCAGGCGGTGGCCAGATCCCAGGTGGCCTGGCGGGCGCTGGCGGCGGCCCGGGCCTGGGAGCCATCGGGATCGCCGGCCACCACCGCCTCCATCCGCGCCGACCAGGCGGCGTGGGCCATCAGGGTGCGGAGCTCGTACAGGGCCAGGGTGGCCTGGACGAAGGGCTCGCCCGCCAGGCGGAGCCGGCCCCGATCCACGGCCCCCAGGTGGTGCCGCGCCTCGCCCAGGTCCCCGGCGGCGATGGCGGCGGCGGCGCGCTCCAGCACCCGGCGGAGGGGCCCCACCAGATCCTCGGGGGGCAGGGGCACGGCCAGGGGGTCGAGGGGCAGGGCCTGGAGCGCCACGGTGCGGGCCTCGGTCCGGCGCCGGAGGGACCAGGAGAAGCGGCGGGCCTGGTGCCCGGGCGCCACCACCCACCCCACCACGGTGCTGCCCCGCTCGAAGGGGCGGCGGGTGCCATCGCGCACCTGGAGGGCCGAGCCGCTCCAGGTGGCCGAGGTGCGGTCCACCCCGTGCGGGTCCCACTCGTCGGCCAGCACCACGAAGGCGCTGGGGAGGGCCTGCCCGGCGCCGTCGACCACGGTGATCTCGAGGGTGCGGGGCTTGGCGGCGGCCGCGGGGGCGGTCCCGGCCAGGGCCAGGACGATGGTGAGGGTCCGCACGGCGACTCCCGAGGGCGGGCTCATCCCCGTCGTAGCGCCTCGCGGAGGGGAGCGACCAGCGGCACATCGGCGGGGGCCCACTGCCGCGGGTCCAGGGCCTCGGGCCCGACCCAGTCCAGCGCGTCGTGCTCGAGGGGGCGCGGGCTCCCCCGCAGCAGGGTGCAGCGGTAGGCCACCAGATCCATCGGCCGCGCCCCCGCCCGGGCCCGGGACGTGCCGAGGTGCGGGCCCACCGCCACCCGGACCCCCAGCTCCTCCAAGAGCTCCCGCTCGAGCGCCTCGGCATCGGACTCGCCGGGCTCGACCTTGCCCCCGGGCAGCTCCCAGCACCCGGGCAGGGCCATCTCGGGGCTGCGCCGGGCCAGCAGGACCTGCCCGTCGCGCACGATGGCGCCCGCCACCACCCGCAGCACCGTCATCGGGGCTCCGGGACCAGGAGGATCGGCGCGCGCAGGCGCTCGAGGAGCCGGGTGGTGGTGCTGCCCCGCACCCGGGCCAGGCCGCCGGGCTCGCGGCGGGTGGAGACGACCACCAGATCGGCGGGCCAGTCGCGCGCCTCGTCCAGGATGGCTTCCACCGGGGAGCCCGTGCGATCGGCGACCTCGACCGACCAGCCCTCAAGGCCCAGGGCGCCCGGACGGGGCGGCTCGCCGGGCCCCACGTGGAGCAGCCGGACCCGGCACCGGGGGATCCCGAGGGTGTGGAGGAGGCGGCTCGTGGCGTCCAGGGCCGGACCGGGCGGCGGGTAGGCGGCGCAGGTGACCAGCACCCGGGTCAGGTCGACGGCCCCGTCGTCCAGGTCGACGAAGCCCCCCTCGCCGAAGGGGAGGAGCAGGGAGGGGATGGCCACCGCGCGGGCGGCGGCCTCGGCGATGGAGGGCCGCCACCACCGGGCCACGCCCCGCCGCTGGTGGGTGGCGAGGACGAGCAGATCGGCATCGCTGCTCCGGACCCGCTGGACGATGCCCTTCACCGGACTGCGCCCCTCGAGCTTGAGCTTGGCGGCCCGGACCCCGAGCCCGGCCAGGTCCGCCCGACAGGCCTCCGCCGGCAGGGCGCCCCACCGGACCAGGGTGTGGCGGATGCCGGGAAACTCGGACCAGGGCACCTCGCGGTCGGGACCCACGTGCAGCAGGGTCAGCTTGCCGCGACCGTCGAGCACCACGCGCAGGGCGTGGACGAAGGCGGTGCGGGCCCGCGCCTCGAGGTCGGTGGGGTGGAGGACCGAGGTGAACCCGGTGGCGCGCTGCGAGGCCGGGGAAGGGGTGGACATGCCGGGCCGGGTATCGCGTGGTGGCCGGGGGATGCACGGACGGTGTACGGGACGGGGGTGAGCCCCACCGACCCCCACGTCTCCGACCCCACCCCCTGGATCGACGCGGTGCGCGGGGGCCTCGGGGGCGGGACCTGGCCCGGGCACGACGTGCTCGTCGTCTCGTGCCGACCGGCGGCCCGCCCCTCCCTCGAGGCCCGCCTGGGGGCACTGCTGGCCGGCCGTCGGACCGAGCGGGGCCCGGTGCGCCTGGTGGTGGTGCCGGAAACGGCGAGCCGCCCGGGCAACCTGCGGGGGACCCTGCTGGCCTGGCGCGCCGCCCGGGCGCGGGCGAAGGCCGAGGGCTGGGAGCTGGAGCGCTCCTGGCGGACCGGGCGGCTGACGGTGGCCCTCCTCCACGCCGCCGGCCTGGGCCGTCGCGCCGCCCCCCTGACCCACGCCGAGGACGGCGACCGGGGCGGGCTGTGGCTGCCCGGGCGCCTGGGGGATCGTCCCCCCCGCCTCCTCGAGGCGGTGGTCGCCCAGACCGCGCCCCTGGCCTGCACCCAGCCCGCCGGGGTCCTCGACGTGCTCTGGGCCTCCCAGCTCTTCCTCCCGGGGCGGGCCCCCGCCGCGGTGCCCCCGCCAGGCCGCCCCCTCACCAAGCTCTGCACCCGCCGCGTGCGGCCCCTGGCCCCCGGAGCCGCCGCCGACGTGGGGCGCTTCGTCGGTGATGGCCCCGACACCTTCCTCCCCCAGGGCAGCCCCGGGCGCCCGACCGGTCCGGGTCCCATGCGCGCCGACCTGGGCTCCTTCCGCATCCGAGCCGATCTCCTGGCCGCCCTGGACGCGGTCACCCCGGACCAGGGCCCTCCCCTCGACCTGGACCCCCACCTGACGGCGCCGCTCCTGGGTGGTCCCGATCCGCACGGCCTGGCCCGGTCCGTGCGGGCGGCCCTCGGCGCCGAAGCCCTCGTGGGCTTGTGCGATCTGGGTCCGGACCTGCCCTGGTGGCGCCTGCGACGGCCCGGCGAGCTGCGGCGCGCCGTCCTCTCCCTGCGGCCCTCCGACCCCGACGGTGAGGCGCTGCGCGCCCTCCTGGGCGTGGCCCACCCGGTCATGGCCTCGTGGCTCGGCGATGTGTGGATCGAGGGGCCCGAGCTCTCCTGGGAGGACGTGCGCTCCGGCGTCGAGGTGGGCGGCGTCCACCTGCGGGACAGCCTGGTGGTGGACAGCGCCCTGTGGGGCTGGCGCGAGCAGGGCCGGAGTCCGGTGGCCTCGCCGGTGGTGGTGGGGAGCGTGGTCCAGGGATGCACCGGCGGCATGGACGTCTCGGACACCTGGCTCGTGGGCACGGGCGGTCCGGGGCTCCGGGGCGGCGGCGGCCTGGCGTGGCGGGTGACGGGCGATCCGCCCCGGGCGGCCGGCCCCTCCCCCACCGCCCGGGGGCTGTGCGCCATCCGGCGCCCCCGCCTGCGCGAGGGGGTGGCCGTGGTCCACGACTTCCTCGACGAGGATGCCAAGGCGGTCGAGGACACCCCGAGGCCGGGTCTCGGCCTGTCGTGGTCGGCCCTCCGGGACCTCCGCCCCTTCCAGGGCCCCCCGCTCGAGGCCCACCCCACCACCTGGGAGGCCCTGGTGGCCCCCGATCGGGCCACCCCCCACCTGGTCGCCACCCTGCCTCCCGCCGCCCTGGCCCTCCTCCAGGAGCGCCTGCCGGCGGGCTCCGACCTCCATCGCCTGCTCCTCCGGGCCCAGGACGGCGCCTTCACCGTCGCCCTGCACGCCGGCAGCCGGGATCCGCACCACCTGGACAGCCCGCTCCTGCCGGGCCGCCGATGGGATGACGCCCGCCAGGCCCTTCCCATCCACGCCGACCTCGAGACCTGGGAGCGATGGACCTGGGCGCCCCAGCGGCTCGCCGAGGCCCTCCTCCACGCCTGGTCCCTCCACTTCCTCGGCCCGGGCCGCTTCGGCCGCGACGCCACCGGCCGGGACCTGCTGGCCGCCTGGCGCACGGGGCCGCTCCTGGCCACCCACGCCACCACGGCCCTGGTGGAGCACGCCGTGCACGAGGGCGACGTGGGGCCCCTGCTGGACGCGGTGGACGCCTGGCACCTCCAAGCCGATCCCGCCCGCCTGGATCTGGCCCGCCTCCTGGGCGGACTGGACGTCCTCCAGCCCGGCCCGGACGCCGCCACCACCCGCGGCCGCCTGCGGGCCTGGGTCCGGTGGCGCCTGGCCCACCTGGGCGAGGACGGCGCCGAGCTCTCGGCCCGCCTCGCCGGGGCCGATCCCGTCCTGCTCCGGGCCGAGGGCTTCCGCTGGGCCCACCCCTGGCTCGACGAGGGTCGGGAGAGGTGGGTGCCCCACCGGGATCTGCGACCCCGGCGTCCGGCCGATCGGCGCCTGGACCGCGACGCCCTGGCCCGGGAGTGGGCGCTCCGCCTGGACCGGGCGCGGGGCCCGGGACCCGCCCCGGCCCTGGGGATCTGCGGCCCCGCGGCCGCCGGCAAGTCCTCCCTCGCCGTGGCCATCGCCGAGCAGCTCGATGATGCTCACCTGCAGGTGGGCTTCCTGGCCGCCGACGACCTGCTGTGGCCGGGCGAGGGCTTTCGCTACACCCAGCACGCCGCCACCCGGACCATCCACCTGTCGGGCCCCGCCATCTACGACGACGTGCGGATCGCCGCCCGCCTCGACCACCTGCGCCGCACCTGCGACGTGGTGGTCGCCGAGGGCTGCACCCTGGGCCTGGACCCCGACGTGGCCGCCCGCCTCGACCACGTCCTCGGCGTGGTCCTCGAGGACCGGGAGCGGCTCACGGCCAAGGTGGCCCGGGACCTGGTGGGGGGGCGTCGCGCCATCGACGTGCCCACCGACTTCGCCGTCAAGGTCTTCGAGGAGAGCCGCGACGGCGTCGCCCCCATCCTGGCGCGGGCCCGGCAGGTGTGGGACCGGGGGACCGGGGCGGTCTGGGACCGGTGAGCCCCCCGATCAGCCCTCGTCGGGCGAGGCGACGGCCCCCACCACCTCGGCCGCCACGACCTGGCCCGCCCCCGACTTGATCTGCTTGCGGGCGGCCTTCTCGGCGTCGGTGGGGTAGTGCCCCTCGGCCTCCACCACCAGGGTGAGCTTGAAGCGCCGCTTCGGGGCATCGGCGTCGAAGCGCTCCGTCAGGTCCGTATCGGGCGCCGCGTCCACGGGGCCCATCGCCATGCCCTCGCTGTCGATGCCGAAGACCTTGCGCGGCTTGATGGGTCCCTCGGGGAGGATGGTGCCGAGCTGGGCCACGGCGGCCACATCCCCCACCTCGTAGACGTTGGTCAGGTTGGCCACGATGGTCTTCCGGCCCAGGGCGGGGCTCTCGAAGGTGTAGATGAAGAGCTGGTCGGTCTTGTCGTGGGCCTGCTTGTCCACGACCTGCATGGCGATGACGGGCACGGCGCCTCCGGGGTGCACGGAGGGCGGGTAACCGGTGCCCGGCGCGGGGCGACGCAGGGTCCGGGCCCCCTACCCCACCGCCTCGATCATCCCGCGCACGGCCTCCTCGTCGCCGGTGGAGGGTGCGGAGAGGGCGGCCACGCCGTGGGCGCCGGCGGCGAGGGCGGGGGCGATGCGCTCCGGGCGGATGCCGCCGAGGGCGAGGACCGGGACGGGGCTCTGGCGGGCGACCCGGGCGAGGGCCTCGAGGCCGATGCCGGTGCCGGGCTTGGAGCCGGGGTCCCAGATGGGCGCGAGGAGCACGGCATCGACGCCGATGCGGGCGGCGGCGCGGGCGCCCTTCAGGTCGTGGACCGCGGCGGTCAGGCGCGCGGGACGGGGGATGGGCGGGTCCTCGGGGCGGAGGGCCTCGGGGAGGTGGGCGCCGTCGAAGCCGTACTCGAGGGCCTCGGCGGCGGACCCATTGAGCAGGACGGGCAGGTCCGGGCGACCGCGGGTGAGGGTGCGGGCCTCGCGGAGCAGGCGGCGGCGGGGGCCACCGGTGAGGTCGCGGGCCCGGAGCTGGACCTGGACGGGGGCGCCCGCCGGCACGAGGCGCCACAGCCAGGCGAGGCGGGAGAGGAGGGCCTGGTCGGAGCCGGCCACGCCCCGGTCGACCACGAGGACGAGGCGGGGGATCACCCCGGTCCCTTCCGCCACGGCACGCCCTGGGTGGGGCTGGAGGCCTCGGCATAGCGCTTGGGGGGCACGCGGCCGGCGAGGAAGGCGTCGCGACCGGCCCGCGCGGCCAGGCCCACGGCCCGGGCCATGCGCACGGGATCGTCGGCGCGGGCGACGGCGGTGTTGAGCAGGACCCCGTCCATGCCGAGCTCGAAGGCCAGGGCCACGTCGCTGGCGGTCCCCAGGCCGGCATCGACGATGAGGGGGACGTCCACCGACTGGCGGATGAGCTCGAGGTTGTGGGGGTTGCGGATGCCGAGGCCGGTGCCGATGGGCGCCGCCAGGGGCATGACGGCCGCGCAGCCCACCTGGGCCAGCTTGCGGGCCAGCACCGGATCGTCATTGGTGTAGGGCAGCACGGTGAAGCCGTCCTTCACGAGCCGCTCGCAGGCGTCCAGCAGCTGCTCGCCGTCGGGGAGCAGGGTCTCGTGATCCGCCACCACCTCGACCTTGATGAAGGCCGTGCCCAGGGCCTCCCGGGCCAGGTGGGCGGTCCGGATGGCGTCCTCGGCGGTGAAGCAGCCCGCCGTGTTGGGGAGCAGGTGGTACCCCCGATCCGCGAGGGCCTGGTAGAGGTTCTCCTCGGCGGCCGAGACCGAGACGCGCCGCAGCGAGACGGTCACCAGCTCGGCGGTGGAGGCCTCGAGGCTGTCGAGCAGGACCTGCCGGTTCGGGTAGCGGGCCGTGCCCAGCAGCACGCGGCTGTGGAGCTCCAGGCCTCCCACGGTCCAGGGATCGTCGTCGGCCGGGGCCGGCGAGGGGTCGCGCGCCACCTCAGCCTCCCTGCATGACGCCGACGAGCTCGATCTCGTCGCCGTCCTCGACGGGCTCCTCGGCCCAGCGGGACCGGGGCACCACCGCCCGGTTCCGGGCCACCGCCACCCCGAGCGGGGCATCGCGGCCGGTCTGGCGGGCCACCAGGCCGGCCAGGGTCAGGCCGTCCTCCACCTCGACGGTCTCGCCGTTGACAAGGACGCTCAGCACGACTCCCTCCGGTCAGGATCGGGCCGTAACCGACGGCGGGCCCCCTTCACCCCCCCAGGGCGGCCCGCACCCGCCCGGCGGTCCAGGGAGCGAGGAGGATCCCGTGTCGATGGTGCCCGGCCGCCACCACCAGCCCCCCGGGCCCCACCGCCCGCACCACCGGCCAGCCATCCCGGGGCGCCGGACGGTGCCCCACCACGAGGGCCTCCACCTCGAGGTCGTAGATGCCGGGGAGCACGCGCCAGGCCTCGTACAGGAGATCCAGGGTCACCCCGGCCAGGGGGGCGTCGTGGCGCCCCATCTCCTCCTCGGAGGCGCCCAGGACCAGCCGCGCGTCGCGCGGGACCAGGTAGACCCGGGGCGTCCGCACCACCCCGTCCAGCAGCGCCTCGCCGCGCAGGTGGATCACCTGGCCCTTCACCGGTCGCAGGCCCAGCTCGGCGAAGGGCCGCACCAGGGCCTCGCTCTCGAGGCCCGCCGCCACCACCACCCGGGGCGCCGCCAGGCGGGTGCCGTCGGCCAGGGCCACGCCCGTGACCCGCCCCCCAGAGGCCACCACCCGCTCGACGACGGGCCCCTCGGAGACCTCACCGCCCAGATCCCGGACGGCCCGCACCAGGGCGGCACAGGCGCGGGTCGGATCCACGGCATGATCCTCCGGGCAGTCCAGGGCCCCGGCCACCCGGGGGCTCACCCGCGGCTCCCGCCGGAGGAGCTCCCGCACCGTCAGCCGCTCCACCCGCAGACCGAGGCGCTCGTGGGCCCGGGTGAGCTGCTCCAGCTCGCCGGCCTGGTCCCGGTCGGCCGCCACCAGCAGGGTGCCCCGGGTCTGGAGGCCCACCGGTCCGCCCCGAGCCGCCACCCGCGCCGCGAAGTCCGGCCACGCCCGCGCGCTCTCGACGCCCATCCGCACCAGCTCGTCGGGCATGTCGTGGGCCTCGGCCAGGGGTGCCAGCATCCCCGCCGCCACCCGGCTCACCCCCTGGCCCGCCCCGGCCCGGTCGAGGACGTGCACCCGCAGGCCGTCCTCGGCCAGGGCGAAGGCGGAAGCCAGGCCGATCATGCCGGCGCCCACCACGATGACGTCCACCTGCGACACGGGGCCTCCCCGCCGGTCGTAGCCGGGACGGGCCCCTCCCGGCACCCCCGCTCAAGCCCGCCGCCCGGCGGTCCGACGCCCTCCCCATGCGCCGGGTCCTCCACGTCCCCATCCGCCACACCCGCGCCGACCTGGGCAGCCTGGCCGGCGCGGTGGCGCGCCGCCGCACCGCCGCCGCCGAGGCCGACTGGCGCCGTCTGGCCCGGGGGCTGAAGGTCCTCCCCCTGGACTGGCCCAGGGTGCGGATCTACCAGGACGGCCTGCCCACCGACGGACCCACCCTGACCCTGGTGCGGGACCTGGCCGGGCAGGGCAGCGCCAACCACCGGCTCCTCCTGGAGCTCTCGGAGCGGGGGGCCCGGGTGGAGGGGACCGAGGACCCGGCCCTGCTCGTGGCGGAGCTGGCCCTGGCCCATCGCCTGGCCGCCGGGGAATCGGTCTCCCCCGCCGAGGCCCGCGCATTGCTGGATCGCCGCGATGCCGCCATCGCGGCCCGCATCGCCGCGACCCTGGCCGCCGACGAGGTGGGGCTGCTCTTCCTGGGGGCCGCCCACGACCCGGCCCCCCACCTGCCCGACGACATCACCCTGATCGACTGGCGGGAGGGCGCCCGCCGGGCCTCGTGAGCCCGCGCCTCAACCGGGACCGCGGTGCGCCGATGGGCCCCCCGGACCCCCACCCGGAGCGGGCATGAGCAAGCCACGCGGCACCGCGGCCCTGGGCGCCATCCTGGGCAACCTGGGCGATCTGATCCGACGCCTCGACGAGGTCGGCGAGACGCTGGAGTCCCGCGAGGGCACCTTCACCCTGGACGAGGAGAAGGGGCTGAAGGGCGTCTACGGCGTCAACGTCAAGGTGGGCCTGGGCCGGGACGGCCAGCGCGACGTGAAGGTGGAGCCCTTCGGCAACCTGAAGCGCGACGACACCACGGGCGAGGCCACGGTCTCGGGGGTCCGCGAGCCCCTCGTGGACGTGATGGAGGAGGCGGACCACGTCCTGGTGGTGGCGGAGATGCCCGGCATCGAGGCCGGCGACGTCCAGGTGACGGTGGAGGGCGACATCCTCCAGCTCGAGGCCGAGCGCGGCGAGCGGCACTACCGGCGCGAGGTGCTCCTGCCGGGGGCCGTCAGCGCTGACCCGCCGGTCATCCACGTCAACAATGGCCTCGTCGAGATCCGGCTGCCCCGATGAACACCCCCGACGACGGCTTCCTCATCACCGAGGCCCGCCCCGACGACGTGGGCCGGGGGCTCATCCGCCTGGACCCGAGCGATCTGGAGAACCTGGGCGCGCGGATCGGCGACACCCTGCAGGTCGCGGGCAGCCGGACCACCGTGGGCCGGGCCATGCCCATCCACCCCGATCTGCGGGGTCAGCGCCGGGTGCAGGTGGATGGCCTGACCCGCGCCAACGCCGGGGTCTCGGTGGGCGACCGCCTGCGGGTGACGCGGATCCAGGCCGCCGCTGCCGATCGGCTGGTGGTCGTCCCGCTCGGCGCGCCCCTGGGCCGCAAGGACGTGCCCCAGGTGGCCCGCGCGGTGGACGGGCTGGCCTGCCTGACCGGGGATCGGCTCCGGCTGGCCCTGTTCGGAGGCCGCCGGGTGGACCTGGAGGTCCGGGAGACCCGCCCGACCGGCCCGGTGCGGGTGGGCCCCTCCACCGAGCTGGTGCTGGAGAAGCCCGCCCGCGAGGCCGAGGCCCGGCCGCGCCCCGCCGGACCCTCGTGGGAGGACATCGGCGGCCTCGGCCACCAGCTCAGGCGGATCCGCGAGATCGTCGAGCTCCCCCTGCGGCGCCCGGACCTGTTCGACCGCCTGGGCATCGACCCGCCGCGGGGCGTCCTGCTCCACGGCCCACCCGGCACCGGCAAGACCCTCATCGCCCGCACCATCGCCCACGAGGCCGACGCGGCCTTCTTCCCCATCCGCGGGCCCGAGGTCATCCAGAAGCACTACGGCGAGTCGGAGAAGCGGCTGCGGCAGGTCTTCGAGACGGCGGCCCGGAAGGGACCCAGCGTCGTCTTCATCGACGAGATCGACAGCCTGGCCCCCAAGCGCACCGATGTGCAGGGCGAGGTCGAGAAGCGGGTGGTGGCCACCCTCCTCAACCTCCTCGACGGCCTCGAGTCCCGCAGCCGGGTGGTGGTCCTGGCCGCCACCAACCTGCCCGACAACCTGGACCCGGCGCTCCGCCGTCCCGGACGCTTCGACCGCGAGATCGAGGTGCCCATCCCCGACCGGGCCGGGCGGCGGCAGATCCTGGCCATCCACACCCGCGGCATGCCCCTGCACGAGGACGTGGACCTGGACCACCTGGCCGCCATCACCCACGGCTTCGTGGGCGCGGATCTGGAGGCCCTGTGCCGCGAGGCGGCCATGGCCTGCCTCCGGGACGTGGTGAGCGGGGACGGCGCCCGCCTGCTGGAGGGGGGCGAGGTGGACGTGGAGGCCCTCATGGTGGGCGACCGCCACTTCCGCGACGCCCTCACCGAGGTGGCGCCCTCGGCCCTGCGCGAGGTCTTCGTGGAGGTGCCCGACGTCCGCTGGAGCGACGTGGGAGGCCTCGACGCGGTCCGGGAACAGCTCGTGGAGACGGTGGAGTGGCCCATGCACCACGGCGCCATCTTCGAGGCCGCCCGGGTGCGTCCGCCCAAGGGGATCCTGCTGCACGGACCTCCTGGCACCGGCAAGACCCTGCTGGCCAAGGCCGTGGCGAGCGAGACCGGCGCCAACTTCCTCTCGGTGAAGGGCCCGGAGCTCTACTCCCGCTATGTGGGCGACGCCGAGGCCCGGCTGCGCGAGGTCTTCCGCAAGGCCCGGCTGGCCGCCCCGTGCGTGCTCTTCTTCGACGAGGTGGACGGGCTGCTCCCCTCCCGCGAGGCGGCCTCGGACAATGCGGTGGCCGAGCGCCTGCTGGCCCAGTTCCTCACCGAGATGGACGGGGTGGAGGAGCTGCGGGGCGTGCTGGTGCTGGCCGCCACCAACCGACTGGACCGGCTCGACCCCGCCGCCCTGCGGCCGGGGCGCTTCGACGCCCTGGTGAAGATCGGCCTGCCCGACGCGGAGGCCCGGGCCGCGATCCTGCGGGTCCACCTGCGGGATCGGCCGGTGGCCGACGACGTGGACGCCGCGGACCTGGCGGCGCGGGCCGAGGAGTTCACCGGGGCCGAGCTGGCCGCGGTGGTGGACGTGGCGGCCCGGGCGGCGGTGCGGCGGGTCATCCGCGATGGCGCGGACGGCCCCCGGATCACCGCCTCCGACCTGGACCGGGCCCTGGCCGAGGTGGCCCTGCGGGAGGGGTGATGGCGACGATGCAGGCCGAGGGATGGTGGCTGTACGGGGTGGCGGGCGCGCTCCCCGCCGAGCTCCGCGGCGCGCCCGGCGTGGACGGGGCTCCCCTCGAGGCGGTCGCCCTCGCTCCCGGGGCGGTGGCGGTGGCGGGCCGGGTCCCCCTCGACGCCTGGACCGGCCCCCGCGCCGAGGAGGCACTCCAGGACCTGCAGGCCCTGGCGCCCAAGCTGGAGCGGCACCTGGCCATCCAGCGCAGCCTCCACGCCCGGGGGCCCCTGCTGCCGGTCCGGTTCGGCGCCCTCTTCTCGACCGAGGAGGCCCTCCGGGCAGCGCTGTCGTCGGAGGGGCTGCCCCCGAGCCTGATCACGGTGGGGGACCGGGAGGAGTGGGCGGTGCAGGCCTGGGTGGGTCCGGCGCCGACGCCCCAGGACCACGATGCCCCGTCGGGCACGGCCTGGATGCTGCGCAAGCGCCGGGCCGCCGCCCGGGAGCGCCAGGCCACCGAGGCCCGCAGGCAGGCCCTGGAGGCCCTCGGCGCCGCCCTCGAGGCCCGGTGCCACGACGCCACCGTCCTGCCCCTGCCCCCGCGGGTCGAGGACACGCCCGACACCCCCCTCGCCAACTGGGCCCTCCTGGCCGACCGGGGCGCCGGCGAGGGCCTGGCCGCCGTGCTGGAGGCCCACCGGGAGGCCCTGGCCGCCCACCGCACCCGGCTGCGCCTCACCGGGCCGTGGCCCCCCGCCTCGTTCTGCCCCGCGCTGGGGGAATCGCGTGGCTGAGGACCGGCTGGCCCTGGCCATCCTGGGGCGGCCCGTCGACGCCGGGCCCCCGCTGCCGTGGGGGGCCCGCCCCTACCCGCAGGGTGTGGGCGGCCTCCACCTGCTCCTGGCCGCGGCCCCGCCCCGGGCGCTGTCCCCCGCCGAGGCCCTGGCCGTCCACGACCGCCTGGCCGAGCTGGCCCGACACCACGACCTGCTGCCCCTGCGCCTGGGACCGGCGGCCCCCCTCGCCGAGGTCACGCGGCCCCTGGCCGAGCGCCTCCCTGACTTCCGCGCCCACCTGGACCGGATGGCCGGCACCGTCGAGGTGGAGTTGCGGGTCCAGGCCCCCCTGCCCCCCCTCCCGCCAGCGGCCCCGTCCGGTGGCCCCGGCGCCGTCTTCCTGGCCGCCCGCCGCCGCCACCACGGCGAGGCCCTGCGGCTCGACCGGGCCGAGGACCACCTGGACCACGTCCTCGACCGGGTCCTCCCCGCCGACGTCCTCGAGGTCCGCGCCGATCCGGGACGGGTCCATGACGGCCAGGCCCTCCTCCGACGGGCGCTGCGGGTCCCGAGAGACCAGGTCGACGACGTGGTCCGCCACCTGCAGCGGGCCCTCCCCGCGGCCGGCCTGCCCGCGCGGCTGACCGGCCCCTGGCCGCTGTGGTCCTTCGCGAGCCCGTCATCCGCCGGGCCACCGACGGTCCAGCGCGGTCCGAACGGGCCGCCATCACCAGAAAATCCAACTCATGGGTGGAATCCCGACCCCGCTGATCCGAGGCCCCACGTGCGGGGCTCCATGGTGGGGCCCCCCGAGGTGGGCAGCGCCGGCCGGGTGCCGGGTTCGCGCCTCGAACGCAAGCAGTGAGAGGTCCAACATGGCCAAGGTCAGCAACAGCACCGATTCGTCGAGCCTCGCCGAGGTCGTCGACCGCATCCTCGACAAGGGCGTCGTCATCGACGCCTGGGCGAAGGTGTCCCTCGTGGGCATCGAGCTCGTCTCCGTCGAGGCCCGCGTCGTCGTCGCCTCCGTCGAGACCTACCTGAAGTACGCGGAGGCCATCGGCCTCACCCAGACGGCGGCCGCCCCGGCCTGATCCGTCCGTCGGGGCGGTCCCGGATGGGGCCGCCCCGGCATCGTGGCCCCGGGCCACGCCTGTCTCCCGTCCCCCTCGCCCGTGCGGAGGTCTCCATGTCCCGCTCCGATTCCGACGGCGCCACCGCGCGACGCGCCCTCCTGGCCCGCATCCGCGAGGAGGTCGCCCGCCTCCGACGGTCCACCGCCCGCGACCTGGCCGATCTGGCCCGGGTGCGCGCCGCCATGTCCGTGACCGAGCAGAACGAGCGCCGCACCTGGCGCGCCGCCGCCCGCAAGGACGTCCACCGGCTGCTGGCCTCGTTCGCCGAGGAGCGCACCCGGACCAGCCGCATGCGCCGGGACACGGTGCGCCGCTTCCTCGCCCGCCTGAAGGACGAGCGGGACGCCCTCTCCCGCGAGGGCGCCTTGGCGACGACAAAATCCCTAAAGGCAGCCACGCGCTTGGAGGTTTTCAA
>CAZPJM010000043.1:0-24081 GCA_964586865.1 uncultured Enterobacteriaceae bacterium
TGGCTCATCTGGGTCTTCATCCACCTGATGGCCCTGGTGGGCTTCCGCAACCGCCTGGTGGTCTTCCTCAAGTGGGCTTGGGCGTGGTTCACCTTCGAGCGCAGCAGCCGGCTGGTGTGGCAGGGCGAGAGCCACGAGCCCTGGAACCGGGTGCCGGGCGAGCAGCCGCGCCCCCAGGCGCCCTCCCGCGAGGTGGCCTGACCGAACGTCGGCCTGACCGAGAGGTCGACTGACCGCGAGGTGGCATGACCGGCCGACGGGCGGCTACGGCACCGGCTCCACGGAGCCCGCATGTCGCGCCACGCCCGGTGGCAGGCCCGCCTCGATGACCTCGAGTCCGCCGGTCGCCGCCGCCGCCTCCGCACCCTCGTGCCCACCGGCCCGGTCACCGCCCGGCTGGAGGGGCGGGAGGTCGTGGTGGCGTGCAGCAACGACTACCTGGGCCTGGCCTGGCACCCCGCCGTCCGCGCGGCGGCCCACGGCGGCGGCACCGGCGCCTCGCGGCTGATCACCGGCGACCGCCCCGTCCATCACGCGCTCGAGGCCGAGCTCCGGGACTGGCTCGGCCAGCCGGCGGTCCTGTTCACCTCGGGGTGGCACGCCAACACCGGGCTCCTCCCGGCCCTGCTCGAGCGGGGCATGCAGGTGGCCTCCGATGCCCTGAACCACGCCTCCATCATCGATGGCCTCCGCCTGGCGCGGGCGCAGGTCCACGTGGTCCCCCACGCCGAGCCGGATGCCCTGCCCGACGACCTCGACGCCATCGTCCTCGAGGGCCTCTACAGCATGGACGGCGACGTCCCGCCGCTCGCCGACTACCCGCGCGAGCCCTGGCTCATCGTCGACGAGGCCCACGCGCTCGGGGTGCTGGGCCCCGACGGGACCGGGGCCGCCGCCGCCGCCGGGCTCACCCCCGACGTCCGGATCGGCACCTTCGGCAAGGCCATCGGGGCCCACGGCGCCTTCGTGTGTGGCCCGGACCCGCTGCGGGACCTGCTGCTGAACACCGCGCGCAGCCTCGTCTTCACCACCGCCCCCCCCGAGCCGGTGGCGGCCATGGCCCTGGCGGGCCTGCGGGTGCTCCGTCGGGAGCCCGAGCGCCGGGCCCGTCTGGACGAGAACGTGGCCCGGCTCCGGCGCGGCCTGCGGCAGCTCGGCTGGAACCCCCTCGGCACGCACCACGTGGTCCCGCTGGTGGTGGGGCCCGCGGCCATGGACCTCGACCGGCGGCTGTTGTCCCGCGGCATCCTGGCCGCCGGGATCCGCCCGCCGACGGTGGCCCCCGGCACAGAGCGTATCCGGCTCACCGTCTCCGCCGCCCACACCCGGGAGCACATCGACCAGATCCTCGACGCCCTGGGGCCCCGGCCATGAGCCCGAGCCGTCGCCAGGTGCTGGCCGGCCTGGTGGCCGCCGGGGTGCTCGGCTGCGGGCCCCGCAGCGCCCCGGTCCCCCTCGCCCTCGAGCGTCCGGTGCGCCTGGGGTGGCGCTGGGTGGCAGGCCAGAGCCTCACCTACCGGGTGCGGACCACCCACCGGGGCCCCGGCCACCGCACCGTGCGCAGCGAGCGGTGGTCCTACCGGGTCCGCTCGGTCGACCCGGCGGGGATCGCCACCCTCGACGGCGTGCTGGTGGGGATCGGTGGGGAGGTGAACGGGTCCCCCGCGCCCGAGGCGAGCCTGGATCGGCACCGGGCCGAGGGCGGCCGGGTCCGGCTGCGGATCGGCACCGACGGCCGTCTCCACCTGGCCGCCGGCACCGGCTGCGCCGCCGTGGGCCCCGCCTCGGCCGTCTGCTTCGGGGACCAGCTCCCCCATCGCCTCCTGGCCGTGCCCCTCCCCCGCCGCCCGGTGGTGGCGCGGGACCGGTGGCCCGACCCCGACCTGGCCGCCCTCATCGCCGCCCTCCTCCCGGACGAGACCCCGACCCGCGTGGACAGCACCCTCGATCTCTGGCACCTCACCGGCGATCCGGACACACCCCGGCTGCTCCTCGGCACCGACCTGGTGGTCCGCGGGGCGGCCGGCGCCCAGATCCGCGCCGCCGGGGCGGTGACCTGGGATGCCTTGCAAGGCGTGCTCCACGAGCGCACCCTCACCTGTCGCCTGGTGGGCGCCGCCCTTCCCGACGAGCTCCACATCATCACCACCCGCGTCGCCTGAGAGCCCCATGGACCGGACCGAGACCCTCCGTGCCACCGACAAGCGCGTCATCTGGCACCCCTTCACCCCCCAGCAGCGCTGGACCGCCGCCGACCCCCTGATCATCGAGCGCGGCGAGGGGTGCTGGCTCGTGGACACCGATGGGCACGCCTACCTCGACGGCGTCAGCTCCCTGTGGACCAATGTGCACGGGCACGCCCACCCGCGCATCGACGCCGCCGTGCGCGAGCAGCTCGACCGGCTGGCCCACTCGACCCTGCTGGGCCTGACCCACCCCCCCGCCATCGAGCTCGCCGCACAGCTCGTGGACCGCACCCCCGAGGGCCTGGACCGGGTCTTCTACTCGGACAGTGGCTCCACCGCGACCGAGATCGCCGTGAAGATGGCCTTCCAGGCCCAGCAGCACCGGGGCGAGACCGGGCGGACCCGCTTCGCCACCCTCTCGGACGCCTACCACGGAGACACCCTCGGGGCGGTGAGCGTGGGCGCCATCTCGACCTTCCACCGGATCTTCGAGCCGCTCCTCTTCCGGACCGAGATCCTGCCCGCCCCCCGCGACCCCGGCGGCCGGGAGGAGGCGGGCTGCCTGGAGCGGGCCCTCACCTCCCTGGACGAGCACGCGGACGAGCTGGCCGCCCTGATCGTCGAGCCCCTGGTCCAGGGAGCGGCGGGCATGAAGATGCACTCCGAGGCCTACCTGCGCCCCCTGCTCGAGCGGGCCCGGGAGCACGGGCTGCTCCTCATCGCCGACGAGGTGGCCGTCGGCTTCGGTCGGACCGGCACCCTCTTCGCGATGGAGCAGGTGGGGATCACCCCCGACTTCCTGTGCCTCGCCAAGGGGATCAGCGGCGGCTACCTGCCGCTGGCCGCCACCCTCACCTCCGAGGCCGTCTACGACGCCTTCCTGGGCGCCCCAGAGGAGAACCGCCAGTTCTTCCACGGCCACACCTACACGGGCAACCCGCTGGCCTGCGCCGCGGCCCTCGCCTCGCTGGAGCTGCTGGACGAGAACGACACCCTCGCCCACATAAGCACCCTCTCCGCCCACCTGGCCGCCGGCCTCGAGGCCCGGGTGCGTCCCCACCCCTGGGTGGCCCGCATCCGGCAGCGCGGCGTCCTGATCGGCATCGACCTGGAGCACCCCGGGGGCGGCCCCCTGCCCGCGGACACCGGGCACCGCGTGTGCATGGCCACCCGGGCCCACGGCCTGATCCTCCGCCCGCTCGGCAATACGCTGATCATCAACCCGCCCCTCGCCCTCTCCACCGCCGAGGCCGACCAGCTCGTGGGGGCGGTCCGAGCGGCCCTGAACGACGTGGCGGAGGCCCCATGACCGAGGCGCGCCCCTCCCTGGACCCCCTCGCCGATCCGGACAGCGACGAGGGGGCCCTGTGGCTCACCTGGCTGGTGCGCCTGCGGTGGGTCGCGCTGCTCGCCCAGACCGTCACCCTCTCCTTCACCTTCAGCGTCCTGGCCGACCCCTGGCTCCTCCTGCCCCTCGGGGTGGTCATGGGTGTGCTCGCGGTGGGCAACCTCGAGGCCATCTGGGCCCTCCGTGCCGGCCGGGAGATCAGCCAGACCCGCCTGCTCATCCATCTGGCGGTCGAGGTGGCGGCCCTGACGGCCTTCCTCGTGGCGGCGGGTGGCCCGAACAATCCCTTCAACGTGCTCTTCCTGGTCCACGTCTGCATGGCCGCGGTCATGCTCACCTGGGGCAAGGCCGCCCTGCTGACCAGCCTGGTCCTGGCCGCCTATGGGCTGCTCCACCTCTTCCACGTGCCCCTGCACCTGGACCAGCACTCCCTGCCCGAGCCGGTCCTGCTCGGCGTGGGCAATGCCATCGCCTTCATCATCACCGCCATCTCGGCCGCCGGCTTCACCGTGGGGGTCGCCCGCACCCTCCGCGGGCACAAAGTGGCCCTCCTCGAGGCCCGGGACCGCACCGCCCGGGTCGACCGCCTGCGGACGGTGGGCACCCTGGCCGCCGGCGCCGCCCACGAGCTCAACACCCCCCTCTTCACCATGGGCCTCAGGCTCCGTCGCATCCGCCGCCGCCACGGCGAGGAGCCCGACACCAGCCGCGACGTGGAGGTCATCCAGACCCAGCTCGACCGGTGCAAGGAGATCGTGGAGCAGCTCCTGGTCGGTGCTGGAGACCCCACCGCCGGGGGGATCGAGCGTCGCCCCCTCGCCACCCTCGTCGAGGCCACGGTGCACATGTGGTCCAAGGGCGCCACGGTGGGGGCCACCGTCGAGGACGAGAGCGACGGCGCCATGGTGGAGGTCCCGGTGGTGGCCTTCCGCCAGGCCCTCCTCAACCTCCTGGAGAACGGTCGGGAGGCCCAGTCCGAGGAGGGGATCGACACCCCGCTCGAGGTGCGGCTCGACCGCGAGGAGGGCGTCGTCGTGGTCCGGGTCCGGGATCACGGCGTGGGGCTGCCCGCACAGGTCGACCGGGTGGGCGACCCCTTCTTCACGACGAAGACCACCGGCACCGGGCTCGGGGTCTACGTCGCCCGGGCGGTCGCCGACGGCGCCGGCGGCGGTCTGCGTTACAGGGAGCAGCGAGGTGTCTGGACCGAGGCCGTCTGGTGGTTCCCTTGTGTGCAGGCGCACGACCCTGGAGGCCCCCATGTCACCCAGCCGCCGTCAGGCCCTCCCGAAGCTGCTCGTCGTGGATGACGACGACGCCTTTCGCGAAGCCATGGAGCTCGAGTTCGGCGACCGCGGCTATCAGGTCCTGCTCGCCCCCGACCACCGCACCGCCCTGGGCCTGGCCGCCGTGCACCAGCCCCAGTTCGCCGTGGTGGACCTCAAGCTCCACGGCGAGCGCGGCCTCGAGGTCCTGAAGGACCTGGTGGAGCGCCTGCCCGGGATCCGCACCGTGGTGCTCACCGGCTACGGCAGCATCGCCACCGCCATCGAGGCCATCAAGCTCGGCGCCTACCACTACCTGACCAAGCCCTGCGACCCCGACGAGCTCGAGGGGGCCTTCAACCGCGAGGAGGGGGACCCGACGGTGAGCGTCCCGGACAAGATCCCCTCGCTGGCCCGCCACGAGCGCGAGTACATCGAGTACGTGCTCGCCGCCACCGGCGGCAACATCAGCGAGGCAGCCCGCCGGCTGGGCCTCCACCGGCAGTCGCTCCAGCGAAAGCTTCGGAAGTACCCGCCACGTCGCTGACCCGCCGCCCCGGCCGGGGGGTCGGGGCCGTCAGGCGCGCTCCTGGGGGCTACAATGCCCCGCGCCGCCACCCGACAGGGCGGGTGCAGGGAGTTGGCGCATGCACAGGGTGTGGTTTCTCGGAGTCCTCGGCCTCCCCACGGTCGCCGCCGCGGTGGACGTGGACCCCTTCGACCCCAGCGCCTCCATCGCTCACGGCTCGGGCACGCCCGCCGTGGACAGCCCCGCCCTCACCGATGGCGGGCTCTCCCTCGGCGTGACCGGCGTGGTCGCCGAGGACCTGGTCGCCTTCGTCGACGCCGACGGCACCCGATCCGTCCTGGTGCCCCACGCCTTCCAGACCACGCTGTACGGCGGCTGGACCTTCGAGGACAAGCTCCGCCTCGAGGTGCTGGCACCCATCTACGGCCACACCCGCACCGCGACCGACGACCCCTTCCGGGGCGCTGCCCTGGGCGACATCCTCCTGCAAGCCAACATCCGCCTGCGCCAGAACGAGTCGGGGACCTTCGGCGTCTCGCTGCTGCCCACCCTCGGGCTGCCCACCGGCCGCCCCAAGGCCCTCCTGGCCCGCGGTCCCCACCTCAAGCTCCGTGGCGCCGTCGGCGGCGAGGTGGCCGACCGCTTCGGCTACGCCGCCAACCTGGGCTTCGTGCTGGGCCCGGGCGATCTCTTCGAGGATGTGGCCGTGGGCAGCGCGGTGCTGGCGGGAGCCGGCGCCTGGGTCCGCCTGGACGACCGCTTCCGGGTGGGGGCCGACTACGACCTGTCCATCGGCACCTCCAACGCCCCGGGCGACACCAACGTCCTGAGCGCGACCCACCTCTTCGCCCAGGTGGTGGACGACAGCGGCCTCGGCCTGATGGTGAGCGGGGGCCGCGGCCTGATCCGCGGGGTGGGGGCCCCCGACTGGCGGGTCATGGCGGCGATCACCTTCTCCCGCATGTCGCGCGACACCGATGGGGACTCCATCGTCGACGACGAGGACACCTGCCCCCTCGACCCGGAGGACTTCGACGGCTTCGAGGACCTGGATGGCTGCCCCGACCCCGACAACGACGCCGACACCCTCCTGGACATCGACGACGACTGCCCGCTCGAGCCGGAGGACTTCGACGGGTGGGAGGACCTGGACGGCTGCCCCGATCCCGACAACGACGGCGACACCCTCCTCGATCCCGAGGACACCTGCCCCTACCGCGCCGGTCCGGTCGAGCTGGATGGCTGCCCGGACACCGACGGCGACGGCCTCGTGGACGATCAGGACCGCTGCCCCCTCGACCCGGGCCCCGAGGACCTGGTGGGCTGCCCCGATTCGGACGAGGACCAGGTCGCCGACTACCGCGACGCCTGCCCCGACCAGCCCCGCGCCGCCGACGAGCCCCCCGAGCAGTCCAACGGCTGCCCCACCCGGGCCTTCGTCCAGGGCGACCGCATCCAGATCACCGAGCGGGTGCTCTTCGAGACGGCCCGGGCCGTCATCCGCGCCGAGTCCTACGAGCTCCTGAACGAGGTCGTCAGGGCCCTGAAGCGCTACGAGCGCATCGAGAAGGTCGAGGTCGCCGGCCACACCGACAACAAGGGCTCGGATCGCTACAACCTGCGGCTCTCCCAGCAGCGGGCGCGCTCCGTTCGCGACTACCTGGTCGAGCAGGGCGTCGACCCGGACCGGCTGGTCTCGAAGGGCTACGGCGAGACCGAGCCCATCGACTCCAACTTCACCGAGTCGGGCCGCACGCGGAACCGCCGGGTGGAGTTCCGGATCCTGGAGCAGGAGACGGTCGAGGAGGTCGAGGTCAACCTGGCCGAGGACGTGGGCGCCATCACCGTGACCCTGCCCGAGGACCGGCCCTTCGCCGAGCTGCGGGTGGACGGGACCCTCGCGTCGCCGCGGGCGCCGGTCCGGGGCCTCATCGTCGAGCCCGGCACCCACGAGATCCGGGTGACCGACCCGCTCCGGAGCCTGGACTGGTCCACCACGGTCGAGGTGGACGGCGGCGAGACGGTGACCGTGTCGGTCCCGCCGGAGCAGGTCGGGCCGGTCCAGGAAGGCATCATCCTGCCCTCCCTCGACGCCGGCTTCGACACCGGGGAGAGCGGGCCGGACGGGGCCCCCGCGCCGGTCGACGACGATGCGCCCCTCGCCCTCCCCGTGGACGATGGCGCCCCCGCCGATCCCACCCCCGAGGCAGACCCGGCAGAGGCCGGGACGCCCGATCCGGCCGACGAGGCGAGCACCGCCCCGACGGTGCCCGACACCGGGGAAGACGCCCCCGACGACGACGGCATGCCCCGCCTCTCCACCGGCACCGAGGACGCCCCCGCCGACGACGGCATGCCACGGCTCTCCACCGACACCGAGGACGCCCCCGCCGACGACGGCATGCCCCGCCTCTCCACCGGCACCGAGGACGCCCCCACCGAGCCGGCCCCCACCGAGCCGGCCCCCGATGCGGCGGCCCCCGCCGGCAGCCCCGACGACCCGTGGGGCGCCGGGGATCCCGACGCCTTCCCCGTAGGCAGCGGCCCCAAGGTGGAGGCCACCGACCCCGAGGGTCCGGCGGACCCCGACCCCGACGGCGGCAGCCCCGGCTTCGGCGAGGCGGCCCCCGACACGGTGGCAGGTCCCGGCTTCGGCACCCCCGAGGACGAGCTCTCTCCACGCGAGCGGCGGCGGGCCGAGCGCCGCGCCCGCCGGGAGGCCCGCAAGGCCGAGAAGGCGCGCCGGAAGGCCGAGAAGGAGGCCGAGAAGCAGGCCGACGATGAACCGCCTCCCCTGGTGGATCCCTCCACGCTGCCCGGCGCCGAGGGCCCTGGCGGGGAGCCGGCCCCCGACACCGAGGGTGCGGGCGAGGCGGACGACGACCCCTGGTCCCAGGACGACTGAGGGCCCGCCCCGGACGGGGGTGCCCGCGCGCTCGCCCGGACCGCCCCCCCGGGCTACGCCGTCGCCCGACCCGGAGACCCCATGCAGCGGATCGGAGTGCTCGGCGCCGGCACCATGGGCCATGGCATCGCCCAGGTCTGCGCCATGGCGGGCTTTCACGTGCGGCTGACCGACAGCGACCCGGACGGGCTCCAGCGCGGTCTGGACCACATCCGCCGCAACCTGGACAAGGGCGTCGACCGCGGCAAGGTCGCCCCGGAGACCCGCGACACGGCCCTGGACCACCTCTCGGGCGTCCAGAGCCTCGAGCACGCCGCCGAGGGCGCCGACCTGGTCATCGAAGCGGTGCCCGAGAAGCTCGGGGTCAAGCAGGAGCTCTTCCGCCGGGTGGCGGCCGTGGCCCCTCCGGGCTGCCTGCTCGGGACCAACACCTCGAGCCTCTCCGTGCAGGCCATCGCCGAGGCGGTCGCGGACCCGGGCCGGGTGATCGGCACCCACTTCTTCAACCCGGTCCACATCATGAAGCTCCTCGAGGTCATCGTCGCCGACACGACCTCGCCGGCGACGGTCGAGGCCATCCGTGCCTTCGGCGCAGCCATCGGCAAGGAGGTCATCGAGGTGCGCGACGTGCCCGGCTTCGCCACCAGCCGCCTCGGGGTGGCGCTGGGCATGGAGGCCATCCGGATGGTGGAGTCCGGGGTCGCGTCGGCCGAGGACATCGACAAGGCCATGGTCCTCGGGTACCGCCACCCGGTCGGCCCCCTGAAGCTCACCGACATGGTGGGGCTGGACGTGCGGCTGCACATCGGCGAGTACCTGGCGCGCGAGCTGGGCAACAAGGCCTTCGAGCCCCCCGACCTCATGCGCCGGATGGTGGCCGAGGGCCGCCTCGGCAGGAAGTCCGGCCAGGGCTTCTACACCTGGGACTGAACAGGAGATCCCCATGGGACAGCCCGTCCTCGTCGACGCCGTCCGCACCCCCGTGGGGCGCTTCCAGGGCGCCCTCGCCCCGGTGCGCCCGGACGACCTCGCCGCCCACGTCCTCGAGGCCCTGGTCCAGCGCACCGGCCTGGATCCGGCCGAGGTCGACGAGGTCTTCTTGGGCTGCGCCAATCAGGCCGGCGAGGACAACCGCAATGTGGCCCGCATGGCCCTGCTCCTCGCGGGCTTCCCCCAGCACGTTCCCGGCATCACCGTCAACCGCCTCTGCGCCTCGGGGCTGTCGGCCGTCAACCAGGCCGCCCGCATGATCCGGTCCGACGAGGCACAGATCTGCGTCGCCGGCGGCGTGGAGTCCATGAGCCGGGCCCCCCTGTCCATGCCCCGCGGCCCGACCCACCCCAAGGCGGGCAACGTGACCGTCTGGGACACGAGCCTGGGGTGGCGCTACCCGAATCCGAGGATGGAGGCCCTCTTCCCCCTCGAGTCCATGGGCGAGACCGCCGAGAACCTGGTGGACCAGTACGGGATCTCCCGCGAGGACCAGGACCGCTTCGCCTTCCACAGCCACCGCAAGGCCCTCGAGGCGCAGGCCGCCGGCTTCTTCGACGCCGAGCTGGCCCCGGTCACCGTGAAGCGCCGCAAGTCCGAGACGGTGGTGGACGCCGACGAGGGCCCTCGCCCCGACACCTCCCCCGAGAAGCTGGCCCGGCTGCGCGCGGTCTTCCGCCCGGGGGGCACCGTCACCGCCGGCAACAGCTCACCCCTCAACGATGGGGCCGCCGCCCTGCTCGTGTGCGACGAGGACGCCGCCCGTGAGCGGGGACTCACCCCGAAGGCCAGGATCCTCGGTGCCGCCTCGGCGGGTGTGGACCCCCGCATCATGGGGATCGGACCCGCCCCGGCCACCCGCAAGGTGCTCGGTCGCCTGGGCCTGTCGGTGCGGGACATCGAGGTCTGGGAGCTGAACGAGGCCTTCGCCGGACAGAGCCTGGCGGTCCTGAAGGAGCTGGACATCCCAGAGGAAGACGTGAACCTCCACGGAGGTGCCATCGCCCTCGGCCACCCCCTGGGCTGCTCGGGCGCCCGGATCCTCACCACCCTGCTCTCGGTCATGGAGCGGGTGGACGCCCGCCTGGGCGTCGCCACCCTGTGCGTGGGCGTGGGCCAGGGCGTGGCCACCGTCGTCGAGCGGCTCTGAGGCGCCCGCCTCGGTCCCCTCAGTCCTCCGACGGGGTGCTGTCGGTCTCGAAGACGAAGAGCTCGGGGTCGTAGCAGACCCCATCGGCGATGGCGTCGCAGGACTCCCGGCGCAGGCAGCCCTTGTGATCCCCGAGGGCATCGGCGCGCGCCTCGTCCCCCCGCTCCTCGTACAGCTCCTCCTGGAAGACGCACGATGCCTCGCACTCGTCGAGGACGGTCTCGGCGTCGAGGGACTCGCAGGAGAGGACCTTGCGGCAGGCCTGGCGGCAGGTGGGCTCGCACCCGGCCAGGATCAGCGCGGGGACCACCAGGACCGCCGCCAGCAGGAGGGGGCGCACGAGAGCTCCGGGCCTAGTTGATCCCACCGCCGGGGCAGAAGCCCTCGTCGAGGGACTCGCAGGTCCGCTCGAGGACGCAGTCCATCCACACCGCGGCCTGACGCTCGTTCTGCAGGGTGAACCCGAAGTCGCCGTCCTGGGTGCTCACCGAGCTGCGATCGTCGGGGTCGTAGTTGCCGAGCTCCCCGGTCTGGCGGAGCGCCGCCTCGCACTCGTCGATGCAGTCGTTGATGAGCTCGGACTGGCCCTGCCCGGGGACCTGCACATTGCAGCGGTCGGACCCGAAGGCCCGGCCACAGGCGTTCTGGCAGCTGCGGGTGTCGTCGCCGCAGCCGGCCAGGCCCGTGAGGACCACGGAAGCAACCAGCAGGACGGAGTGAGCGATGGGGCGTGCGCGCATGGGCTCCTCGTCGCCGGGGGGCCCCCCGGGTGGCCCCGCACCGTAGCCAACGCCCCGCCGGCCCGTCAACGACGGGCTCGCCCCCGGTGGGGGCGGATCCGCCCGGTCCATCGAAGAGTCCGGGCGCAACGGGATACCGGCCTCTGTCCGGGCTTCGTCAAGCCGG
Source organism: uncultured Enterobacteriaceae bacterium (assembly GCA_964586865.1). Taxonomy (GTDB): domain Bacteria; phylum Myxococcota_A; class UBA796; order UBA796; genus REDI01. The sequence continues at coordinate 11,280 of CAZPJM010000043.1, forward strand.
AGCGATGCGCTCGCCGCGCAGGGTGAAGCCGCCGGGCAGATGCCCATCCAGGGCTGCGGCCGACTCGCCCACCGACCAGCCCTGCTGGACGAAGACCTCGCAGATCCGGGCACGGAGGCGGCCCGACTCCTCTTCGGGGTTGGTGAGCATGCGGAGGAGGGGTTCCCGGCCCGCCGGGTCCTTCTGGGCGGCGATGACCTCGGCCACGGCGTAGCGCACTCCCTCATCGAAGTCGTCGACGAAGCGGGCGGCCTCGTCGATGGCTCCGGGGTGGCGCCGCTCCGCCAGCCAGATGAGGACGGCCTTCTTCTTGGCCGGCTTGAAGTCGTTGCCGCGCTCGTGCTCGATGCGAAGCACCTCGAAGGCGGCCTGGATGGCGGCCTCCTCGCCCTGGATGGCAGACAGGAGGGCGAGCGGCTGGGCCACCGACTTGCACTGGCGGAGCCAGGCGCGGGTGGGCTCGACGGCGTCGTCGCCCAGGCTGCGCAGCAGGTCGAACACCTGCTCCCGCTCGGCCTGATTCTTCAGGTCGTGGTCGAGCTTCATGTCGAAGCGGGCGAGCAGCCCCATGATGGCCTGCGGGGTGCCCTGCCCGGCGAGCCACTGGGCGGATGCCTCGCGGTCCTCGGGCTGGGCGTCGCGGTTGGTGAGCCGCCGCGTGTGCTTGGCGATCTTCTTCTCGGGGCTCAGCATGAAATCGAACAGACCCATGGATCCTGTCTCCGGTGCGCCGCGCTATGTAGTGCTCGCGCTGGCGGCGGCAACCGGTCCATTCCGGGGCCCGCCGGATCCGCACGAGGGCTCGCGGCCCCGGGAGCCCGACCCCGTCCCGACGCGGATGCGATCCCGTCGTGACCGGGCTCCGTCGGATTCGATTGACGCTCTCTGGACGCCGCTGGTACAACACCGTCTGTCCCGGGAAGCCGTCCAGCCTCGCCTCCCGACACCCGACTCCGGAGTTCCCCATGCGCGCACTCGTCGGCCTCTCCGCCCTCCTGCTCGGGCTCGCCGCCTGCCAGGACGAGATCGTCATCGACCGCAACGAGGCCCCCTCGGCCGATGCGGGCAACGACATCGAGCAGCCCGCCAACCTGGCGGTCTTCCTCGACGGGCGCGCCTCCTTCGACCCGGACGGCGACGAGCTCCAGTTCTTCTGGACCCTCGACGATGCTCCCCCCGAGAGCGAGCTGTCGGGCGAGCGGCCCTTCAGCCCCAACCAGGACGGCAACTCGGCCACCACGCGGTTCCAGCCCGATGTGGTGGGCACCTACATCGTCGCCCTCCGCGTCTACGACGGCGAGGCCTACTCGGACCCGGCCTACGTGGTCATCGAGGCCGACGAGCCCACCGACCGGCCCATGGCCGAGGCGGGCCGCGACCAGGTGCTGACCTTCGGCGAGACCGCCTTCCTCGACGGCGGCCAGTCCCAGGACCCCATGGGCGGGATCCTCTCCTACCGCTGGGATCTGCTGCAGAAGCCCTTCAACTCGCAGCTCGAGAGCAGCGACATCATGAACCGGGAGCAGCGGCAGGCCGAGTTCACCGCCGACGTGGCGGGTCTGTACCGGCTGGCGCTCGTGGTGGACAATGGGCAGGACATCTCCGAGGCCGACAGCGTCGACCTGCTCTTCGAGGGTGGCAACAACCAGCCGGTGGCCAACGCCGGCGGCGACCGGGACGCCATGGACTGCATGGACGTGCCCCTGGACTGCTCGGCCTCCACCGACCCCGACGGCGACCGGCTGTTCTACTGGTGGACCATCCAGTCGGTGCCCGAGGGCTCGGCGGTCGACAACCGGTTCATCACCAACCAGAACGCCGCCCAGCCCGAGGTCTACTTCGACGTGGCCGGTGACTACCAGCTCGCCTGCTCCGTCTACGACGGCCGCGCCTGGTCCCGCCCCGACATCATCCGCGTCGATGTGGCCGAGCGGGACTTCAACGACCCGCCGGTGGTCGATGCCGGCCCCGACCGGGTGCAGGACCTGGGCCGCGCCGAGTGCGAGATCATCCGGGGGCCCTACTCCTGGTCGCCCTCCAGCACCCAGTGCGACAAGTGCGAGGCCGAGACCTTCGTGCAGACCGCCACGGTCAACGACCCGGACGGCGACCCCTTCGTCACCGAGTGGCGGGTCATCGACGACTCCTCCCTCCGCATCCGCGGCAGCGCCGACGAGCTGAACGTCCGCATCGAGGGCCCCACCATCTCCCCCACCGAGGTCCGGACCATCACCGAGTTCAACTACTTCGAGCTCGTGGCCCGTGACTGCACCGGCGAGGAAGGCCGCGACGACGTCGAGGTCGAGACCACCTGCGAGGCCTTCCTCCCGTAGGTCGGACCCGGTCCAGGCACCCCGACGGCCCATCCTCCACTCCGAGGGTGGGCCGCTCGCGTTGGAGCGCCAGGGCCGAAGCGCGGCGAACCTCCCGTCGCGGCCGGGCTTCTCGGGGGGTCCCGCGAAAGACTGGCACGGCCTCGGGCGAGGGATTACACGGCGGGGGCCTTCCGCGGAAGTGGCGGAATTGGTAGACGCGCAGGATTCAGGTTCCTGTGGGGTAAAACCCGTGGGGGTTCGACTCCCCCCTTCCGCATCACACGCCGGCTCCGGTCACGGGGCCGGCGTGTCTGCGTTCCGGGCCGTCCCGCCGGCCACCGGGGTGGCGATCCCCGATGGGCCGGGGTGGTGGGCATGCCCGGCCTCTCGTACCATGCGCCGGGGCCGTCCCGCCCGGACCGCGGCCCCCTCCCTCCGCGCCGGGGAACCCCGTGGACAGCCTGCCTGAGATCCTCGAGTGGCTCGACATCGTCGGGTGGCTCCTGACCCACCCGCTCGGGGACCTGCAGCACGTCCCCTCCTTCGTCCCCTCCCTCCTCGCCATCGTGGGTGGCCTCTTCTGGCTCTTCATGGCCGGATTCTCGTGGTGGTTCGTGGGGCTGCGCACCCGCGAGGCCGATCGCGAGGGCGCCCCCGTCGCCCTGCGCCTCTCGGCCCTGGCCTTGCGGATCCTGGCGTCCGCCCTGTGCCTGCTCCTCGCCCTCGACATCCTCACCATCGTCAAGGGCATCGAGCTCGTCAGCGGGATCCAGCAGGTCTACGGCGCCCGCCTCTTCCACATCGGCGAGACCGACGTGCACGTCAACAGCCTGCTCATCATCCTGGCGGTGGTGGGTGCGACCTTATGGGGCAGCAGCATGCTCTCCAAGGTCACGGTCAAGGCCCTGGGCGACCGCGGCGTGGACACCAGGGGCACCGTGGGCGTCCTCCTCAACCTGGGCCGCTACGTCGTCATCATCATCGGCCTCATGGTGGCGGTCTCCAGCGCGGGCATCGACCTGACGGCCCTGTTCACCGTCGGTGCCGTCTTCGCCGTGACCATCGGCTTCGCCCTCCAGAACATCACCCAGAACTTCGTCAGCGGGGTGATCCTGCTCGTGGAGGGCGCCATCACCCCGGGCGACGTGCTCGAGGTGGAGGGCCGGGTGGTGCGGGTGCTCAAGATGGGCATCCGGTCCACGGTGGTGCGGTCCATGGACGACGAGGATCTCATCCTGCCCAACGCCGTCATCGCCGGCAGCACCGTGAAGAACCTGACCATGCAGGACGACACCCTGCGCGTCTACGCCCGGGTCAGCGTGGCCTATGACACGGACCTGGACCGGGCGAAGGCGATCCTCGAGGAGGCCGCCCGCACCGTGCCCCAGCGGGACTGGCGGCGGGATCCCCTGGTGCTCCTGCAGAACTTCGGCGACAGCGGCATCGAGTTCGACGCCTTCATCTGGATCCCGGACCCGTGGGTGGCCCCCAAGGCCCGCTCCGAGCTGCGCCTGGCCATCTGGCGGGCCTTCCGACGCCACGCCATCACCATCCCGTTCCACCAGGTGGACATCCACATGATCGAGCCGGTCAAGCTGGCGGGCGAGGCGGCCGACCGGGCCTCCTGACCGCCTGCACCCGGGCGAGCCGTGGCGACATGGCTGTCGCGATCCTCGAGCGGGCCCGCACCCGCGGGGCGGGGCGCCGCGTCGCCCCCCACGTGACGACCGGGCCGAGTGCCGGGTCATCGGCCCGCCTTCCTGTCCATCCGCGTCATGGCACGTCACGTGCATGCTACGTGCGGCGTATGGCCCTGGCCTGCCTGGAGGCTCCATGTCCCCGATCCTGCGTACCCCGCTCCTGCTCACCCTCTCCCTGGGACTGCTGTCCTGCTCGGAGATGGGGCTCTCGGATGACATGGACTTCGGAGGGCCCCGGAGCGACGCCGGCGGTGAGGCCGACGCCGACACGGACGCCGACAACGACCTCGACGATGACGCCCCCCCCGAGGAGGAGGACGACTTCCTGGCCATGTCCCCCTCCCAGACCGACGTGTACGTCTTCGTCGCCAACCCGGCCCGGGGGACCCTGACCCGCATCGACGTGTTCACCCTGGACGTGCGCACCATCGAGGTCGGCCTGGATCCCCGGGTGGTCCGCGTGACCCCCGACTACGGGCATGCGGTGGTCTTCAACGCCGGCGAGGACACGGTCTCCATCGTCGATGCGGACACCCTGGACGTCACCACGGTGCAGGTCCGCGACAACTACAACCAGCTCCTCCTCTCGGAGGACGGGAGCTGGGCCGGCGTCTTCCACGATCGCAGCGCCCGGCGCGCCGACGACCCGCCGCCCGACGGCCTGCAGTCCTTCAACGAGGTGAGCCTGGTCAAGGTCCCGGAGGGCACGGTCCACGACGTGGTCGTCTCCTACAACCCCCGCGACATCAAGTTCTCGGCGGATGGTACGCTGGCCGTGGTCGTCTCGGACGAGGAGCTGGCCCTCGTCGACCTCACCGCCGAGACCCTGGTGCCCCGGATGGTGGAGATCGGCGATCCCTTCGACCCGCCCCGCGCCGAGGAGGTGGTGCTCACCCGCAATGGGCAGTACGCCTATGTGCGCCAGTTCGCCGCCGACGACCTGCTCCTGGTCGACCTGGACGATCGGACCTCCCGCCGCCTGCCGGCCGGGAGCAACACCACCGACCTGGACCTCTCCCCCGACGGCAGCCTGGCCGTGGCGGTGGCCCGGTCCTCGGGCCAGGTGTGGGTGTACGAGGCCGAGCAGCCCGACCTGCCCCCCAAGGTGCTCGAGCTGCCCGAGAGCCTGCAGGCCGGCAGCGTCCTCTTCGATCGCACCGGCCAGCGCGGCATCCTCTACACCACGGTGGACAGCACCTCCCGCTTCGCGGTCTGGGATACGGTCACCGACGAGCTCGACGTGGAGCAGCTCGTCAAGCCGGTCGACGCCATGGCCCTCACGCCCGACGGCAACGGGCTGCTGGTGGTCCACGGTCCGGAGAGCCTGCCCGAGACCCCGCCCGAGTTCGTGGGGAGCCATGCCCTCACCCTGCTCTCGCTGGACGACCGGCCCTACCGGAGCAACGCCATCAAGCTCCCCGCCGAGCCCATCGGCTTCGTCAACGCCGCGGACGGGCAGAACGGCTACTTCATCATGGACGGCGAGACCCGGCTGGTGCAGCTCGCCTACGACACGCTCCTGTACCGCGACATCCCCCTCAAGAGCGTGCCGGTCTACGTGGGCGTCCTGCCCGACCTGGACGCCGAGGACGGGGTGCGGCCGCCGGCCTGGGCCAGTCAGGAGCATCCGCTCGGGCGGATCACCTTCTTCCACCCGGACGACAACGGCGGGCGTGGGAGCACCGAGACCATCACCGGCTTCGAGCTGAACGGCCGGATCGAGGAGTGACCATGCGACGCCTCGCCCCCCTGGCCGTGCTGGCCCTGACCGCCTGTGGCTGGGACCACCTGCCCGACGGCTCCTTCGTCGAGCGCGAGGGCCCCCTCTGGAACCCGGACCGGGTCCTGGCCGCCGAAGACGGGCTCTACATCCCCCTGGAGCGGGCCCGCCGGCTCGTCCGGATCGACGGGTCGGGCGTCGCCACCGAGGTCGACCTGGGGGGCGCCCTGCTCGATCAGGTGACCCTCGCCCCGGACGGTCGGACCGTCGTGGCCACCGTGCGCGAGTTCCGCTGCGTCGCGGACGATCCCCGCGAGCTCCGCGGCGTCGACACCCTGGACGACTGCCCCAGCGCCCTCCGCGAGGTGGACGGCTTCGTCGTGGCCATCGAGGAGGGCGAGGTGCGGAGCCGGGTGCCCGTGAGCGCCCACTACAACGCCCTCACCTTCGCCGACGACGGTCGCTGGGCCATCGCCTGGCTCGACGTGGACGCGGGCGTCAGCTTCGAGGACGCGGGCGTGGTGGATCTGACCAGCGTGCTCGTCCTCGACCTCGAGGAGGGCGTCTCCACCCCCGTCAGCGTGGGGTTCGGGGCCGAGAACGTCCTCTTCACCCCCGAGGCCGATCGGGCGGTGGTCCTCTCCAGGAGCAGCGTCGCCCTGGTCGACCTGCGCGGGGAGTCCCCGGAGCGGGGCACCACCTTCCCGCTCACCCTCGACGCCGACCAGACGGTGCAGCCGGTCGGGGTCGACCTGACCCCCGATGGCGCCTATGCCCTCATCACCGCCCGGCACCAGGACGATCTCTACGTCCTGCGCCTGGAGCGCCCCTCGGTGAACCTGGTCAACCTCTCGGGCCAGCCCTCCGACATGGCGGTCTTCGAGGGGATCGACGCCCAGGACGACATCGCCGACGAGCGCACGGTGGTGGTCCACGCCGGCACGGCGCGGGTCGATCTGGTGGACCACGACGCCTTCGACGTGGACAGCCTGGTCCTGGACGAGCCCATGGACCACATCGCCCCCGTGGGGCGGACGGCGGTGCTGTGGGGCTCGGCCGGCCAGCAGGACGTCTACAGCCTCGACCTGGACGATGAGACCCTCATCGAGTATCGCCTCGAGAACCCGCCCCGCAGCCTCCAGGTCGCTCCCACCGGCGAGTTCGCGGTGGCCTTGACCGGCCCCACCGGGGGCCTCGACTTCTTCGACACCCGCCACCTGCTCGAGGTGCTGGACCTGTCCGACGATCGCGGACGGTCCCGCCCGCACCTCCTCGAGGCGCCGGGCCGCGACCTGGCCTTCAACGTCACCGACACCCGGCTGGACGTCCTCGTGCTGCAGAGCGGCACCGACTACCTCTTCCAGCTCGACCTCTACACCCAGCAGGCCCAGGAGGTCGATCTCCCGGCGCCTCCCGTCGCCCTCGGCGCCCGGCCCGGCGGCGGCTTCTGGGTGAGCCACGACGCCTCGCTGGGCCTCATCACCCTGTACGACCCGGCCTCGGGCGAGCAGGTCGAGGTCGCCGGCTTCGCGGCGTACGGCCTGCTCGAGGATCTGCCCCTGGCCGAGGACCCCAACGCCGACGAGGAGTCGTGATGCGCGCGCTCATCCCTTGCATGCTGGCGGTGGGGCTGATGGCCGTGCCCGCCCACGCGGCCGAGAACGAGGTCGCTCTCGAGGCCGGCCTCCTCACCACCGGCAGTGAGACCATCGATGCCTTCTCGACCGACGGCGTCATCCCGGCCTTCGGGCTGCGCGGCGGCTGGGCCTTCGCCGACCGGGCGGCGCTCATGCTCTCGGTGCACCACAGCCGCGAGGGCGGAACCGGCATCACCGGCAGCGGGCAGGGCAGCGCGGTCCTGGCGTCCGCCTACGACACCACCCAGGTGAGCCTGGGCGTGAAGGGCGACTGGACCATCGAGGACCTCCTCGAACTCTACGCCACCGGCTCCGTGATCGGCTTCCGCGGCCTCATGCGCTTCGACGACGACCCGGGCACCCGGAACAACCCGGGCCAGCTCCGGGCCGCGAGCCTGTCCCTGGGCGGCAGCGCGGTGATCGGCGCGGCGATCATGACCCAGAAGGGCAAGGTCCGGCCCGCCCTGCACCTCGAGATGGGCTGGGCCGGCATCCTGCCCCACCGCTACCAGGTCACCCCGCCGAGCGGTGGCGACGCGGCCTCGCTGGGCCGGGTGGGGCTGTCGAGCTTCGTGCTGCGCGGCGGGGCCGGCATCCGCTTCTAGCGTGTTCAGTCGGAGAGGATCCGGTCGAGCTCCTGCAGCGCGGCGCGCTCGTCGCCCGAGACGGAGCCGATGCCCAGCAGCCCGCCCGAGGCCCGGGCGACCGTCTCGGCGCGCTCGAGGGTGGTCCGACGGAGCTCCTGCCGCTCGGCGGCCGAGAGGTGCTGCCGGAGCTCGGCGTGGTAGGCCTTCCAGGCCTCGAAGAGCTCGGGCCGGGGCCGCTCGGAGAGCCAGGACTCCATCAGGGCGTAGGCGGGCGAGGTGCTCTTGACGCCCATGTCGGTGGCCTCGAGCAGGATGGACTTGCGCTCCTGCTCGTCGAGCTGACGGTCGCTCCACGCCACGTGGAGCATCGGCACGACATTGAAGGCCACCAGGGTCATGGGGGTGACCCCCAGCTCGACCATCCTGGAGAGCAGGGCCTCGTCCTTGACGCCCACGATGTCGGCCAGCTCGTCGACCGCCGCCTCGCGGGCCTTCTGCTCGCGGAGGCGCGCGATCTGCTGCTGCTCGCGCTCGTGGAAGAACTTGCCTTCGAGGGCCTTGCCGCGGTCGCCGAGGGACTCGGTGCTCATGGGGGCTCCAGGGGTGGGGGCGGCCATGGGTGTGCGGTCCTGTAACCGCCACCCTGACCGACCGGCAGCGGATCAGGGCACCCGATCCGGGGGGTCGTCGGTGGAGGCGGGGGCCCGGTCGGAGGCCTCCGAGGTTCGGGCCGGGCCGTCCCCGGGCGGGTCCTCGCCGTCCTGGCCGCCCGCCGGCTCGCCGCCCACCTGGGCATGGGGCCCCAGCTCGGCCACCGGCGGGGGGCTCGCCCGCCAGTAGGGCGTGTCGCCCGAGGTGAGGCGCCGGTAGAGGAAGAAGGCGCTCACGGCGAAGATGATGAAGGCGCCCGCCTGGCCCGCGGTGAAGCCGAAGCCGTCGATGAACTCCCACCGCATGTCCGTGGAGGGGGGCCGGAGCATGTCCATCGCCAGGCGCGCGGGCCCGTAGATGACGCCCAGGATCAGCGGGTAGATGCCCGGGACCTGCGGGAAGCGGTCCATCACCAGGAAGAGGACCAGGATGCCGAGGGAGAGCAGCGCCTCGTAGAAGCCCATGTCGTGGGCGGCCACGACCCCGGTGTAGTCGGGGGGCACCGTCTGGGTCAGGCTCGAGACGTACTGGCCCCCCTCGTCCAGGCAGGGGCCCCAGCGCAGATCGGCGGTCTCCTCGGAGGCCCAGGACGGGATGTGCCAGGTCGCCCCCTCGATGGGGCGACAGTACTTGGCGAGGATGCTGGTGAGCCCGGTCTCGCCGCCCCGAATCCCGAGCCCGGGGTGGTCGTGGGCCACCGTGCAGCCCATGCGCCCGAAGAACCAGCCCAGCGCGAAGCCGAAGGCCATGTGGTCCAGGTTGGCCCACAGCCGTAGCCCATACCGCCGGAAGAAGTACACCGTGAGCGGGACGCAGACGATGAAGCCGCCGATGCTGGACAAGCCCTCCCAGACGTAGAGGAACTTGATCGGCTCGCGGAAGTACTCCTGCGGCTGGTACATGAGGCCGTAGCCCACGTGCCCGCCGATGAAGGTGCCGACCACGAGCCAGCCGATGAGGCGGTTGATGGCGTCCGCGTCGTCCCCCTGCCGGCGTGCGCGCCACATGGCCAGCCACCCGCCGAGCAGGAACCCCAGCGCCACCAGCACCCCGAAGCCATGGATGTCGAGCTCATCGACCGGGAGACCGGATGGCAGCGGGATGTGGAAGATGATGCGCGGGTAGAAGGGGATGGTGGCGAACACGCGGTCGTCTCCCACTCGGGTCGCCCCCGGTTACCCCGGGTCCGCCGTGGGGGCCAACGGGACCGACCTGTCGTGACCCAGCGCCTATACTCCCCGGGACCGGGACCGGTGATGGCCGTCATCAACTTCGCGCGACGCGAGATCATCACGAAGATCGTCTACTTCGGGGCGCCGGGGGCCGGTGCCACCTCGAACCTGCGTGGCCTGTACGCGCGCACGGACGGCGACACCCAGGGCCCGCTGCTGCCCTTCGGTCCAGAGGACCACGCCGAGCGGACCCTGTTCTTCGAGGTCCGTCCGCGCGGGGTCGAGCTGCCGGGCTTCGCCCTCCGGGTGCGGCTCTACTCGCTGCCGGGGGGTCTCGAAGAGCCCTCCCACCGCCTCGAGGTCTGTCGCGAGCTCGACGCCGCCGTCTTCGTGGCCGATGCCCGACCCGGTCGGAACGACACCAACATCGAGGCCCTCCTCGACCTGGACCGGCTGCTGAAGGACCTGGACCTGGAGCTGTCGAGCCTGCCCATGGTCTTCCAGGTCAACCACACCGATCAGCCCGCGGCCCTGCCCACCGAGCAGGTGGTCTACGACCTCAACCCCTACGGTCACCCGGTGGTGCCGGCCACCGCCAGCGATGGGCAGGGGGTCCTCGAGACCCTCGAGCACGTGCTGGGCATGCTGACGGAGCGGATCCGCGACAACCTGGCCGGGCGCCCGACCCAGCTCCAGGTCCACGCCATCCACCGCCAGGAGGCCCTGACCCCCAAGCAGATCGTGACGGCCCACGAGCGCGCCATCCACCTGGCGCAGGCCGAGAAGCCCGGCCCGGAGACCTCCACCGCCCCCGCCACCTGGTCCCGGTCCCGCTACGACATCCTCCCGGCGGGCCCCAGCGTGGAGGTGCCCTACCAGCCCCCCGAGCTGGTGGGCATGCGCCCCATCCACGTGCTCGACACCCGGGTGGACAGGGACCGGGTGAAGATCGATCTGGTCATGGACGACCAGGAGGGCGCCCACCCCACCCGCCTCCGGGTCATGCTGGTCCCGCCCGGGCGCGAGGCCACGCCCACCGCTCCCCAGCACCCGACGGGCACCGTGCCGGCCCAGCGGCCGCGCCCGGAGTCCACCGCCACCCTTCCCGAGCGCATCGAGATCGTCAGCGCCCGGGCCGCCGCCGACAGCCATGCCGAGGTGTGGTATGGGGTGGCCGGCGCGGTGGGCGGCATCATCGCCGGCCTGCTGCTGGGCTTTCTCATCTGGGCATGACGCGGGAGGTCGCGGGGTGGAGGCGCTGTCCCTCACCGGAGCACGGTGGGTCGTGAGCGAGGTCGACGGGGCGCGCCTGGCGGCCCTGACCGCCCGGGGTCTGCACCCGGTGACCGCCCGGTGCCTGGCGGCGCGGCCGGGCCTCGAGGCCGGACCCGACGCCGACCTGCTCCAGCCCGGCTGGGAGCACCTGCACCCGCCCGAGCGGATGGCGCACCTCCCGGCCGCCGTGGACCGGCTGCGCCGCGCCGCCGCCCGCGGCGAGCGGGTCCGGATCATCACCGACTACGACGTGGACGGCACCACGTCCTCCCTGATCCTCCAGGCCGCCCTGGGCCTGGTGGGCCTGCGGGACCTGGACTACCACATCCCCGACCGCTTCCACGAGGGCTACGGCTTCTCGGTCCACGCGGCCGAGGCCGCCGCCGATGCCGGCGTGGACCTGATCGTCACCGCCGACATCGGGGTCCGCGACCACGCCGCCGTGGCCGCTGCCCGGGACCGTGGGGTCGACGTCCTCATCTGTGACCACCACCTGCCCGCCGGGGCGGACGTCCCCGCCGACGCCCTGGTCCTGTGTCCCCCCCAGGCCGCCTGTGACTACCCCAACCCCCACCTGGCGGCGTGCGGGGTGGCCTTCAAGCTCGCCCAGGCCCTCCTCGCCGATCATCCGCGGCGGGACCGTCTCCTCCGCAGCCTGGTCAAGCTCGCCGCGATCGGCACCGTGGCCGATCTGGTGCCCCTCTCGGGCCTGGAGAACCGGGCCCTGGTGCGGCTCGGGCTCGCGGCCCTCAACGAGGATCGCCACACGGCGGGCCTCACCGCCCTCCTCCAGGTGGCGGGCCTGGAGCCCGGCCGGATCACCGAGCGGGACCTGGGCTTCCGGATCGGCCCGCGGATCAACGCCGCCGGCCGGGTCAGCAGCGCCCGGCTGGTGGTCCAGCTCCTCACCGAGCGGGATCCGGTCCAGGCCCGGGCCATCGCCCGCCAGCTCGACGAGCTCAACAGCCACCGGCGCCAGCTCCAGACCCGCCTCACCCGGGAGGTCCTGGGCCAGATTGCCGATCCGCCCGATCCCTTCGTGGTGGTCGCCGGCCCCGAGGCCGAGGGCTACCACCGCGGGGTCGTGGGCATCGTCGCCAGCCGGCTCAAGGACCAGGTCCACCGCCCGGCCGCGGTGGTGAGCATCCAGGGCGAGCACGCCGTGGGCAGCGTGCGGAGCGTGCCGGCCGTGCACGCGGTCCGGGCCCTGGACAGCGCCGCCGATCTCCTGGTCCGCTACGGCGGGCACCCGGCCGCCGCCGGCTTCACCGTGCCCACCGAGCACCTGGATGCCCTGCGCGAGCGCCTCTCCGCCTATGTACGCGAGCACGTGGAGCCGGACGACCTGGTCCCGGTCCGCCGCGTCGACGCCGAGGTGGGCGCCGATGCCCTCACCGCCGTCCTCCACGGCCAGATCCGCGAGCTCGGACCCTTCGGCATGGGCAACCCGGAGCCCCGGCTGGCCCTGCGGGGGATCACCGCCCGCAAGGTGGCGCTGCGTGCCCAGGGACGGCTGCTCACCCTCGAGCTGCCCGGCCCCGACGGCCGGACGCTCGACGCCATCTGGTGGGGCCGGGGCGAGCTGGCCCCCCACCTCGAGGGCCGCCCCGTCGACCTGCTGGGCACCCTCTCCGAGCACACCTGGCGGGGCTCCACCCGGCTCCAGTTCAAGCTCCAGGATGCCCGCCTGGCCGCCAGCCCCTCCGGCTGACGCCAGCCCGTCCTCACCGCCGCCGGCGCCGGCG
>CAZPJM010000044.1:0-18169 GCA_964586865.1 uncultured Enterobacteriaceae bacterium
TGGGGCTCCTGGCGCTGGGCCTGTTGATCCGCCGCCGGCGCTGACCGCGACCGTCAGCCCGGATCGCCCCCGAGCCCCACCAGCATCCGGTGGTCCACCACGGTCAGGCCGTGGGCCCGGTAGCGACCGAGGGCGGCCCGGTTCTCGGCCGTCACGAAGACCTCGGCGCCCACGACCCCCTCCTCTCGCATCCAGCCGAGCGCATCGTCCATGAGGACCTCGCCCACGCCCTGGCCGCGGTGCTGCGGCGCCACGAAGAGCCACGAGAGCACCCCGAGCCGGGCCCCCAGGTACCGATCGGTGCGGATCTGCGAGAAGGCCAGGCCCACCACCGCCTGGTCCGCCCGGGCCACCCGGACCCGCACGTCGGGCTCGTCCGCCCGGGCGTGGATCTGGGACCACTCGGCCTCCACCAGCCTGCGGTCCCGGATGTGGGCGTCGAGGGCGGCCTCGGTCCAGGTTCGCCCCACCGCCCGACCCCAGGCCTGCAGGTGCCAGCGCAGGTGGTCCTCCAGCCACGGCCAGACCGTGCGCACGTCGCCGTCCCGCAGGGGCGTGCAGGTCACGGCCACCGGGGCCCTCGCCGATCCCACATGGTGCGCCTCCGTGCCATCCCCTCCCGTATCCCAGCGCCCCGGCTGCGACCGTCGGCGCCCCGCTTGACCGGCCCCGCCCCCCCCCCTACCTGAAACTGACCCGCGGTCAGGAGACCCCATGCCCCAGCGCGCCCGCCGCGCCCGCGATCCGGCCCAGAAGGCGGCCCGTCGCGCCACCATCCTCGACGCCGCCGGCCGCCTCTTCGACGCCGAGCCCACCGCTGGCCTCGCCATGAGCCGGGTCGCCCGGGAGGCCGGCCTCGCCAAGGGCACCCTCTACCTGTACTTCCCCACGAAGGAGACGCTCTTCCTGGCCCTCCTCTCCCGGGAGCTGGACGCCTGGCTGGCCGATCTGGAGGCCCGCCTGGACGACCTGGGCCCCACCTCCCCCGACACCCTCGCCGACGCCCTCGTGGACAGCATCGTCGACCGACGCCGGATGCTCGGCCTGCTCACCCTCCTCAACGGCGTGCTCGAGCACAACATCGACGTGGAGACCGCCGCCACCTGGAAGCTGGACCTGGTGGCCCACCTGGCGCGCACCGGCCCGCGCCTCGAGGCCACGCTCCCCGGCCTGCCCCCCGGTACCGGCGCCCGCCTGCTGCTGTGGCTGAACGCGGTGGTGGTGGGGCTGTGGCCCATGGCCGATCCCGCTCCCGCCGTGGCCGAGGCCCTCGCCCGCCCCGAGCTGGAACCGCTCAGGCTCGGGTTCCGACCGGAGGCCCGGGCGATGCTGACGGCGCTCCTCCGGGGCCTGACCGCCCCGTGAGCCCGAGGGCGCGGCCGGCCCGGCGGGCCATCGTGGCGAGCTCCTCGTGGGTCCAGAAGCACGGGTAGAAGGCCAGGCTGATGAGCGGGAACGGCCCCACCTCGAGGGTGACGAGGAGGGCGGCGTGGAAGAAGAGGCCCACCGCCACGTAGACGGTCCGGAGATCCAGGCTGTTGGACAGGGCGCGGAGGCGTCCCGGTCGGATCCGGGTGGCCCGGTAGTGAAGCGCCAGCAGCCAGAGGGGCGCCGTCACCTCCCAGAGCCACGTCACGAAGGTGGCGAGCTGGGTGAGCGGGAACAGCCACGCCAGGAAGGACAGGTCGAAGCGCTGCCAGGAGGGCTGCTGGAGGATGTAGTAGAGCGCCGAGAGATCGCCGCCGGGCGTCCAGTAGGCGCTCACCTTCTGCAGCCCGGTGGTCCAGTAGACGAGGACGATCTGGAACACGATCACCGCCCGGGCCCAGGCCGGCACCGGACGGCCGCGCCAGGGGCGACCCCGGAGGATCCAGGCATCGGCCGAGAGGGTGGCGGTGGTGGGGGTCAGGACGCAGAGCCACAGGGCGTTCTTGATGAGCTCGTCGTAGCTGCCGCCGGCGTGGCCGTTGAGGTCCGTCAGCGCCATGAAGACCTGCAGCGCGAGGAAGGCCGTGACCCGACCCCCGAGACCGGCCAGGAGCGCCACGCCCGATACCAAGGCTCCGAGGACGAGCCCCCAGACCACCGATGGGGTGGGGCCCCCGAGCCAGGCCACCAGCCAGGGGCCCCTGCCCAGGTTGCGGTAGCCCCCAAAGTCGTCGTCCACGAAGACCATGTCGATCAGGTCGTGGGTGACGGCCGAGCCCACGGTCGACAGCACCGCCACCGCCACCAGCACCCGGAACGCCGCCAGCGGCAGGCCTCCCTCGGGGGCCCACATCCGCTGCACCGTGCGACGCCACCGACCGATCACCGCAGCGGCTCCAGATCCACCACCCGGCTGCGGTGCCAGGCGACCCGGGGCTCCTGGCCGGCGCGGACCTCCTCGGGCGAGCGGGTGCGGTAGCTGGCGAAGCGGAGCTGGACCTTGTCGGCCCGCGGGAAGTCCTCGGCGGCCCGCCGGGCGATCCAGTCCACGAACCCCCGCCAGGTGCGGGGGTACTTGCGGCCCCAGCCGTAGCGGAAGAGGGCCGAGCGCATCCGATCCTGATCGAGCTGGCGGGCCCGCCAGGCGGCGGTGGGGGAGCGGGCCTCGTACACGACGAGCCATCGGCGGTCCTGACGGATGCGGATCTGCAGCCGGCTCGGGTAGCGGTGGGGCGCGACGAACATGCGCCAGGACTGCCAGGTCCCGCAGGTGCGGTAGTAGGGCTCGAAGGGCTCGGTCAGGCCCTGGTGCCAGTGGTGGTAGCCGCGGGCGATGTCGTAGACCACGTCCTGGAGCTCATCGACGGTCAGCTCCACGCCCACCGCCGCCAGCCGGCCCTGCCACGCCTCGAACTCCCCGCGCACGGTGGGCTGGGCCCAGTCCCGACGGTTGAGCCCGGAGCCCGGACTGGGCAGCGCGTGCAGGGTGATGGCCAGGAGGTGGACCAGGACGAGGGCCGCAGCGACATGCCGCCAGGCGGCCCGCACCCGGCGCCACCAGGCGGGGGGCTCGGACACGGTTCCTCCGGGCACCGAGCCTATCCGACGCCTCGCCACGGGGAACCCCACCCGCGCGCCGGGTGTTACGCCATCCAGGCTCCGGAGACCCCATGCGCGCCCTGATCCCCCGCCTCGTCCCCCTGCTCCTCGCCCCGCCCGTCCTGACCGGCTGCGGGCCCGGAGGCCCCAACATCTTCACCATCGAGGACGACATCCAGCTCGGCATGGACCTGCGGGACCAGATCCAGGCCTCGCCGGAGGAGTTCCCCACCCTCTCCCCGGACGAGTTCCCCGAGGCCTACGCCTACGTCCACGCCATCCGGGATCGGCTGCTCGCCTCCGACGACATCCGCTACCGCGACGAGTTCCCGTGGGAGCTCCGGATCATCGACGACGACGAGACCCTCAACGCCTTCGCCGCGCCCGGCGGCTACATGTGGGTCTACACCGGCCTCATCCGCTTCCTCGACCAGGAGGATCACCTGGCCGGGATCATCGGCCACGAGATCGCCCACGCCGATCTCCGTCACAGCACCCAGCAGCTCACCCAGCGCTACGGGGTGGCCACGCTGATCTCGCTGGTCCTGGGCCAGGACCCGGGCCTGCTCGCCGAGATCGCGGCGGGCCTGGTGAGCCTCTCCTTCTCCCGCTCGGACGAGACCCAGGCCGACGCCTTCTCGGTGCGGTACCTGTGCGACACCGACTACGCCGCCGACGGCACCGCGGAGTTCTTCCGGCGCCTGGAGAGCGCCCCGGTCCCCGAGTTCCTCTCGACCCACCCGAGCCCCGACAACCGGGTGGACGCCATCGAGTCCTTCGCCGTGGAGCAGGGCTGCAGCCTGGAGCCCGACCCCAACGCCGACTACGGCGCCCTCCTCGACGCCCTCCCCCCGCCCTCGGGGGGGTGAGCCGGGCCCGGGCCCCGCGGGGTCGGATCAGGGATCGTCGCCCAGCTCGAAGCCGGCGGAGCGCACCCGGCGCGCCCCGGGGCGGCGCCGCAGCGCGCTGGGCAGGAGGAGCTGCAGGATCACGAAGGCGCCGAGCCCTGCCAGCGAGAGCATGAGCACCACCGTGGCGACCATCCCCGGGTCCAGCTCGAAGTCCTCCCCGGTGGCGCCCTCGCCGGTGAGCACCAGGGTCCCCATGGCGCCGGACTCGAGGGTGTCCGGAACACCGGTGAGCACCGAGGCCGTCGACAGGCCCAGGACCAGCAGCCCGAGCAGGACGGCCACCACCAGCGGCACACGGGCGATCACGGCTCCCACCCACCCGCGTCGGGCTGCGCCCCTGCCGGCGCCGCCGGTGGATGGTGGCGGCGACGCAGGGCGAGGGCCAGCTCGGCGCGCTTGAGCTCGAAGGTCTCCTCGAGGGGCGACAGGCCCACCCGACGCACGAAGGGCCACGCCCCGAGGGCCGCGAGGCCGAGGACCAGCAGGACACCCAGCGCGGTCAGGGGCCCCCAGACGCTGCCCACGTGCCACCCCAGGCGCCAGCTCACGTGGGCGTGGGCCTTCTCGTCGGCGGCACCCCGGTGGACCCCCACCATCCGCCACGGACCGCCCTCGTCGACCCGGAAGCTGTGCTCCAGGCTCCCCGTCTCGGGGACGCCGCCCCGCGCGACGCACCGGGCCAGGGTCCGGCGGATCCCCGAGGGGGACTCGGCCACGATGCTCACCGACTCGGTGGGGTGGTCGACGCCGCACTCCACCTCGACCGTGTAGAAGCCCCAGCCCGGGTACAGGGGCGCGGCCCCCATGGTGGTCTCGACGAGCGGCTCCCGCACCTGGGTGTCGAAGCGCGCCCACCCCTCCTTCACGGGCGTCGCCGCCGCCAGGACCCCGAGGAGGATCAGGCTGCCGAGGAGCGCGCTGCCGAGCAGGACCATGCCCCCCTGCGCCAGGCCCCGGGCCAGGGCCTCGTTGCGCTCGCGCTTGCGGAACAGGGCGTCGAAGGCGCGGAGGATTCCCGAGTAGCCGAAGATCTTCCACATGGCCCGGTCCTCGAGCGGGTCCTCCACGAAGTGGTCCACCCGGTCCAGGCTGCGCTCCACCAGCACCCGCCCCTCGGGCGTGGACAGCTCCACCACCTCGAGCCGATCCCCCACGCACACCCGCGAGGTCAGCTCGCCCTCCACCGCCAGGACCTTGGCGGTGAGCGAGTCGGTCACCCGGGCCCCACGTCCCTCGAAGGGGACCTGGCCGCCCACGTCCATGCGCCCCCACGCGCCCTCGGGGACCGGCCGCTCCGGCACGAAGGGCAGCAGCAGCGTATAGTGGCCCTCCTCCTCCCGGATCCGGAGGTAGCGGGCATCCCCCGTGATGAGGACCCACTCGTCCCAGGTGCGGATCACCGCCCCACTGACGATGGCCATGCGGATCCGGCCGACGACCTGGACCACCCGCTCCCCGAGCCGCCCCGAGCGCCCGAGGTCGAGCAGGCCCTCCGGGCGATGCCGGCCCAGATCCACCCGATCGATGAGGGGGGCGCCCGCCGCCGAGAGATCGTGCTGGGCTCCGCAGGCGGCGCAGACGACCGTGCGCGCCTTGCCCGGATGCACCACGTGCACCGCTTCACCGCAGTCCCGGCAGGGAATCCTGGGGTCGTGGGGCTCCACGCGCCTCCCTCCACCGAGCCAGCCTACCCGGGGGTGAGCCGACAGGGCGCGCTACGGGCGATACGGGAGGCCCTGGAGGTGGCCGTGGAGCACGTCGTCAGCGCCATTCCCGACCCCATTCCCGTGGCGGGGGGCCGGGCCCGGGTGCACCTGGTGCCCGCGTGGCGCGACAACCTGATCTGGGTCGTGGCGCCCGAGGGCAGCGACCGGGCCTGGGTCGTGGACGGCCCCGAGGCGGACGGGGTCCAGGCGTGGTGCCGGGCCCACGGCCGGCGGCTGGCCGGGATCCTCAACACCCACACCCACCCGGACCACATCGGCATCAACCGCCAGCTCGACGAGGCGGGCCATCTGGGCGACATCCGTGTGTGGGGCCCGGCCGCCGCGCGCCAGCCCATCCCGGGCCTGGACCATCCGGTGGACCAGGGCGACCGGGTGGAGATCGACGGGATCGGCTTGTCCGTGCACCGCACCGATGGCCACCAGGACGGCCACATCGTCTACGTGACCGAGGGCGCCGTCTTCTGCGGTGACACCCTCTTCGCCGCCGGCTGCGGCTACCTCTTCGACGGGCCGCCCAGCGCCATGTTCGACAGCCTGCTGCGCCTGGCGGCGCTCCCGGGCGACACCCTCGTGTTCTGCGCGCACGAGTACACCGAGGACAACCTTCGATTCGCCTGGATGCTCGAGCCCGACAACGAGGCGCTCGCCGACCGGATCCGACGGGTGTGGGCCGACCGGGCCCGCGGGCGCTGCACCATCCCCTGCACCATCGCCGAGGAACAGGCCACCAACCCCTTCCTGCGGCCGGGGTCCCCCACCCTCCAGGCGCGGCTCGCCGAGCGCATGCCCGAGGCCGACCTCTCCACCCCCCTCGGCGTCTTCACCGCCGTCCGGGCCCTGAAGGATCGCAAGGACCACCGCGCCCTCTCGGACCAGGACCTGCCCCTCGACCCCTGATCCGTCGGCCTTGCCCGGCGGGGGACCTGCGTTAGCCGGACGGGTCGGGGCGGTCGCCGCCGCCCCCCGGGAGCGGGGCGACATGCATCCGGTCATCACCGACGAGCTCACCCTCCTCGACCGGGTCTCCCGCTACCTGCAGGAGCACCCCTACGAGCTCCCCCCATCCGAGGACGACATCGTCGAGGACCTGCTCCGCCTGCGCGAGGAGCTGCCCCGCGCCAAGGAGGAGGACCGCGGCGCCCTCATGGACCAGTACAACGCCCGGCTGGCCATCCTGGAGCAGCTCCGAGCCGCCCGCCAGCGCCCCCAGGTCGATCCGGCGAGCCCCTACTTCGCCCACCTGCGCCTCCGCGAGGAGGGCCGGGAGCGGGATCTCTGCCTGGGCAAGGCCACCCGGATCGACCATGGGATCCGCATCGTCGACTGGCGGAACGCGCCCATCTCGCGCATCTTCTACCAGTACCAGCAAGGCGACGAGTACGAGGAGGAGATGGGTGAGCGGGTCCTGGTGGGCGAGGTGGTGGCGCGGCGGACCGTGACCATCCTCCACGGCGAGCTGGTGCGCATCGACGCCCCCGAGGGGACCTTCCGCCAGGGTCCCGACGGCGACTGGGACAGCGAGGCCCGCCCGGTGCCGCGCCTGGCCGGCGGGGAGGGGACCGCCACCCTGGTCCACGCCGACGACGCCACCGACCGCCGCCTGGGCACCGACCTGGCCGGGCACCGCCGCCGGGTCGACAAGCGCCTCCCCGACATCGCGGGCCTCATCGACCCCGACCAGTTCGACCTCATCACCCGTCCCGACACGGGCTTCGTGGTCATCCGGGGCAGCGCCGGGTCGGGCAAGACCACCGTGGCCCTGCACCGCATCGCCTGGCTGGCCTACGAGGACCCCCAGATCGACTCGGGGCGGACCCTGTTCGTGGTCTTCAGCGCCGCCCTGCGGGACTACGTGGGGCACGTCCTGCCCGCCCTGGGGGTGGGCGGCGTCGGTGTGGTCACCTTCGGCGAGTGGGCCCGCAAGCTCCGGCGCCGCCACTTCCCCGACCTGCCCCGCACCGTGCGCGAGGACACCCCTGGCCCGGTCCTGCGCCTCAAGAGCCACCCCCTGCTCCTCCGCGCCCTCCAGGAGCAGGTGCGGGCCGTCGATGCCCCGGCCACCGCGCTCCAGGCCGTCGACGACGCGCTCAGCGCCCTGACCAACCGGCCACTGCTCCAGCGCCTCGTCGAGGACGAGTTCCCGGGGAGCTTCACCGCCCCCGAGCTCGACCGGATCACCACCTGGTGCCGCGACCGGGCCGAGGAGCTCCAGGGCTGGCTCGATGGGGATCGGAAGATCCCCGTGGCCCTCGACGCCGAGGACGACGCCCTCCTCCTCCACGCCTGGCAGCTCCGGGTGGGCCCCCTCCGCCGGAAGGGCGCCCGGCCGCTCCGCTACCGCCATGTGGCCATCGACGAGGTCCAGGACTTCACCCCCCTCGAGGTCCGCGTGCTCCTGGGCTGCCTCGACGAGCGCCAGAGCATCACCCTCGCCGGCGACACCCAGCAGCACGTCATGGCCGACGCCGGATTCACCTCCTGGGCCGACTTCTTCCGCCACCTGGGCGTCGAGGGCACCGCCGTCGAGACGCTGCGCGTCTCGTACCGCTGCTCCCGGCAGGTCGTGCGCTTCGCCGTCGACCTGCTGGGCGATCTCGCCGAGGACGAGGCCCCGCTCGTGACCCGCGACGGCCCCCCGGTCGAGCTGTTCCGCTTCACCGACCACGGCGCCTGCGTGGCCTTCCTGGCCGACGCGCTCCGGGCCCTCATGGACGAGGAGCCCCTGGCCAGCGTCGCCGTGCTCACGCCCGGACCCGACATCTCGAGCCTGTACGCCCGCGGCCTCCGGCAGGGCGAGGTCCCTCGCCTGCGCCGGGTCGAGGATCACGCCTTCAGCTTCGCCCCGGGCGTCGAGGTGACCGAGGTCGCCCAGGTCAAGGGCCTGGAGTTCGACTACGTCATCCTCGTCGAGGCCTCGGCGGGCCGCTACCCCGACACCTCGGCCGCGCGCCGCCTCCTCCACGTGGGCGCCACCCGGGCCGTCCACCAGCTCTGGCTCACCACCGTGGGCGACCCGAGCCCGGTGGTCCGCCAGGCCCTGGCCGACCGGGAGGCCCGCGGTGACCGCGACCCCTGAGCCCCCCGCCGCGCCCCCGGCCGGGGGCCTGGGCCCCCTCCTCTCCGACGCGGTGACCGACCTGGTCGAGGCCCTCCCCCACGTCTGGAAGGCCGCTCTCCCCCCCGTGGTGGCCGGGGTCGTCATCACCGCCGGCCTCATCGTCGCCCTCGTGTCCCTGGCCATCTCGGGCCTGTTCTCCATCGCCGCCGCCCTCTACGGCGCGGCCGGGGTGTCCGGCACCCTGGGCATTCTCGGCTTCTTCTCGGGCCTGGCCCTCCTGGCCGGCGGCCTGGGCGCCCTCCTCTGGGCCCCCTTCCTCCACGCCCACCTGCGCGCCCACGCCCTGCACCTCCAGGGCGGCCCGCCCCTCGGTGTGGCCGACGGGTGGCGCCACGGCTGGCGGGACCCGACCCTGACCCTGTGGCTCGCCCTCGAGGCGCTGCTCCAGACCGCCGGCTTCCTGCTGCTCTTCCTCCCCGGCCTCGTGGTGGACGCGGCCCTCGGCTTCGTCGCCCCCGCCCGCATCGTCCACGGCCTCCCCCTGCCCGCCGCCATCGCCCGGTCGCTCCGGCACTTCGTCCGGGCGCCCCTCTGGCACATCGGCCTGTCCGCCGTCGACACCCTCACCGCGGTGGCCCTGGGCAGCGCCCTCCCCATCGTCTCGGGGATCGTCGTGCTGCCCCTGGTGCACCGGCTCCGCCTGCGCGCCTACCTCGAGGCCTTCCCCCCGGCTTCCCCCGAGCCCGCCCGCCCCACCGCCGAGCCATCGGCGACCGCGGCCACCTCCTGACCACATCGTCACCCTCCGGGCGCGAGGGTCCGATAGACCCGGGGCGATGGCGCCCCTCCTGCTGGCCTCCCTCGCCGTCGCCGGACCGGCGCGGGTGCACCCCACCTCCGCGCCCATCCGCATCGACGGCGTCCTCGACGAGCCCGCCTGGGCCGAGGCGACCCCGGTCACGGACTTCGCCCGCTTCATCCCCACCGAGGGCGGACCCCCACCGGGCCGCACCGACGTGCGCTTCCTCCAGGACGCGAAGAACCTCTACGTGGGCATCCGCGTCACCGACAACGACTACCCCGTGCGGGCGCGGATCAGCCGCCGCGAGGACGTGAACGCCGACGACCAGGTGGGCATCTACCTGGACACCTTCCGGGACGGCCGCACCGGCTACATCTTCTACTTCAACGGCCACGGCATCCAGCAGGACATCCGCGTCGGCCCTGGCTTCTCGACCATGTCCTGGGACACGGTCCTGCGCACGAAGGGCACCGTCCACGAGGACGGCTTCCACCTCGAGGTGGCCATCCCCTGGCGGTCCATCAAGTACCCCGAAACGGGCGAGACGCAGCAGGAGTGGGGCCTCATCGTCACGCGCAAGATCCCGGCCGAGGGGGCCAAGTACTCCTACCCCCGGACCCAGCGGGCCCACCCGCGCCTCTTCACCCAGGCCGCCCCCCTGGTGGGCGTCCGCCCGGCCCCGCGGGGGAGCGGCTTCGAGATCATCCCCTCCCTCACCTTCATCCAGCAGGCCGCCCGCCGCGAGGACGGGGGCCTGTCGTGGGTGGACCTGGACCCCTCGGGCCCCGACGCGGCCCGCAACTGGCTCGAGGTGGTGCGTCCCAGCCTCGACGTGCGCCTCGGGATCACCCCCAACCTGGGCCTGGCCACCACCCTGAACCCCGACTTCTCCCAGGTCGACCAGGACCCCACCTTCGTCGACCTCAACCAGCGCTTCGCCTTCTTCCTGCCCGAGCGCCGCCCCTTCTTCCTCGATGGCATCGAGACCTTCGACGACCAGCACGACACCCTCTACACCCGCTCCATCGTCGACCCCCTGTACGGCGCCAAGCTCTCGGGGCGGCAGGGCAAGCTCTCCATCGGCGTCCTCCACGCCCTCGACCGCGATCCGGCGCCCACGGTCCACGAGCGGGACACCCCGGGATTCGGGCCCGACCGCGTCGACGACGCCTGGGCCGTCAACGACGTGCTCCGCCTGCGCCACGACGCCTTCGGCGAGGGCTTCGTGGGGATCACCCTGGCCGACAAGCGCCTGGTGGGCCGGGGCGCCCGGGCTCTCGGCAACCACACCGCCGTGGGCGCCGACATGCGCCTGCCCCTCGGCGAGCGGTGGAACCTGGATGCCCGGACCCTCCAGAGCTTCACCGGCGATGGCCAGGGCGAGCGGCTGTGGGGGCAGGAGGTCGGCGCGCGGCTGGAGCGGGCCTCGGGGATCGGCTGGGGCACCTGGATCGACCTGGCGGATCGCACCCTGGGCCACCGCATGGAGACCGGCTTCCTGAACCAGTCCGGCATCACCCTCGGCGACGCGGGCCTGGGCTACACCTTCGAGCCGGACGGCGTCGTCGACACCCTCACCCCCTCGGCGCGCCTCCAGGGTCGCCTGGAGCGCAACGGCGAGAGCCAGGTCTTCCTCGACCACTCCTGGTCGGTGGTGCTGGGCGGGATCCATCGGATGAGCGCCTCGGGCGGCGTCCGTCGCATCGTGGAGGGCACCGGCGCCGAGGTGGGCGGTGCCGCGGTGGGCCTGACCGAGGTGCGGGGCGGCGCGGCCAGCCTCTCCTACAACGCCGAGCTGGGCCGGGTGGTCACCCTGGGGCCCTACGTGTCCTGGGCGCGCACCCTGGACTTCAACCGGCTCGTGGGCGCCGACGTGGGCGTCGCCGGCCTCGGCCTGGTCCTCCGGCCCACCCCCGGCCTGCGCTTCGACACCACCCTGCGCGCCGATCGCCTCGCGCGCGACGACGGCTCGGTCGCCCGGGCCACCGTGGTCCGCAACTGGACCTCGTGGCAGTTCACCCAGGCCCTGGGCCTGCGCAGCCTGGTGGAGCACACCGCCGGCAACGAGCGGGACGACCTCCTGGTCACCACCCTGCTGCTCACCTGGCTCCACGACCCCTGGACCGCCATCCACGCCGGCTGGATCGAGCGCACCGCCCTCGAGGGCGGTCCCAGCACCCGGGATCGGTCCGTCTTCCTCAAGGCCAGCGTGTTGTTCCGCCCCTGAGGCCGGCGCCCTGTCACCCCATGTCCCGGAATGGGATCCGAGACTCCCCTAGTCCTAGTGGGGGATGGCGACCGAAAGGCGCGGGTCAGGCGGTCGATGCCGGGGCTCACCGGATCCTCGGGCGGTACCCGAAGCGCCCGGCCGCCGAGACCTCGCGCGACAACCGGTCGACGGCTAGCTTGACATCGGGTCCACAGGCCCGAAGGAGACCCTCCATGGCTCGACGCGCCCGTCCTCATCGCCGTCGCCCGCTCCCCGCACCCCGTCCGGCCCTGCGCCGGGCCCTCGGCCTGTCGGCCGGGCTCGGGGTCGCCGGCCTGGCCCTGGCCCCCGCCTCGCTGGCCGCCCCGAGCAACGACGGCACCCTGACGGTCTCCACCCGCGGCGTGGTGGTCAACACCTACGCCACCGTCTCGACCGACATCAGCGCCGGCGACACCACCCTCACCGTGGACGACATCGGCGATCTGGACGACACCAGCTCCACCCCCTTCGCCACCACCTCGGTCGGCCCCGGGACCCTGCTCGCCGTCATGCAGGTCCAGGGCGCCACCATCGACACCACCGACACCCGGAGCTTCGGCGCCGTCACCGACCTGAACGGCGCCGGGACCATCGAGTTCGTGTGGGTCGAGAGCGTCAGCGGCGACACCATCACCCTGGACACGGACTTCAAGCCGGGGGGCTTCGCCAACGACTTCGACGCCGACGGCCACATCCAGGTGGTTCGCGTCCCGCTCCTCGAGTCCCTCACCGTCACCAGCAGCGGCAGCCTGACCGCCCCCGACTGGGATGGCGACACCGGCGGCGCCCTCATCGTCTCGGTCTCCGGGCCGGTCACCCTGGACGGCGACCTGGACGTGTCGGGCAAGGGCTTCCGCGGCGCCCCCGACATCAACGTCGCCACCGGCTACAACTACACCGGTTACCGCACCGACGACACCTTCTTCGGCGGGCGGAAGGGCGAGGGCATCGCCGGCAGCCTGGACGACCTCCGCGCCGACGACATCCACGTGGGCCGCGGCGCCCCGGCCAACGCCGGCGGCGGCGGCAATGCCCACAACGCGGCCGGCGGGGGCGGCGCCAACGGCGATGACGGCACCACCTGGACCGGGTGGGGCAACATGGGCACCCAGCGGGCCTGGCGCCTGGACCCGGCCTACATCAGCAACGGGGGCGCCACCACCAGCTCCGGCGGCGGCCGCGGCGGCTACTCCTTCGGGCAGTTCGACGAGAACGCCAACCGCGTCGCCCCCGGCGACAGCCGGTGGGGTGGCGACGATCGGCGCGAGCTCGGTGGCCTCGGTGGCCGCCCGGTGGCCAACGACCCCCTGAGCAACCTCTTCTTCGGCGGGGGCGGCGGCGCCGGCAGCGAGAACAACAACGCCGGCGGCGGCGGCGGTGACGGCGGCGGTCTGGTGCTCCTCTTCGCCGAGGACGGCGTCAG
The DNA here is from genome assembly GCA_964586865.1 of uncultured Enterobacteriaceae bacterium. Lineage (GTDB taxonomy): Bacteria > Myxococcota_A > UBA796 > UBA796 > REDI01. The sequence goes on from CAZPJM010000044.1 coordinate 13,200, forward strand.
CGGGTCCGGTCGCGTGCTGGCCGACGGCGAGGATGGCGAGGACGCCCCCGGCAACGACGGGGCGGGCGGGGCCGGAGCGGGCGGCACGGTGGTCCTGGTGGGCTCGAGCGTCTCCGGGATCTCGGTGAGCGCCGAGGGCGGCGTGGGCGGCAACCAGTTCATCCGCGCCCTCATCCCCGACGAGTCCGAGGGTCCTGGCGGCGGCGGCGGCGGTGGCTACGTGGCCACCCCCTCCGGCACCTCCATCAGCATCGGCGTGCGGGGCGGCACCGGCGGCACCAGCGACTCCCGCGCGGTCACCGAGTTCGTCGAGAACGGCGCCACCGACGCCGGCGACGGCGAGACCGACACCAGTCCCGACGCCGAGGACTGGGACACCTGCGTCTACCTCTTCTGCGACACCGACGGCGATGGTCTCTCGGACGCCGAGGAGCGCGGTCTCGGCACCGACATCGAGGACCGGGACAGCGACGACGACGGGCTCACCGACTTCGACGAGGTCCGGGGCGAGGGTCCCCTCTCCCGGTGGGGCCGCACCGACCCCCTCGACGCCGACACGGACGGCGACGGCATCTACGACGGCACCGAGGCGGGCGTCTCCGTCCCGGACAAGGACACGGACACCACCGCCGTGGGCTGGGTCCCCGACGCCGACACCTCGAGCACCACCGATCCCACCGACGACGACTCGGACGACGACGGCCTCCTCGACGGCGAGGAGGACCTGGACGGCAATGGCAGCACCTCGGCCACCATCGGCACCACCGGCACCTCGGGCTCGGGCGAGTCGGACCCCAACGACGACGACACCGACGGGGACGGCCTCCTGGACGGGGAGGAGATCGACACCTGGGGCACCAGCCCCATCGACGAGGACACCGACGACGACGGCCTGCTCGACGGCCGCGAGGTGGACACCCACAAGACCGACCCGGCCGACGCGGACACCGACGGGGACGGGCTCGACGACGGCCGCGAGGTCCTCACCGAGAAGACCGACCCCAACATCTCCGACACCGACGGCGACGGCCTCACCGACGGCGACGAGGTCCTGAAGGTGGGCTCCGACCCCCTCGACGCGGACACCGACGGCGACCTGGTCGAGGACGGGGACGAGGTCCCGGACCCCGACAGCCCCCGCGACACCGATCGCGATGGCGACCCCGACTGGGATGACACGGACGACGACGGCGACGGTATCGAGACCGCCGACGAGGACGTGGACGGCGACCTGGACCCCACCGACGACGACACCGACAGCGACGGGACCCCCGACTACCTGGACGCGGACGACGACGGCGACCTGGTGCCCACCGCCGACGAGGATGTGGACGGCGACGGCTCCTGGGACGACGACACCGACAAGGACGGCACCCCGGACTACCGCGACCTGGACGACGACGGCGACGGCCTGGACACGGCCGACGAGGACGTGGACGGCGACGGCGACCCCACCGACGACGACTCCGACGGCGACGGCGACCCGGACTACCTGGACCCGGACGACGACGGCGACGGCGTGTCCACCCTCGACGAGGACGTGGACGGCGACGGCGACCCCACCGGCGACGACACCGACAGGGACGGCCTGCCCGACTACCTCGACCCCGATGACGACGGCGACGGCATCCCCACCGCCGACGAGGACCTGGACGGCGACGGCGACCCCACCAACGACGACTCCGACGGCGACGGGGTCCCGGACTACCTGGACGCCGATGACGATGGCGACGGCATCCTCACCCGCGACGAGGACCTCGACAGCGACGGGGACCCCACCGACGACGACACCGACAAGGACGGCACCCCCGACTACCTGGACCCCGATGATGACGGCGACGGCGCGCCCACACGGTGGGAGCGTGCCTACGGCGACACCGACGGCGACGGCATCGAGAACTACCTCGACACGGACGACGACGGCGACGGGATCCCGAGCCTCGACGAGGACATCGACGGGGACGGCAACCCGCGGGACGACGACACGGACCGCGACGGGACCCCCGACTTCCTCGACCCCGACGACGACGGGGACGGGGTCAACACCCTGGACGAGGACCTGGACGGCGACGGCGACCCCACCGACGACGACACCGACAAGGACGGCATCCCCGGGTACCTCGACCCGGACGACGACGGCGACGGCGTGTCCACCCGCGGCGAGGACCGGGACGGCGACGGTGACCCGCGCACCGACGACACCGACAAGGATGGCATCGCCGACTGGCTCGACCCGGACGACGACGGCGACGGCGTGCCCACCCGCACCGAGGATCTGGACGGCGACGGCGACCCCACCGACGACGACACCGACAAGGACGGCCTTCCCGACTACCTCGACACGGATGACGACGGCGACGGCATCCCCAGCGTGGACGAGGATGCCGACGGGGACGGCGACCCCACCAACGACGACACGGATGGCGACGGCATCCCCGACTACCTGGACCCGGACGACGATGGCGACGGCGTGGCCACCGTCGACGAGGACCTGGACGGCGACGGGGACCCGTCCACGGACGACAGCGACCGGGACGGCATTCCCGACTACCTCGACACGGATGACGACGGCGACGGCATCCTCACCCGCCTCGAGGACCACGACGGCTCGGGGGATCTGGACGACGACGACGTCGATGGCGACGGCATCCCCAGCTACCTCGACCCGGACGACGACGGAGACGGCGTCCCCACCGCCAGCGAGGGCGCCGATCCCGACGGCGACGGCGACGCCACCGACGCCCGCGACAGCGATGGCGACGGCATCCCCGACTTCCTCGACCCCGACGATGACGGGGACGGCGTGCCCACCCGCACCGAGGACCGGGACGGTGACGGCGATGCCTCCGACGACGACACCGACGAGGACGGCATCCCCGACTACCTGGACACGGACGACGACGGCGACGGCATCAGCACCCCCGACGAGGACATCGACGGCGACGGCGACCCCACCGACGACGACTCGGACGGGGATGGCCTGCCCGACTACCTTGACAACGACGATGACAACGACGGGGTCATCAACCCCGACGAGGACATCGACGGCGATGGGGACCTGGACAACGACGACTCGGACGGCGACGGCATCCCCGACTACCTCGACCCCGACGATGACGGCGACGGGGTCGGCACCCTGGACGAGGACGTGGACGGCGACGGCGATCCGATGGACGACGACTCGGACCGCGACGGCATCCCCGACTACCTGGACAAGGACGACGACGGCGACCTGCTGGACACCCTCGACGAGGACATCGACGGCGACGGCGATCCCACCGATGACGACTCGGACCGGGACGGCACCCCCGACTACCTCGACCCCGATGACGACGGCGACGGGGTGCCCACCTCGGCGGAGGACCGGGACGGCGACGGGGACCCCACCAACGACGACACGGACGGCGACGGCATCCCCGACTACCTGGACCCCGACGATGACGGGGACGGCGTGCCCACCCTGGACGAGGACGTGGACGGGGACGGCGACCCCCGCGATGACGACACCGACGGCGATGGCCTCCCGGACTACCTGGACCCGGACGACGACGGCGACAGCATCCCCACCCTCGACGAGGACCCGGACGGGGATGGGGATCCGACCACGGACGACACCGACGGGGACGGCATCCCCGACTACCGAGACCCGGACGACGACGACGACGGCATCCCCACCGTCGACGAGGATCCGGACGGCGACGGGGACCCCACCAACGACGACACCGACGATGACGGGACGCCCGACTACCGGGACCCGGACGACGACGGGGACGGCGTGCCCACCGAGGACGAGGATCCGGACGGCGACGAGGACGGGGACGGCGTCCCCGACTACCTCGACGAGGACACCGCCATCCCCGCAGAGACCTTCGCCCGGTACTACCGTGGCGGCTGTGGCTGCTCGACCGCGGATCCGGTGCAGGGCGCCGGCGGCATCCTCCCCCTGCTCCTGGGGGCCTTCGGCCTGGTCCGGCTCCGCCGCCGCCGTCGCTGATCCCCCTCCCATGGCCTCCGAGCGCCCGCCGGCCTCCCGGCGGGCGTCGCGCGTCCGGCCCCCCATGGCCCGGCCGTCACGGAGCCGCTGTCACACCTGGGCCCCGGCGGCCGTAGTGGGCGCATGGAGGACGCGATCGACACGCGGTCCGACGAGGAACTGATGCAGCTCGTGCAAGCCGGCAACCAGGAGGCCTTCGGCACCCTGTTCGCCCGCTACCAGGGACCCGTGTGGTCCTTCCTGGTGCGGCGGACCCGGGACCGGGAGCTCACGGCCGAGCTGTACCAGGAGGTCTTCCTGCGCGTCTGGCGCTTCGCCGCGTCCTTCGATGCCAGCCAGTCCCTCCGCCCGTGGCTGTTCCGCATCGCCGCCAACGCGGCCCGCGACCGCTTCCGTCGCGAGCAGCGCCGCGTGGACACCATCCCCCACGACGAGGGCATCGCCGGTGACCTCTTCTGGCGGCCAGAGGGCGCCGGCAACCCCCACCCCCTCGACGGCCTCGACCTCGAGCGGGCCATCGCCGAGCTCCCCGACACCCTCCGCGAGGCCTTCCTGCTGGGGGCGGTGGAGGGCCTGGACCACAACGAGGTGGCGGCGGCCCTGGACATCACCCCGGCCAACGCCCGCCGGCGCATCTCCCGGGCCCGGGCCCGCCTCCGCGAGCAGCTCGCCGCGTCGGGGGTCACCCCGTGAACGCGGCGCTCCGCGACTGGCTCCTGGACGGCGGCCCTCGCCCGGCCGACGCCGAGGCCCTGCTCCGCGCCGACGCGGAGGCCCGGGACCTCCACGCCGAGCTGGCCCGCATCGATGCGGCCGCCTCGGCCCTCCCGGACCTGTCCCCGCCTCCGGAGCTCGGTCGGGCCATCCTGGACGACGTCCGGATCCAGGCCGCCGTCGACGCCCTCCCCGCCCCGGCTCCGACCCCCGCGCTCTCCCGCGCCATCCTCGACGATGTCCGGGTCCAGGCCGCCGTCGA
>CAZPJM010000044.1:18269-23697 GCA_964586865.1 uncultured Enterobacteriaceae bacterium
CCCCCGCGCTCTCCCGCGCCATCCTCGACGATGTCCGGGTCCAGGCCGCCGTCGATGCCCTCCCCGCCCCGGCTCCGCCCCCCGCGCTGGACGCGGCGGTGCTCGCCCGCATCGACGCCGAGGTGGGGCCGGTGCCCGTGCCCGCCAACCGCCGCCGTCCCTGGCCGTGGATCGGGGGCCTGCTGGCCGCCGCCGCGGCCCTGCTCGTGGGCTACGTCGCCCTGCCCTCGGGTCCGGTCCCGGGCGATCCGAGCGACTGGATCGCCCGCGGCGAGGAGTCCATCGGCCCCGCCGTCGACCTTCGGCTCGCTGTCCGCAGCCCCACGGGCGAGGTGGCCCGGTTCCGACGTGACGCGAGCTACACCGCCGGGGACACGCTCCTGTTCCGCTACGACGCCCACGTCCCCGGCCACCTCCACCTGGTTCGGATCGACGCCGACGGGGTCGTGGTGATCCACCAGCAGGCGGTCGGCGGCACCGGGACGGCGGATCTCTCCGGCGATCTGGAGACAGGGGGTGGACTCGTCGGGTATTCCATGGAGACAGGAGAGGCAGAGGCCGTGTTCGCGCTCATCCGCACCGAGAACCCCCTGGCGCCGGACCGCCTGGTCCGGGGCCTGGCCGTCGAGCCCGCGACCGACGCGGTCTGCGCGGCCGCCCGGGCGCTCGGGGGCCGCTGCGCCGCCGAGCGGGTGGAGGCCGTGCGATGAACCGCTGGATCCCCGCACTGCTCCTGACCCCGCTCCTGGCGGGACCCGCCCTGGCCGGCAAGGTGACCGTCCCCAAGGATGGACAGCTCGACCGCGCCTACCAGGCCCGCCGCGTGGCGCTGCTGGTGGGCGTGGACACCTACGCCGATCCCGACCTGGAGCCCCTGGCCTTCGCCGGCAAGGACGCCCGGGACATGGCCCGGGCCCTCCGCGACGAGGCGGTGGGCGACTTCGACGAGGTCCACGTCCTCACCGGGCCCGACGCCACCTCCCGCCAGGCCATCCTGGAGCGCCTCGAGGCGGTCACCGCCGATCTGCAGCGCGACGACACCTTCGTCCTCTACCTCTCCGGGCACGGCACCCTCACCCTGGACCCCCTCGAGGGCACCCGCCTCTGGTTCCTCCCCGCCGATGCCGAGCTGGCCACTCCCGCCGAGGAGGGCCTGGCCGTGGCCGATCTCGAGGCCACCCTCTCCTCGCTGACCCCGCGGCGGCGGGTCCTCATCATGGACACCTGCCACAACGGCCGCAGCGACAGCAGCCGCGCCGCCCTCAACGACACCACCCGTGACCGTCTGGCCAGCCTCCGCGGCGAGCCCCCCGCCCCGAACCCCGTCGCCCAGGTGACCGAGTCCGAGGCCCGGCTCTACGCGGCCCAGTTCTACCAGCCGGCCATGGAGGACCGGGCCCTGGGCAACGGGGTCTACACCCACTTCCTCCTCCGGGCCCTCACCGAGGACCGCGGCACGGCCGACCTGGACCGCGATGGCCTGGTCGACGTGACCGAGGCCCACGACTACGCCCAGGAGCGCACCATCCGCCACACCGGCGGCCTCCAGGTCCCCCGGGCCGAGTACCAGATCGTCGGGCGGGAGTCCATCTTTTTGTCCGGCGATCCCACCCGCCGGACCCGCGCCGAGAACGCCCTGGTGAGCGCCTACAACGGTCTGCTGGCCTCGGCCCGGCTGCTGGTCGACGGCCAGAGCCGGGGCACCCTGCCCGGGGTGGTGGCCATCGAGCCCGGCATCCACCGGATCCGCCTCGAGACGGCCGATGGGCGGACCATCCACAGCGAGCGGGTGCGGCTGCGTGCCGGCGAGCACCTGCAGATCGAGGAGCTGGTCCGGCCCACCGACCCGGAGCTCACCGTGCACCTGGGGGCGGTGGCCACCCACGGCGCCCAGGCCCTCAACCCCTTCGCCCCCGACCTCGAGGTGGGCTGGCGCCCGGTGGTCCGGCGGACCTTCACCGCCGGGGTGCACCTCCGGGTGAGCGGGCTGCGTGGCGCGGCGCCCGACTTCGACGCCTCCTTCCAGCGGGACGGGGCCCATGAGGCCCAGGTGAACCTGCTGCCGACGGTGGGCGTCCACGCCGCCTGGCGGCCCCACCCGGCCCTGTCGGTGGGCCCGACCCTCGAGGCCGGCGCGCGGTGGCGGCAGATCCAGTGCGTGACCTGCGCGGTCCCCGAGACCTATTCCGACGTGGGCGCGCTGGTGGCCCCGGGCCTGCGGGCCGGCTGGCGCACCCGGATCAACGACGCGACCGACGCCCTGGTTCGGTACGATGTCCGCCTCGCCCCCGTGCCGGGCGCCGGGGACACCCTCGAGCTCGGGGTCCTCCACGGCCTCTCGGTGGGGGCGGCCTTCCGCTGACCCCCGGAGCCCCTTGGTCGCGCGCCTCGCCGCCTCCGCCCTCGTCCTGGTCGCCTGTGGGGGCGTCCCGGACCGGGATCCGTGGGACACGGGCGCGCCGCCGGCGTGCCGCGTGGTGGTCACCCCGGCCACCCTGGCCTTCGACCTGGCGGCCAGCGACGCGCCCAGCGCGCCCAGGACGGTCCAGGTGGTCAGCGACTGCCCCGAGTCGGTGGTGGTCTCGGATCTGACCACGATCCTGGGGGACAAGGGGCCGGAGGGCGGCGACGTCTTCCGGGTCGACGATCCGGCCATCCCCCGGTTCCGGGTGCTGGGCCCCGGTGACGTGCTCGAGGTTCCCATCGTCTTCGATCCGCCCCACGGCGGGGGCTTCGAGGGGCGCATGGCGCTGCGCACCAGCCCCGACGTGGGCACCCTCGAGGTGCGCCTCGAGGGGCGCGCCAGCGGGCCCACCCCCGACCTGACCGCCGAGCAGGCCCCCGACACCCGCCAGTGGTGCGCCAGCCCGGTGCAGGCCCGGCTGACCAACGCGGGGCCGGATGCCCTGCCCATCGAGGGCTGGTCCCTGGGCGACGAGCCCGGCTGTGACGGCTTCGACCTCGGAGACACCTTCGACGACGGCACCCGGGTGGCGGGGACGGTGGTGCCGGTGGGCGGGCGGGTGGATCTGCCCATCACCTTCACCCCGGTGGACGTGGGCCCCGCCGCGTGCACCCTGTCCCTCCACACCACCCTGGCCGAGCCGGTGACCGCCACCCTGCGCGGGCGCGGGTTGAACACCTTCACCGCCGAGGAGCGCTTCCGGACCTCCGACGGCTCGGGGGCCCAGGTCCTGGTGCTCGCCGACGATCGCCCGGGCCCGCTGCCGGTCCTGGACCGCCTGGAGGACGCCCTGCCCACCCTCCTCGCCGACCTGCGCGACGACGATGTGGACTTTCGGATCACCGCCCTCTCCACCGCCACCGGCTGCGCCGAGGGCCAGCCGCCCTTCGGCACGCGGAGCGACGCCGACGCGGCGATCCTCGACGGCCTCGCGGACAGCCTGCGGGATCCGGGCACGGCCGAGGCCGACCGCCTGCTCTCCCTGCTGTCGGTGGCGGCCTCGCGGGCGGGGACGCCGTGCCTGGCGGGCTGGTTCGAGCCCTGGGAGCCGGTTCACGCGGTGCTGGTGAGCGGCCGGGACGATGCCAGCCCCCGCCGGGTCGACAGCTATGTCGACGAGGTCCGCTTCGAGCTCACCGGCGGGGTCGCCATCTCCACCATCTCCCCGGCCGGGAGCTGCGCCCCCGCCGCCTCCCGGCTGCCGGCCGCCTCCCGCGCCACCGCCGGGCTGGCCCTGGACGCCTGCGCCGCCGACTGGACGCCCCACGCCCGGGCCCTGGCCGCCCACACGGCCGAGCTGCGCCGCCCGGTGGACGGCTGGATCCTGGCCACCGAGCCGCTCCCGGGGAGCGTCCGCGTCGCCCTCGACGACCAGGCCACCACCGACTTCCGCCTGGTGCAGGTGGGCTCGGACGCCGACCCCCTCACCCGCCTGGAGCTCACCCGACCGGTGCCCGACGGGACCCGCGTGCAGGTGCTCTACGCCGACGTGGGCACCTGCCGCTGAGCGGTCGGCGCCTCAGGCCACCTCCCCGAACTGCCGCTCCACCAGGGCCCGGTACCGCCCCTCTGCGCGCGCCATGAGGCTCTCGTGGGTGCCCTCCTCCACCACCCGGCCCTGGTCCAGCACCACCACCCGATCGGCGTCGCGGACGGTCGAGAGCCGATGGGCGATCACCAGCGTGGTCCGCCCGCGCATGAGCCGCTCCAGCGCCTCCTGCACGAGCTGCTCCGACTCGGTATCCAGCGCGCTGGTGGCCTCGTCCAGGATGAGCACCGCCGGGTCCTTCAGGATGGCCCGGGCGATGGCGATCCGCTGCTTCTGGCCCCCCGAGAGCCGCACGCCGCGCTCGCCCACCTCGGTGTCGAAGCCCTCGGCGAAGGCCTCGACGAAGTCCCGGGCGTTGGCGGCCTCGGCGGCGGCCAGCACCTCCTCGTCGGAGGCATCGGGGCGGCCGTAGCGGATGTTCTCGGCGATGGAGGCGGCGAACAGCACCGGCTCCTGGGCCACCACCCCCACGTGGCGCCGCAGCCCCCGCGGGTCCAGCTCCCGGGAGTCCCGCCCATCCACCCGGATCACGCCGTCGTCGGGATCGTAGAAGCGCGACAGGAGCGCCGCGACGGTGGACTTGCCGCTGCCCGACGGTCCCACCAGCGCCACCACCTCGCCCGGGGCCAGGTGGAGATCGATCCCGTGGAGGACGGGCTGGTCCGGGCGGGCCGGGTAGGTGAAGCGCACCCCCTCGAGGCGGATGTCGCCGTCGAGGGACGCCACCCGGGCCCCGTCCCGGTCCTCGAGGGGCGCGGGCAGGTCGAGCAAGTGGAACACCCGCCGGCTGGACCCGATGGCCTTCATGAAGTCCCCGTACAGGCCCGACAGGGCGCCGAGGCCGAACGCCACACCCAGGGTGTAGAGGAGGAAGGCCGTCAGGTCGCCCACCGAGAGCGCCTCGTCCATGACCATGCGCCCGCCGAACCACACCACCAGTGCGATGGCTCCGAAGCCCCCGAAGCCGGCGATGCCCTGGAAGAGGCCGGTGGCGAGGGCCCGCCGGGCCGCCAGGCGGAAGCTCCGCTGGACGGCGCTCCCGTAGGTCTCGATGGCGGCCTCCTCGCGGGCGAAGGCGCGGACCGTCCGCACGCCGGCCAGGGTCTCCTCGGCCACCTGGGTGGCGTCGGCGAGGGCGTCCTGGACGCGCTTAGAGAGGCGACGCACCACGCGGCCGTAGACCGCGGCCCCGATGGCCACCACGGGCACCACCGCCATGGCCACGCCCGTGAGCAGGGGCGAGGTGATGAGCATCATGACCACACCACCCACCGCCCCGATCCCGAAGCGCAGGCCCATGCTCACGTTCACCGTCAGGGTGTTCTGCAGCACCGTCGTGTCGGAGGAGAGGCGGTTCGTGAGCTCGCCGGTCCGCGCCGTGTCGAAGAAGCCGATGTCCTGGCGGATGATGGCCG